>JAIRKT010000034.1 GCA_031259965.1 Christensenellaceae bacterium | reverse complement strand
CTTTAGAAAAATTTTAAAATTTTTTTACACTGCACATTGTGTAATGTATCATTTTAAAATTTTTTTTTTCATTTTTCAACCTTGTTGGGGAAGAAGAAGAAGAAGAAGAAGAAGAAGAAGAAGAATTTTTATTACTTATCAACATTTTTTCTATTGAGGTTGTTGTTTGTGTATAATTCATTTCTATTCACTTCTTTTGTTCGTATGGGTTTATTTGCCATTTTGAATGAATTTTTTTGAATCACTATTAATATCTGGAACTTTTTTTGACAATGATTTATAATTTAAATTTATGTGCACATAATAAATAGAAGGGGTTTTTATGGAATATTTGAATAAGGTTATTACTGACACTATAGATAAACTGCAATGCTTTTTGAAAGAAGATATCACATGTGGAAATGCACTAACCTATGATAACACTATAGTGCTACCTGTTCAAAAAATAACGACTGGTTTTGTCACTGGTGCTTTTGACATGAAAACCCCTAGTAAATACCATGAATCAATTAACCAACCAATTTCGAGCGTTGGCGGTGGAATTACAGCAACCCCCGTAGGCTTTTTAGTGATTTCAAATGGAAAAACTAATTACATTAAAGTTGACTCTGAATACAAGAACACATCCTTAAATGATATGCTACACAAACTGTTTGATCGTATATCAAAAAACAATTCATAGAAATTATACTATCTGTGATTGTATCGCCAAAAGTATTTTGCATAATAAACAACCAAAAACTTCCAAACATTAATCATTTAAACCCTAAAACGAAAGTTTTTCTAATTTTATTTTAACAAAAAATAAATTTATAATGAGTAATATGCTTTTGACGACACAGTCATCTGTTATTTTCCAAAATCTAATTGCTAATTGAATAATTGACTTTAATATTTGACAAAAAAAATTTTGTATAGTATAGTAATACTATAAATTTTAGATTGTAATTAGTTATAAGTACTTGCGTTGACTTTCAAACTTAAATAAAGGTGATAGTATTGAAACTCTATCTTTCCCATCTCTATAGAAACATAATAATAAAAGATGTTTTTTACTACTAACTGTACAATTTAAACTTTAAGATAAGGCACAAAAGGCGGTAATACACTTTGGTAAATAGTAAATTAGAATCGATTATTTCAAAAATTATAGCATGCACCGCAATAGAATTGCCAACCGATGTTTATGAGTCACTGCAAACTATGCAAAAAAATGAAACACAACCCCTAGCTAGTGAACTATATTCATGCATTTTTGACAATCTCGATAAAGCAACAGCTTTAAAAAGGCCTCTCTGTCAAGATACAGGCGTACTTCAGTTCTTTGTGAAATGTGGGACTAAATTCCCTTTTTTAGATGATATTGAAGAAACATTAATAGCAGCTGTCAGAAATTCGACTAAATCCGTTCCACTAAGACATAATTCTGTAGATTGTTTTACTGAGCGAAATACTGGGGATAACACTGGAGCATTATCGCCGTGGATAGAGTGGGAAATCGCAAAAGGTATGAACGATTTACATATAGATCTATACATGGCAGGAGGAGGTTGTTCTCTCCCTGGGCGCTCAAAAGTATTAATGCCTTTAGAGGGGTACGAGGGCGTTGTCAAGTTTGTGTTTGATACTATTGTAGAATGGGGCATTAATGCATGTCCGCCTCTCGTTGTTGGCGTTGGAATTGGCACTTGTGCAGCAACAGCAGCACTCTTATCAAAAAAAGCTCTCTTGAGAAAAATTGGAACCCATAACCAGGATCCTAAAGCTCGTGATATGGAAATACGACTGAAGAATGGTCTAGATTCAATTGGAATTGGTCCACTAGGGTTAACTGGAAGCCAAAGCGTACAATGTGTGAACATCGAATTTGCATCGCACCATCCTGCAACTCTAGGTGTAGGGATTACTGTTGGATGTTGGGCTACTAGGCGAGGATCTGTACACATTAATAGCGATTTAACATACACTATTCTCTCGCATGCCAACTCTATCTAAATGATCATTTTATTTTAGCAATTAAAACTGTTCTAACTCAAATTATTAAAACTAAGCCAAGGACTCTATAATGGATAATTCAAAAAAGAAAATCATTACAACACCCATATGTGACGAACAAATATTAGATCTTAAAATCGGTGATATTGTATACTTAACAGGAATGCTAGCAACTTGTAGGGATGATGGACATAGAAGGGTAGTGGAAAGTTCTAGATTTCCAAATTTTGATTTGCGTGGTATGTCTATCTTGCATGCTGGACCTATAGTTAAAACTACACCTTATGGATATGAGATGATTTCAATCGGACCTACAACGAGTAGACGCATGGAGGCATACGAGGGTGCATTTATCGAAAAAACAAGTGTTAAAATTATCATTGGCAAGGGTGGTATGGGGACAAACACAGCTGAGGCGTGCAAAAAGCATAAAGCCTTACACTGCATATTCCCTGGCGGCTGTGCGGTAACTGCAGCTACAGAGGTTGAAAAAATAGTGGGCCTTGAATGGGAGGATTTTGGAATGCCCGAGGCATTTTGGATAATGAGCGTCAAAAATTTTGGCCCTTTAATAGTTTCAATAGACACAAATGGAAATAATCTTTTTGAACTTAATAAAAGCACTTTTAATATTAAAAAAGATTTAGCATTGAGGGAAATCCTACCTCATGTTCATTTTTCACACAATTAATATCGATTGTTAATATGATATATTTAGACTATGCAGCGGATACACCTGTAGATCCACTAGTGATTGAGACCTTAAAAGCCATTTCCTCCACTTTTTATGGCAATCCTAATGCCGCACATAAATTTGGTTTACAAAGCCGGGATCTAATAACCGGTGCATTAACCAGAATAGCCCAACTTCTAGATCTTGACAATTCATACGAAATAATTCCGCTTTCTTCTGCAAGTGAAGCAAATAATTTAGCTATTCGGGGAATCGCTGAATCATATACAGGCCGTGGAAAAAGAATTTTAAGCGTAATATCTGAACATTCATCCGTAAGCGGCACTTTAACACATTTAAAAAATAATGGTTGGATTGTTGATTTAGTGCGTCTTAAGTCAAATGGAATTATCGACTTTGACCATTTAAAATCCTTGCTAACGCCAGACACTGTGCTGTTATCTCTTGCTACTGTAGAAAGTGAATTGGGAGTAATTCAACCACTTAATCAAATTCTCCATATTTTAAAAGATTACCCAAATTGCAAGTTTCATACTGACGCTACACAAGCAGTTGGAAAATTAATGCCTTGTTATAAAGGTATCGATTGTATTACATTCGCTGCACACAAATTTTATGGTTTTAATGGGGCTGGTTTTCTTGCTAGACACAAAGAAACTATATTAACACCCATCATACATGGTCATGGTGGTATTTCAATTTATCATAGTGGCACGCCATCAGCTCCTTTGATTGCTTCTGCTTGCAAGGCACTAGAGCTAGCAACAGCTAGCTACATTAGCGACTTAAAACATATTACAAACCTTAACACAGTTCTTCGAGAAAAATTAGAATTGATTAAAGGCGTTAAAATTTTTAGTCCCAAAGATGCCACACCTTATATCCTCAATATTGGAATCAAAAATATTAAAAGCACGGATATCTGTGATTGTTTGGATAGTTATAATGTTTGTGTATCATCAAAATCGGCGTGCACACCTAGAGGAATGCCTTCAAAAATTGTTTTTGCAATTACTGGCAACAAGGCTGATGCCCTATCTTCTTTCAGAATTAGTCTAGGGCGACAAACAACACTTAAAGAAATTAATGAATTTCTGGATATACTTGGTTTATGTTTAATAAAATTATGCCACATGACGTATGATATTTAGTTATATCTAGAACAAACAGAGGATATTTACCTTGTCGAATGAAGAATATAAAAAAATAGAACGTAGTATTATCACTACATACAGAAGTCGCATATGGAAAAAATTTGTAGCTTCTATTAATGATTATCAACTTATAACAGATGATGATACTATCGCTGTATGTATTTCTGGTGGCAAAGATTCAATGCTAATGGCTAAGTGTTTTCAAGAGTTGCAAAAACATGGGAATTGTAATTTTAAATTGCGCTTTTTAGTCATGGATCCGGGTTATAACGAAATAAACAGACATGTGATTATAAACAATGCCGAACTTATGAATATACCAATCGAAATTTTCAAGTCAAGCATCTTCGAAATAGTAACCGCTACAGATAGATCTCCCTGTTATTTATGTGCCAGAATGCGACGAGGATTTTTGTATTCACATGCTAAAGAATTGGGATGTAATAAGATCGCACTAGGACATCATTTCGATGACGTAATTGAAACTATTCTTATGGGCATGATGTATAATGGTCAAATACAAACTATGATGCCAAAATTAAAAAGTACGAATTTTGAAGACATGGAATTAATTAGACCTTTATACAAGGTTGAAGAAACTGATATTGTTAATTGGAAAACCTATAACAACTTATCATTCATTAAATGTGCTTGCAGGTTCACCGAAAACTGCTCATTGTGCGATGATGGGATGGGTGCATCAAAACGCGAAGAGATAAAGGAACTACTGAAGCACATCAAAACAATTAATCCGAATGCGCCTAAAAATATTTTCAAAAGCATTAGCAACGTAAATTTAGATGCAATTATAGGTTTCAGAAAAAATGGTGAAAGAATTTCATTTCTAGATGATTATGATAATCTATAAAACACTTTATAATACTTTTGCAATTTTATACTCTGCCATTATCTTCAAATTACAATAGTATATAAAAATTTGTGTGTAACTATTTACTTCCTTATAATGTTGCTGCATCCGCTGGATTTAACCAATCTGCAAATAATATTAGAATTTTTAGCTTAATTCCCTTTTTGTAAATTTGTGTCTAGCAAGAAAAATAAGTCCTATTGCTAAACCATATCTAATCAACCATAGCAACCATGCTAACCATAGTGGATTATCAGTTGTATAAAAAAGCGATGGTTCACTCATTAATATACTAAGTATGCCGCGAGATGAAGTTCCTATAATAAAATAGGCTACGACAAAAATTGAATTAACTAATAGTGCAATATACATGTTTTTTATGAGTGTGCAAATGCCAAATATCGTAATACTAAAAAAGACCATCGAAATGAAGCCCGAGAAAAAAACCAAAACTAAATAATCAATTGCACCCATTACAAGAATATTAGTTAAATCTGCAAAAACAATAAATTTATAATTTAATTTGTAAACAGATCCCAAAATAAGCATCAAAATTACGGAAAGAATATAGACCGCTTCAGATATTAGAAGGGTAGCAAAGAACTTATTTTTAAGTATAGAACTGCGTGGGGTCTGAGATGCATATTTTTGCTTCCAAATGCCGTTAGAAAAATCATAATTGACTACCATAGTAGAGATTATAATAATAATCAATATAGTAAAAATAAATACTGGGAGGAAAATTGCAATCATGAAATCGTAAATATCATTTGGGAATTGAGGATTTGAATCATAACTTGTGTAATTATTAATGAGATCATCATATGTAATATTTTTATTAATTATATATTTGTACAATCTGATTAATCTGTTATTATATTCAATCTCAGATTCCATATATCTTAAAGATTCAATTTCTTCATTCTGCTGCTGAAGCTCTTCAATCCTTATTTCTAGCTCGGAATTGCTAGCATATTCATTTATATTATATGTAGGTTTAATCTCACAATTAATTGCATAATAACAACCAATTATAATCAAAACAATAAAGAAGCACATCCCTGTTATTGTTAACACGTTGCTTTTTAATATTCTATATATTTCTCTAAACATGCTCCCTCATCTCCATTATTTAAAGTTATTTTAAATTTCGGTTAAACCTATTAATGAATGGTCTGCGAGTTTTTTTAATATTGTCCCTACATTATCCACTGTCGACTTAACAATGATACAATTGCTTATCTCCGATTCAAATATCGCAAATTCGCTTAGTATGCTTTTTGCAAATTCGAGGGCCTCAACACTAGCAAATTTTAACAAGTATTTTTTATGTTGAATTTCGCTATGATCCATAGTTTCTTTTGTTTTCAATATGCCATCTTTCAATTGAAAAATATTATCACAATATTCTTCAATTCTGGACATATTGTGAGTGACAACAATAGTACTAACACCCAACATACGCTTTGAATTAATAATATCAATTAATTTTGTTGCAGTCTCATAATCAATTGAATTAAATGGTTCATCTAGCAAATACAACTCTGCGTCGCGAGAAAAAACAATTGCTATTGCCAACTTTTGTTTCATGCCCATAGAGTATTTGCGCACACTCTTATCAATGTAATCTAATAGTCCGAATTGCTGTGCAAATGAGATCGCAATATCATACTCTTTTTTATTTAAAATGTACTTTATGTTCTCTAGTCCTGATAACCCATCAATAAAAATGGGATTTTCAATTAGAGCCGAAAAAGTTTTAATGTTTTGTACGTAAATTCCATCGAATTTACTAATATAACCTGCTATAATTTTTAAAATGGTAGATTTTCCTGCCCCATTTTTTCCTACTATACCAATGGTTTGTCCTTTTTCTAATTGCAAATCAAGTCCTACCAGCACATCCTTTTCATAATAGGATTGGTGTATATTTTGAAGTTTGATTGCAATATTTGAATTTGTCATTTATAATACCCCTCGACAACAAATTGTAAACCACCCTCATATTCTGTAACAATTACAACAACATCTCTCACTATTGAATATTCGTCACTATCAATACGAGCATAAGGATATAATCGTATTACTCTCTCATCCTCGTTAATATCTGCAACATAATCTTGATTAACATTTTTAATAGATTCAATAACCATATCAAAATCATCATATGAATATAATGAACGCCATTCGGTTCTTGCTATGTTTGTACCATCTACAATATCCGCAACAGTGTGAGAATCCTCTGCAATAATTGGAATATGCAAATCAGGATAATACTGTCCACTTAATGTAATATATGCACTATGAATTATAAAATATTTATCATTATTTTTGCACCAAACCGTATAATAATAGTTATTGTACAAGAGTAAATAAATTGTATCACCAGTAGACACCGTGCGCGTGCTAATTAAAGATCTGTTATTCAAAATCGTTTTTAAAACCGAATCCTCTTTTTCATAAAAAACTATATTATTATAATGATTGTCTTCCGTAATTCTTCCTATTCGATGTTTTCCTAACGATAAAGTTACTTTTCTATCAAATGATTTTATAGTTATTTCGGTTTTTTTATATACAACACCAAAATAAATAAGTAAAGAACTACTCATAATAGTTATAACTATAATCAATATTATAACATTTTTATTTATTTTATTTATTCTACGCATAATATCATTAACCCTTTAACCCTTAACTTTAGTTAACACAAAATCTGGAAAAACAAATGATTCTTCAGGGTAATATGAATATTGTTTATTCTCTACATCTGTTGATGCATCCTGCCAACCATCATTTACAATAACATATTTTTTTATAGTGGTGGATTCAATTTTCAACCAAAGTATTTGGGTTTTATATTTTACAGTATAATGTATATACCCAACCGCATGCATGCTATGCCCAATGCATGATAATATTGTTGTATAACCATTGTCAATATCATTTGCCAACGTGTTATAAATACCAACATAATCATTGTTGCCCCATCTCGATGAACCTGTTCCTTGGAATGATTTTGTGACAAGCTTATCAATATCAGATCCTTTGGTTCCATTAGATGTCCAAAGATTGCTTTTTATGGCAATATCCATTACTGTGTCAAAAGTGTATTGATAAGTTTTTTCTTTTTGCCTTCCGAATTTTTTAATCAATAGTGTTGTCGCAACTTCACTACATGTGCCTCCCACAGTAGTACCATATTTAGCGTTAAACTTATCATTTAAAATCTTTTGCCTAATATTTACAGATCCCAAATTCTTTTCTTTTGTTAATACAATTCGTACATCAAATTTGCCTTTGTATTCATTTTTTATACTTGCTGTGATATCACTTTTACTATTTAATAAGTCATCAACCGTCCCACCCTTAAAGCCCGTGCCAATTATGATGTTTGACAAAGGTATCATAATGGCAATGAATAATAACAATACAGAAATCGTAATGCATATTATTGCAGTAAACTTTTTGAATTTCCTGTTCATTTAAAATTTTCCTTTATCAAATTAAATAATAGACCATATGTCTCTTAATATTGTAATACTTTAAATCACAATTGTCAATATATGCTAGTGATTTTACAATTTATATCAAAGTATATTTTATTAAAAACAAAAAAACTCTTCAAGTAAGGCTTAAATTTTGCTTTATTATATTAATCCTTTCAAATGAAAATAGTTGCTATCTGTTCATTAGTTAGTTATGAAACTAGAAGTTTTTGCAAATACCATTTTTTCTCTAAATTATTATCTATCTTTTAAAATACAATTGCAAACCTAATTCTCTCTTTCATGGCATTCTTACCTATGTTTGTTTTCACAAAATTATTAGGGTTTTATCATGTATTCAGAATACTAGATCTATAATGCAACAGAACTTCGACAAAATTCTCTCTTTTTCGTGCTGTTTTGCAACAAAAATCTTTTTAATGATCATCACAACTCCATATAAATTTTAATGAAAATCAAAAATTTTCTTATATTTTGAAACTAAATTTTATTTTTGCAACAAAATTACTCATATTTTGATTTTCTGTTGCAAAAATATTTTTTATTTACTTTTTTTTATGATATACTTATTATCGGTGAGTTGCTAACTCATACAACTATGATAAAGGATTTTATTGCATGAAGATTTCAACATCTGGCAGATACGCTCTGCACATTCTAATGGATATCGCAATACACAGCGGTGGATCATATTTGTCTCTTAGAAACATTTCTACGCGTCACAATGTTTCTTTAAAATACCTCGAGCAAGTAGTCACTTGCCTGACAAGAATTAATTTGCTTGATAGCCATCGTGGTGCTTCTGGTGGTTACAAATTAAACAGACCTCTTGAAGATTACAAAGTCTCAGAAGTATTTAAGATTACAGAGGGGACACTTGAGTCCGTTTTAACTGATGATTGGTTAAATCCATCTCAAATTTTAAAGGACAAATGGTTAGGTATAGATACCGTCCTTGATGAGTACTTCTCAAATATTACTCTAGCAGATCTTGTTAAAGCAAAATTAGGAGAAACATCTTAGAAATCTAAAAACCGCCGTATTCTTGTCAGAGTGCGGCGTTTTATTCTCAAATACTAGTATTCTTATATCTCCCCATACAACAATTTAAATCCTCTTTCTAATACTTCTGTAGAATTTTTGAGCAATTTAAAATTTTGAATTTTTGAAAATTTTTTTTCTATTTCACACATCATCTAAATTCATAAAATCAGCAAAATATTAACTTTTATCCAAAATTCAACTACAGGTTTGATTTAAATCTAAATTCCATAAATGTTGCACCTCCTGCTTTCTCTTGTTTACGAATGAGAACATCCTTTTAATACAATAAAAATTTATTTAAAATGTAAAAAATAAATATAAATTTGGTTAATAATAAAATAAAGGGTTGATATTAGCAATCTTTTTATGTTATTATATTAATATAAATTTTTCTACTATGGATATATTTATATAATAATTAACGAGGGTGGTCTTTATGAAAAAGGATACCAACTTAAAAGTTGATTCTAATTATCCCAATAATTCACGTGGCGATATAGTTAATAGTGTTCAAAAAATTGTACCACGAAAAGAAATTATTTCCTTTGGAATTGCAGCATGTGGACAAGGCATGATATATGCTGTTATGTCTAGTTATATTTCCGATTTTTACATAAATGTATTACGCACTCCTTTAATATTTGTCTTATTATTAATGCTGCTTGCTAGAGTCTGGGACGCAATAAACGATCCTTTAATGGGCATGATTATAGATCGTGCTACACCTAAAAGTGGAAAAATGCGTCCATATATTATTATCTCCGCAATTCCTATCGCCATTTTGTCATTCTTAATGTTTTATGATTTTGGTTTGTCCGCAACTGGCACCATGGTTTTAGCTTCTTTTGTATATGTTTTGTGGGGAATGATTTATACTGTAGCTGATGTTCCATTTTGGAGCATGCCTAATATAATGACACCACACCCAGGTGAGCGGGCTAATGTTATATCATTTGGAAGAACACTTAATGGTATAGGCACCGCACTGCCGATAGCAATTTTTGCAGTACTCGGATTTATTTTACCAATTGCAAGACCTGATCTCGTGGGTGTCGAATCATCAAAACTACGATACATTATAATTGCTTCTGTTTGCTCTGTTATTGGAATAATTTTGTTTATGTTCTCTTACTTTGGAGTAAAAGAACGGGTAATGGCTCCCGTAAAAAAGAAAAACCCTGCTGACAAAACAAATACTCTAAAGCGGATTCTTCAATGTAAACCCTTGATGCTAGTAACTATCATGGGCATTTTATCAAGTGGCAGATATCTTATGCAAGCAGGTGCCGTACACGTTGCTCGTTATGCATTTTATATAGGGCCAGAAATTTCAAGCCTAGCAGATGAAGCTGCGAGATCTCAAGCCGTTGAAGCATCAATTAGCACAGTCACCACTATTTTTACGGTGTGCTCTGCCATTGGCATGTTTGGTGCTATGCTCGTAATGCCTTTGTTATATAAAAGATTTAATTATAAACAAATAATAATCTTTACGGGCGTTGCAGGTTTCATAGCTGGTGTTCTTACTTTGGTAATGGGACTATTAAACATTGTATATGGTTTTAGTTGGGCAACATTTATTTGCATCCCATTCATTATTATTCAATGCATTCCATTAGGAGCGCTTAATGTAACTGCTTATGCCATGATTGGGGATTCTCTAGATTATATGGAATGGAAAACTGGATTTAGAGATACTGCGCTTGGATCCGCTTGTCAGGGATTTGTAAACAAACTAGGTAATGCAGTAGCTACATGTCTAATTGTAGTAGTTTATATCCTTATACAAATAGATCCTGCACAAATATACTCTGAAAAGGCAGTGGTCTTCGCTACTGACTTGCTTTTAAAACAACGTGTTGCAATGTTTTCATTAGTATCTATTGTGCCTGGTATAAGCATTATACTATGCGTCATACCTGTTCTCTTCTATGACTTAGTTGGCAAGAAAAAAGATCAAATAACTATGGAATTAGCACAGCGCCGAATTGAGAGAGAAAGTAATATGAATTTATAATCTCAACATTAAAAAATCTTTAAATCATGATTGATAAGCATTTTTTCATTTAGCAATAATTTGTTCTCCTCTCTGATGCTTTCATCATTAGTTGATTTCGCATTCAGATTTTAGTAAACCAGCTAAAAAATAAGATCATTTGATTTACATAATGCCAAAAAGGTGGTAATATTATATAATGTTCATATACCCAAAATTTAATGACAACAACGTAAAGGAATTGTCTAATATAAATGGCGTGACACAGAATATGTTACAAAACATAACGGTGCAACTCATTAAAAAAAATCAAGTAATTAACATCTCACATGATTCTATGGAGACTGCAGTTTTGCTAGTAAAAGGCGCTGTGGTTTTTACATTCCAAGATAATCTCTACACGGCTACTCGAAAAAACTTTTTTAGAGATTTACCAGTTTGTCTTCATTTTTCAAGATGCACTGAAGTGTCGATTTTAGCACTGCATGATAGTGAAATTTTAATTCAATCAACTTTAAACGAAAACATATTCCCTCCTAAAATATTTGACAAAGATAATTTAAGGCGTTTTACTAGTTGCAAGGATAAATGGGAAAACACGGCAGTTAGAGATGTTATAACAATTATTGAAGATTCAAATTCACCATATTCAAATTTGGTTTTAGGTGAGGTTTTAGTGCCTCAGGGACGTTGGTGGAGTTATATACCTCACTCACATCCCCATCCAGAAGTCTATTATTACAGATTTTCAAACCCAAATGGGTTTGGGGCATGTTTTATAGATGAAGATGCCTATACAGTAAAAGATGGTTCAGCAGGCCTTTTCGATGGAGGCAAGACACATGCGCAAGTAACAGCACCAGGTTATCCTATGTATTGTGCCTGGATGATACGACATCTCGATGGCAACAGATGGATCGACACAAGAATAGACGATCCAAGACATGAGTGGTTGTTATAACATAAGTCCAGATCAATTAGTGCCTGGTCTTATTAAGAATACCTTTAAGAATCTCTAACCTCAGCTATAAAATATGCGATGCACCTTGTGAATGCAGACACTTGCAAAAGATAACTTGATATAGTGTTACCATTAAATATCACTTGCAATATTCTGTATCGTCTTAAATGTTTTCTTATTACACTTACCGTGTCCAGATCACAGCAAATATTTATGCGCTTGCGAGGTTTGACACTCTAAAGTAATGATACAAAAATGCACACAGGATGGACAATAATTATTGGATGCGTAGGTAAATCTCAGCTATGTACACTTAAACTGTTATAACTAACCAATGATAATCGAAGACATAATCTCTCAAGCTGACTTAAGGGACACCTCGGATTCCAGCGCAGAGAGCGGGTATAATCTCTCATATAATCGCGGCTTCGACAAACATAGAGTCTTCTAATTTTCAAGATGGAGCTGCCACTTAAATTTGCAAATCATAATATCGTGTATGTAATTACAACTTTCAAGGATCATATATATGAATAAAACTAAAATTTCTGTAGGTGAAGCTATCGTACGCTTCTTAGATAACCAATATGTTATATTTGATGAAAAAACAATCAAGTTCGTAGAAGGTGTTTTCACATTATTCGGCCATGGCTGTGTTCTGGGTGTGGGCGAAGCGCTTGCTGAATGCAATCATTCACTTAAAATATATCAAGGTAAAAACGAGCAAGGTATGGCTCACGCCGCAATATCGTACGCTAAACAAAATAACAGACGTAAAATTCTGCCTTGCTTATCTAGTATCGGCCCAGGTTCTGCTAACATGTTAACTGCTGCTGCGACCGCCACTGTTAATAATATTCCATTACTATTGTTATTAGGAGACACCTATGCGTCAAGACATCCTGACCCTGTTTTGCAACAAGTAGAACAACCTCACGATTTGTCTATTACAACCAATGATGCATTCAGGCCACTAGTTAAATTCTTCGACAGAATTTACCGACCTGAGATGTTAGAATCAGCACTACTTAACGCTATGCGTTTGTTAACAGATCCAGCAAACACTGGTGCAGTTGCACTAGCTCTTCCACAAGATGTGCAAGGAGAGGTTTATGAATTCTCGCCTGACTTATTCAAACCGCGATATCATCATATTTTAAGACAGGAATGCACAAATATTGAAATTAAAGAGGCTGTAAAACTCATTTTCAATGCAAAGTATCCTCTTATGATCATAGGTGGTGGAGCAAGATATAGCGAGGCTGGTGATATTATTTCCAAAATCGCAAGCAAACACAAAATCCCATTTGCTGAAACACAAGCAGGGAAGAGTACTATTCCTAGTTCACATGAATATTACCTTGGCGGCATCGGAGTAACTGGTAATTCAATGGCAAATTCAATCGCACAAAAAGCCGATTTAATTATAGGTTTTGGTACACGCTTTTCTGATTTTACAACATCTTCTAAAACATTATTTTCAAATGCCAAAATTCTAGCAATCAATGCGTCACTATTCCATGCATCAAAACTTGATTCAACTCGCGTAATATGTGATTGCAAGCGCTTTTGTGAGTCTCTAGCACCGCTTATCAGCGATTATATGACAGAATACACAGACGAAATTAATAAAGCGCAAGAAGCATGGCAGAATGAGTATGAGCGTTTATCCTCTGTAGTGTTTAATAAAGTTAATTTCAAACCTGAAGTGCATTCAATGACACCCTCTGTAATTAACGATTTTGAAAAAATTACTTCTACAACAATATGCCAAACATCTGCGGTCGCGTTAATCAGAAAAAAAATTACACCAGACGCAATTATTGTAGGAGCATCTGGAAGTTTGCCGGGTTGTTTGCAAAGAATGTGGACAACAAATTCCCTCTATTCATACAACATGGAATATGGGTATTCCTGCATGGGTTATGAAATAGCAGGTGCACTTGGTAGCAAAATAGCAGAACCCACTAAAGAAGTATATGCTATGGCAGGTGACGGAAGTTATCTAATGTTACATAGTGAAATAGTAACATCAATTCAAGAAAATATTAAGATTATAGTTCTTTTGTTTGATAATGGTGGATTTGGTTGTATAAACAATTTGCAAATGGGAAAGGGAATCTCATCACTTGCTACAGAGTTTAGAAAATTTGCACAAGCGTCAAGCGACTTTGTCCCTATTGATTACGCACAAAGTGCTAGGGCATACGGATGCGAAGCATATACTGTTAGAACATTAGATGAACTAAGCGATGCTTTAGAAAAAGCACACCAAAACACAATCACAACTCTCATAGATATCAAGGTTTTCCCGAAAACCATGACAGATGGTTACACAGGCGGTTTTTGGGAAACAGGCCTAACACATGCCCCACATAATTCGCTACAAGCTAAAGTTTTAAAGTCACAACTGCAAATTCTCAAAGACCACGCACGCAAAGGTTGTAATAATTGCAATTAAAACTGCCATATTAAACTCTAAATTTAGTTTACTAAAGGTAAGACACCATAAATGCGCTCTCTTATTTGAATTTTACTAAATATTATGATATTATTATATAAAGTATTTATTGTCTTATGCAATTGCTAAATGAGGTTAATAATGATTGAAACCAGACTTCCTGCATATCCTCTTATTACACTCGATCCACTTATATCTATTTGGAGTACAAGTGATAATCTTTATGACTCTGTGACATCAATGTGGACAGGTGCAGATAAACCTATTAATGGTAACATTATCATTGATGGAGTCGCGTATCGTTTTATGGGGCTCAAAGGTTCTGACGAGATTATTCCTCAGAAAAGTCTAAAACTCTCACTATCATCAACACAATACGAATTTGAAAACTCAATGGTTACATTGACTTTAAAATTTACTAAACCTCTCTTGCCTAACAACATATCACTATCATCATGTCCATTTGCTTTTATCGATGTAGAATGTAAGAGTTGTGATGGTAATGAGCATTCTGTTCAAATTTTGATTAGTTTCAACGAAAAAATTGCATACGATGAGGGAAAAAAGCTTACGAAAAGTGCGGCAATTCCTTTTGCAGGTGGCAAAGTTGGATATATAGGAAGAGCTCTACAACGACCTTTAACAACTGCAGGTGATTACAAGGAAATTGATTGGGGCTGGTTATATTTAACTGGAAATTCAGATATAATTGCAACTACCGCTGGGAAAATGCGACGATTTCTGAAAAAACTAGATATCCCAGAAAACAATCTTAATAAAAAGGTTCTAGTTTCAAAATTTGAAGGCATTGTTAATAATCAAACAAAAATATCCTATTTCAATATTATTGCATTCGATGATATTGCATCTATCAATTATTTTGGAATTTACAAGAATGGATTTTGGGCTACTGAATATTATGACATCCTCAACGCATTAACTGAATTGCTGAAAGCTCATGATTCTATCACAAAAAAAGTTGCAGACTTTGATGAAAAAAGGGAATTTAAAATTACAGCGCAGTACGGACGTGAATATTACATAACACAAATAGCAGCATATAGGCAGGTCTTCGCTGGCTTAAAAACTGTATATAATGGCGATGAGCTCCTTTGTTTTTCAAAAGAATGTGCGTCAAATGGTTGCATGAATACAGTAGACGTTTCATTTCCAGCGTCACCTCTTTTGTTAATGTTCTCGCCTAAACTACTAAAGGGCCTTTTGATTCCTGTTTTCAAATTCGCAAGAATGAAGAGTTGGCCTTTTGATTTTGCACCGCACGATATTGGACGCTATCCATTTGCAACAGGCCAACGATATGGTATTCGAAATCAACTACATAATATTGGAAGCGTTTATCTGGCGCCTATTAGACGGCATGTTTATCGTCTTTCAAACAGGTCACGAATCTATTCATTAAAAGCACAAATGCCCACAGAAGAATGTGGTAATATGATAATTCTATCTGCCGCCTATTTTAATGAATCTGGTGATGAGAATTTTATTCGATTAAATGTAGATTTGTTGCAGAAATGGGTTGATTATATTATTTCATACGGAATATTTCCTCAAGCTCAACTCTGTACAGATGATTTTGCCGGAACATTAGGCAAGAATGTGAATTTAACTATAAAATCAATTATCGCAATCGGCGCATGGGGTCTTTTATTAAACAAACTAAATAAGGATAGTGGTACCATTTATTTAGAAAAAGCCAGGAGTCTAGCCGCGGAACTTGAACATCTATCAGACGTAGGCACACACACTTCACTAACACTAAATGAAAGAGAATCATGGAGTCTTAAATACAATTTAATTTGGGATAAAATCTTTAAATTATCCTTGTTTTCAGATAGTCTCTTTGAAAAAGAATGTGCTTTCTATATTAAAAAGTCTGCGCCCTATGGAATACCACTAGATTCTCGTGACACATACACAAAAACCGACTGGATGATGTGGGTTGCCTCACTAACAAACGATCAAACGCTATTGAAAACTATATCATCCGCAATTGTTAAGATGCTCAATGAAGCCAAGGACCGTGTGCCCTTTACAGATTGGTATGATACAATTACTGGAGTTAACAAAGGTTTCTGCCACAGACCAACACAAGGTGGATTATGGATGCCAGAATATCTAAACTACTCAAATTCTAGAAAAGGATTTCTTGAACCTTAACTCTAACTAACTTAAAATTTGATGCATAACTAGATTAGTTGTGTTAATATATTAACAGTGCCAGTAGCACAAAAATAAATAACTTAAGGACATTAAATGCGAAAAAAAATTATAGCTGTCATAGGTGACGCACTAATAAGCGAAAATTCAATAAAACAATATATGGCTTTTGAAACAGGAAAAGCTATTATTGATTTAGGATATAGACTTCAATGTGGTGGCCTTGGCGGTGTTATGAATGCAGCCTGTATGGGTGCACACGCTTCAAAAAATTATACCGAAGGCGATACCATAGGTATCCTCCCATCATTTGACATCGGGCTCGCCAATGAATATGTGGATATTGCTATCCCTACTGGCCTTGACATGTTTAGAAACACAATAGTGGCTAATGCTTCTGCTGTAATTACCGTCGGAGGTGGCGCCGGCACTTTATGTGAAGTAGCAAACGCCTGGACGCTTAAACGATTAATAATAGCCTATACCAATTGTGAAGGGACGAGCCAATTGTGCGCTGGTAGAAGAATGGATACGAGAATTCGATACCCTGATATTTCAGAAGATATGGTATATCCAGCAAAATCAATAGATCAAATGATTGAACTCCTTGTCAAATATATTGATAAATATTCCTCATACCATACTGGTATAACACCACTGAATTAGGGTTTGACATCTTTTTGCAATGTTTAAATCCAACAACACTGCTAATGTCCAAAGTGTTTGATCCTTCTATAGCTAAAGTTATGGAGTTTAGCGGGCAAACTGCAAGATCTCCGCATCAGTGTTATTCATGCAATTCTTATTATAAGAAATTGTGAAATAATGTCAAAAGCATCGACATATATCCTTTGATATATTCTAATCACGGGTGTGCGATTGTCTTTTGCCTCAAATATCTTTACGTGTGCTAGCATTAATGAAAAGCAAAAAGGTATGCCAAATTAAAGATCAGTATAATTACATCGGGACAATGACTGTAAATTTTGCTGTTAAATTGCATATAATATCATCGGCGTGGCTATCGATTTTCACAAATATTAATGTCTTGCACTTCTTTTCTAAATGGGAATATCTGTGTAGATCTGTGACTTATTAACTATATTTACATTCAAATCGCTCGATTTGCAATCTAAATCTTCATCATATAGAGACCATCTATTGCGGAGTGTTAATCGCGAGCCTTTTTACAAGCCCTCAAAAGCTGTTAGGATTTTAATCTTTCTTGTCTGCACAACTGCCCTGCGACTTTTGTTTCTTATCTAGTTGTTAATTCAAAATCTTTTTGCAACTTATTATCATTAACTAATAGCGTCAAACATTTTCTCTGTACTACAGAGACTCCAGTATAGCAAATAGCAATTATCAGAGTTAGTGTTCATTTATTACGTACAAAGCAAAAACTCGAATGTTCAGATCACAAAAACAAGTTTAACTGTGCTCTATTGAATTGCAAAACTAAAACAAGTATGTTGTACTTTACTCCCCTGTATTAACTTTTTGCTAAAACCACTTCTGTTAATGTTATAACCAAATTAGATGATGGGCTAATCCTTCCTACACCAATTGAGTTAGTATCTGCAGAATATTTTACTCTTTTGCCAGATGCGGATACATCCACAGTTTTATATGTGACAAGATCTTTGAAAATTATTTCATAATCACGCTCCTTTGGAATTAATTCCAAATTTCCTGTGCTTGCCTCAATTTCAAATATCATCGTATTTTCTTTTAGCCTGATTGAGTATCTTGTTTGAACAAAATTACCATTCTTATAACCATCCGTTATTCCATCGTCTTCATAAAGCACAAACTCACCATTTCCACCTACAACATATATCTCTAAAGCTTTCGGATTTTCTGTTGAATTGTTTTCACATACTGCCAATGGTAATATCCCACCATCTGTCATGAAAACTGGTATAGAGGTTTTGTTCCGAGTTATATTTATTACACCAGCACCCATGTATACTTCACCTGTGAATATGTCCACATACTTTCTGTTTTCTGGAAGCCATACAGAAACATTAGATAATCCTGATTTATCTGAAGGGCTTGTTATAGGAAGAACTAAAAGATTTTCACCAAAATAATACTCATTTTTAAATGTGAATGAGGCAGGATCATTCGGATGTTTGTAATATAATGGTTCACAAATCGCTCGACCTTCTGTATAACTCCTGTAATAAGCTGTATATAGATAAGGTATTAATTTATGTCTGAAGATTAATTGTCTCTTTATATCTGGATAAACAGATTCAAATGTCCATGGTTCTTTGCCACGTACCGCCTTAGTGCTATGCAATCTAAGGATAGGACTAAATACACCAAATTGAACCCAACGCAAGAAAAGTTCTTCATCATTAGGCGAACCCAAATGATGCCCACCTATGTCATGTGACCATGTTATATATCCTGCATTTGCGGCATTAGCAGTGAAATAAGGTTGAAATTTTAATACACGCCAAGAAATTGCAGTATCACCAGAAAAACCAACTGGATATCTATGACTGCCCAGGCCACCATAGCGTGATAGTATAAAGGGTCTCTTGCCATCGCGTGCTGCATCTAAATAATGAAAATGATTAAGTCCCCATAATGGATCGTATCCCTTTATTTTTGACTTCTTGCCTTGTTGCCAATCAATCCACCAGACATCAACACCATCATCCTCTTCATACGGGTTATGCAAAACTTTGAAATAGGCGTTTATAAAGTTTTCGTCTGTAAAATCAAAAGGGATAGCATCCTGACTTTTGGAGTCCAAACCCATTTCCATTAACATTTTTATATACATCGATTCATAATTTCTAACGCCATCTGCAGGATGGAGATTCAGTGAAATTTTTAAACCTTTTTCTTTTAATTGCTTAAACATTTCTCTGTAATCTGGGAAATATTTAGTGTTCCAACTATATCCTGTCCAACCACGTATTTTACGATATGCTGGACCAAATTCATTTTCAATATCTACCCAATGCCAGTCCATATCTATAGTTGCAACTGAAAGTGGTATTCCCTCACTTTCAAATTTTTCAATAAGTTCTAAATATTCTGCTTGTGTGTATTCATGATATCTGCTCCACCAATTGCCTAGTGCATACCGTGGTATTAGTGGCGGCATGCCAGATAATTTAAAGAAAATATTAAGTAGCTCAATATAGTTTTTTGTAGCAAATACGTATTCATCTTTTTTAGGGATCGTAGGTTTAAACATACCATCGTTATCTAGAATTAATGACTTATCCTCCATTACCGCTACACCATTCGAACCTATAATTCCATTGTATAACCTTGTTTTACCAAAAGTCATATCTAAAGTCCTAGTCGTGCCTTTTAAATTCTTTTTGTTATTGCAAGATATTATAGTACCATTAATAACTACACTGTCTACCCTGCCCTTTTTTTTGTTAACTCTAAACTCGCATTCATCAGTCTTTATTATGATGTGCTTTTTTGTTTCGTCAGTCTTAAAATCACATGTTCCTAAATCACGATACCATACTATTTGTGTTGGTTCATCATTAAAAACACAATTTTCAGAATATTCAACACGCAAAACAGAATGAGTGAGGACTGTTATTCTTATGGGGCCTTCTGTTATAACTTGAGTTTCACAGGGTGTGGATTTCACTTTTGTAATGAGATGATCATTTAATTTTGACATATATAATTCTCCATTATTTATCTTTAAACTCACAATCTTAAATATAGATTTTAAATGTTGCTTAATTTTTTATCTCACTAGCAACTATTAATTAACTAGTTCTAGAATCAAAATTTAAGCTATTAATATTTTATCATGTAAAATTCAATATTGCAATAATTTGTTTTAAAGCAATATGAAATTTAGTTGTTTTTGTATAGATTCTAAATATTAATATGTGTTTTTATGTGTTAAATTTTCATATCCCTAGATAAAGAAATTTGCTTCTGATTGATAACTTAAAATCAGGTGGTGCTAAATTATAAACTCTGCGTCTTTAAAATAATTATTGCATGAAAAATATCCTTGTCTGAATTTTATTGTTAACAATGCTATGTTAAATCAATGCCATTTTTTATGAATCCAGAATTTGAACATATGTACATTTTAATTTTCACTTTAATCTCCATACTAACATTGAATAGGTTTAAAAAACATAAAAAAAACTAACCCTTGTGACATCTGGAGTATGCATGCCTATTTCAATATCAAAGCAAACTACAAATATAACGCCCCTATTGTCTTAAATAAACAGGGTTTCTAAAAATCTTGGATGGTTTTATTACAGAATATAATTGTGGTCAAAAACTCAAACAAACATTAGTTTTTAATACAATTTCAATTTGCTTAAACTCCTAAATAATGATATTATTTACTGTAATATTGACACATTTAAAATTCATTACTCTTATGCCGCTTCACTGTTCGTGCTAAAGATAAGAATAAAATTTTTGTTGAGATACTATTATACTATTGTACTAAATGGAATTTTTATGAAACCAATAAGATTGGCTTATGTTAATGTTATTATGCAGTGCGCTGTTTATGGCGCAAGTTTTATTGCTCTCAAAATGATCATTGACGCTAACCTTCCTGCATTTGCTATAATTTTTATGCGATTTTCTTTGGGTTATCTAGTTTTGTTATCCGCAAAATTATGCCTTTCTAAAAGGAAGGCATTTCATTTTTTTGATTTTACCGCTTTTTCAAAAGAAGAGCTAATTGCTGGAATTTCAACAGGTCTGGCTTTGTTTTTAGCTTATATGTTCCAAACGTTCGCTGGAGAAACCACAACCCCAGCTCGTATAGGTTTGTTTACAGATCTCTTTATAATATTCACACCTATCGCTAGCATGATAAATAAACGTAAATTTAAAATCAAACCTCTCATTGCCGCAGTGATAGCGTTCATAGGCGTTTTAGTAGTTTCAAACACATTCTTTGGTAAAATGAATTTTGTAATAGGTGATTTTCTAGCGGTTTTATGTGCGCTTTCATTTACATTCCACTTCCTGTTTGTAGAAAAAAATACCAGTCAAAAATTTTCTATAAAACCAATAGATCCTATGAATTTCACATTGATTCAATTCTTAACGGTTATAACTATTGCTTTTTTTGCGACTATTTACACAACAGATTACAACAAACCTGTCAATATTGATATCAATATTATAATTTCTTTACTCTTTTTGGGCATCCCATCTACAGCATTAACATTTTTTAGTCAGTTTTCAGTACAAAAAATTATATCTGCTAGCAGAATTTCATTTTTGTACTCATTTGAAAGTGTGTTTGCAACATTTTTCTCCGTGGTTTGGGGCTATGACGATTTTAAACTGAACTTAATTATTGGAACCTTAATGCTTGTTTTCGCAACGGTCCTAATAACAATTAAATACTCTCAATTAAAACATATGTTTAAAAGGAGATCAAAATTATAGTCCCGAATTTTATTCTAAATCTTAATATTATCTCCTTTCATAACTGAAAAATTTTAAATCCGCAAACAAGTTTTCTTATGTAAATTTCATAGGTTTAACTTGCACAGTTTTATAATCAGTATATGTTACCAAACCTGGTTTTCCTAGTTTTTTTACGTGCTTCCTAAAAGTATAATCAACTTCTACTCTATCAGCAGCTCTCGCTGAACTCATCTCTGCTACATATTGTGCCGCTTTGGATATTACAGAAAAGGGGATCTCCCTACCTTCTGTTATGATAATCCCATGTGCACTATGATAATTTTTAACATGTAGCCAAATATCACGACCGGATCCAATATCAAAAGTTACAGCATCATTTTGATAATTATTTTTTCCAATATAAACTGAAAATCCTTCGATTATTATATTTAATGGTTTAGTTTTTTTCTCCTTTTTTGATACCTTTTTAACATTCAAATCTCTCTTTAATCCCATTGTATCTTGCAATTCTTTTTTTATCTCCGCATATTCCTCTTTTAATGTACAATTTTCAATTGCCACTTCGATTGAATTTAGATATTCGTTCTTTAATTTTAACTTCTCTAAATCATTTTTTGCATACAAAACTGCACCTTTTAGTTTTGTATATTTTTTATAGTACGAAGAAAAATTTTCTTTTGCTGTTAGCTTTTGATCTAGCGGCAACTCAATTTCTTCGTTGTTATAATAATCAAAGCAAGTAATTGATTTTGCAATTTTTCCGTTTAAATCTTTGGTTCTATAGATATTGCACTTCAGAATTTCTGCCTGTTGCAACAATTTATCAACTTCAGCTTCTCTTTTTAATTTTTCCTCAGCATCTTTTATTTTTCTGGAAATTTGCGCTTTATGCCTTTTAAATAATTGTATTACTTCTTTTGCATCCTTTTTTTTTCTATCAGTTAATTGAATCTCTTCATAATACTTGCTAAGAGCATCATTCAATGTTTTTGTAGCCACCCAATCACCTGTCATCGTCTGATATTGTAATACACAAAAATCTTTAATAACACCATTTTTTAGATATAATGATGGGTTATAACTCTCATTATCAAAAATACTCGCAAACCTTTTTAATTCGGTTAATAAATCGGATTTTTTTGACCTTTCAATTATTTCACAAGCACTTTCTCTCGACAGCCCAGAAACCGATTCTAATAACTTTACATCAGAATCAATGGATGTAAGACTAATTTTCGAGTCTAATTGAGCGTCATCTATTGGTGGTTTAGTTTTAAGAGGAGGCACATACTCAGTATATGGAATTATCGTTCTACCATTAGTCGCTTCAAAAATTCGTTTATAGGCGTCTATTATATGATTATCGTTGTCAATTAAAATAATGTTTGAAAAACCACCCATTATTTCATATACAAGGGTGTAATTTACGCTATCTCTTAGTTCATCCTTTGCTAGGAAGGTTAACGCTAATATTCTGTCATTATTAAGCATTTGCATAGATGTAATAGTAGCATTAGTTAAATGTTTTCTAAGCAACATACAAAAGGCTGTTGGCACATCATCATTATTTGGTTTAAGTGTAGTTAAATAAAAACCAGGTTTGGAGGGCTCCGCTGAAATTAATAATGTGTGGTTTAAACCCTTAGATCTTATATATAAAATCAAAGTGGCCCCATCTATGTTTACCTTATTTATGCGGCCATCAGTTAATTGCAAATTAAGTTCCGACGCAATCGCTTTTAGTGTTATGTAATCATTTGGCATAATACCCTCGTTTATCTGCTGATAGAATTTAGAATAAAACTATCTACACAAACTCTTTATTCGAGTTTTAGTTGTTAGTCAACTCTTGCTTTTTAAATTAAATACCTTATGCTAAAATTAGACATGCTACAATAATTATTAAATAGTTAGTAAAACAGGTAAGCTCACTATATTTGTTATTAAATTATTACAAATTTTTATGCGCGTATTTTGCCAGAGAAAAATTGCTAATTTAACAGCATATTAGCATGTGAAATTAATTTTAAATTAGCTGACTTCGCATCCTTGTTTGTTTGATTAAAGTCATAAAGTAAATATTCTAGATTATAATTTAAATATTTTTTTTTGTCAATTAAGATTGACTGAATTCTTCAACTATGAAGGTATCATCATATGTTATTAGATAATAGATAGAAAACATTTATGATGGCTAGCTATTGTATATATTTTTTAGTAATATTATATTTAAATCTAACTATTTTACATCATCACTATAGTAAAATCCTTTTTACTACCTGATATTTCTAATATAAGGATATCAAACACCTTGACAATATTAACAAAATAGAATATAATATTGCAAATAATGTGATGTTATTTTTTAATAAGCATTATTATTGATTACAAAAATTTGAAGATTTTAGCTATGTTTATTACTAATAAATATTAACTTGTTTGTCTTCTTAGTTTGTAATTTGAATCCCTTAATGAAAATAACTAATTGGATTTTTGGAATAATACTATTTGAATGTATTTAAATAGATTTTAAGATTATCTTCATGCAAGATACCATAATATAGTATAATATTTTTGTAACCATATCAATTAATTGTTAAGTTTTGTTTGCTTGCTTTTACACAACTGGTAAACAAACTTAGAATTTGATGCCTATTTGTTAAAGCTTTTACCGCAGTATTTGAAGTTCATAAAAACCTTATTCTATCTATATTATTCTTATAATCAATTTAAATAATTTATATTCCTTTAAATTAACTATTTTTTTAATGTTAATTTATTACAAAATAACCCTACAAAAAGGAGCTGTTAAATGGCAAAAATTGTTAAAGAAGGACTCACATTTGATGACGTGCTGTTAATACCAGGGCATTCAGACATATTGCCCACAGATGTCGATTTGACAACAAAACTTACCAAAAAATTAACCTTGAATATTCCAATCATCAGCGCAGCTATGGACACAGTAACAGAATGTGGAATGGCCATAGCTATGGCTAGAGAAGGTGGGTTAGGAATAATTCATAAGAACTTTTCGATAGCGGATCAAGCTACTCATGTTGACAAGGTAAAACGAAGTGAACATGGTGTAATAACTGATCCGTTTTTTTTATCACCGGAACACAAAGTAACAGATGCACTTTTTTTAATGAAAAAATATAAGATAAGTGGTGTTCCAATAACACAAGGAAAGCGTTTAGTTGGCATTCTCACAAATCGCGATCTACGATTTGAAACTGATTTTAACCAATCAATTGGTGACATAATGACAAAAGATGGGTTGGTAACAGCACCAGTTGGAATTACAATAGAAGATGCACAAAAATTGTTAGGAAAACACAGAATTGAAAAACTGCCTATTGTTGATGACGAATTTAATTTAAAAGGGCTTATTACAATTAAAGATATTGAAAAGGCAAAACAATACCCAAGATCTGCAAAGGATAAAAATGGTAGACTATTAGTGGGAGCTGCTGTTGGAATTGCAAAGGACACTTTTGACAGGGTAGCAGCCTTAATTGAATCAAAAGTCGACGTCATAGCAATTGATACAGCACATGGACATAGTCAAAAAGTAATCGACATTGTAAGCCAGATTAAAAATAAATACCCCAATCTCGATATTATTGCTGGCAACGTTGCAACTCCATCCGCCACAAGAGATTTGATTAAGGCAGGGGCCGATGTTATTAAAGTTGGCATGGGCCCTGGATCTATATGCACGACACGAATAATAGCAGGTATTGGGGTGCCTCAAATTACTGCTATTATGGATTGTGCTGAAGAAGCAGATAAATATGGCAAACGTATAATTGGTGATGGTGGTGTTAAGTTCTCAGGAGACATAGTCAAAGGAATAGGAGCTGGGGCTGCTGCAATCATGATTGGAAGTTTGCTAGCGGGAACTAGTGAATCACCTGGTTCACTTGAAATATTCCAAGGACGAAGTTTCAAAGTTTATAGAGGGATGGGATCTATAGGTGCTATGGAATTAGGTAGCAAAGATAGATACTTCCAGGAAGACGCCCGCAAACTAGTACCAGAAGGAGTCGAAGGAAGAGTTCCATTCAGGGGCGCTTTGTCGGATATTATTTATCAGTTAGTTGGTGGTTTGCGATCAGGTATGGGTTATTGTGGGATGAATACAATAGAACAATTGAGAACGAAGGCTGAGTTCATAAAAATATCAAACGCTTCTCTTATAGAATCTCATCCACATGACATATCAATAACTAAAGAATCTCCTAACTATAGCACAAAAGGTTAGTTTAAATTAAAAGAGGGTATATGAAAAACGAATTGATCCTGGTTTTAGATTTTGGTGGGCAATACAATCAACTGATTGTAAGGCGAATACGTGATTTAGGAGTATATAGTGAACTTCATCCATATTCGACATCCCTAGATTCAATTAAAAAAATGAATCCCAAAGCTATAATTTTTACTGGTGGGCCTAATAGTGTTTTTGAAGAACAATCGCTTACCATCTCAAAAGAAATATTAAACCTAGGTATTCCTGTGCTGGGCATTTGTTACGGCGCACAACTGATCGCTTTCTTAGAGAATGGCATTGTTAAAACATCTAAAACTAGAGAGTATGGTGGCAGAAACATTACATATATGAAATCTCTCATATTCGATTCTATTCCATCATCTGGCGTTTGTTGGATGTCACATACTGACTATGTTGATCAAATACCAGCTGGATATCAAATATTAGCAAGCACAGATAGTTGTAAAGTAGCTGCTTTTGGTAATATTGAAAAAAATATATACGGACTACAATTTCATCCAGAAGTATTTCATACTGAAAATGGTAATAAGATTTTTGAGAACTTTCTATACAAAATCGCTCACGCTCAGGGCGACTGGAAAATGCAAAATTTTATAGATGATTCCGTTGAAAAAATTAAAGCAAAAGTGGGCAGTGGAAGTGTTTTATGTGGAATGAGTGGTGGTGTTGATAGTGCAGTCGCAGCGACACTTGTTCATAAAGCAGTAGGTGATCGTTTGACTTGTGTTCTTGTGGATCATGGGTTGATGAGAAAAAATGAATGCTCTGAAATTATGTCTGTATTTAAAGATGGACTCGGCATGAATCTTATATTAGTAGATGCCTCAAAAGAGTTTTTGACAGATTTAAAAGGCGTTTCAGATCCTGACAAAAAACGAAAAATAATAGGTGCTCAATTTATAAAAGCTTTCGAAAAAGTTAGTGATAAGATAGGTGCTGTAGACTATTTAGTGCAAGGCACAATTTATCCTGATGTCGTTGAGAGTGGATTTGGCAATTCCGCTGCTATCAAACTCCATCATAACGTAGGCGGATTGCCTGACGTTATGGAATTCAAAGAACTAATTGAACCATTGCGCGATTTGTTTAAGGATGAGGTTAGACAAGTAGGTGCTGAACTCGGTTTGCCAAATTCAATTCTAATGAGACAACCATTTCCAGGACCAGGCCTCGCCATCCGCATAATAGGCGACATCACAGATGAGAAGTTATCAATCTTGAGAGAAGCAGACGCAATACTTCGTGAAGAAATTAAAATAGCTAATCTCGAAGAGGCAATATGGCAGTATTTTGCGGTTTTGACTAATGTGCGAAGCATAGGGGTTATGGGCGATATGCGAACATATGACTATATGCTGGCCTTGCGTGCCGTGACTAGTTTTGATGCGATGAGCGCTGATTGGGCTAGAATTCCATGGCCTGTTTTAGAAAAAATTTCTAACAGGATAATTAACGAATGTCGCAACATTAATCGTGTAGTCTATGACATTACATCAAAACCACCTGCAACTATAGAGTGGGAATAACCAATTTCTTTGTTTTAAACTAGTTTTACAAGTGTCGTAAAGCTTTCTGCTAATTTATTGTACAAACTATTAATCCGTATTTTGACAATTTTGTATTAACGTAGCATAATACTACATATAACTCTTAAGCTCATCAAAGTCCATTGGGCCTATTTCTAATAATTTCGTATGAAAATCTATATCAGCTAAGTACGATGATTTAGCAAAATATGCTTCTTTTATCTCTTTTATCATTATATCACCAAAAGTATATGGCAAATACATCCCTGGAAAACTAGCTGCTACGTTAACGAGATTTTCACAAGTCTCCTCGCTAAAATCCAATTCAAATTCACTTTTTATAGCTTCTTTTAATTTGCTTGCTGTGTAGTTAGAAAAATTAACCATAATATCAGCATAGGATCGCAGTGCCATATTCAGTTTGTTATTTAAGACATATATTTTGTAGGCATTTCCAAGTAAGGCATCCGTTGAAAAGTATTCCGCTGCATATTCTTCGCAATATTCAGCCCAACCTTCTGCCCAAGCAGTATTTGTAAGCAATAATCTTAATTTGTTAACACTTTTGCTCTTAAGATATGTGTTTTGAAACATATGACCTGGAAATCCCTCATGCGAGATTAAATTATATATCGAAGATTCTGTAACGTTTGGATTAATATATATGTTTTCTGTGGCATTAAGATTATCAACAGGAGTTCGCAGATAATAACCTGCTACGAAAGCTTTCTGTTCACTTTGTTTTAGTAATTTAAATGAAACGTCTGGGCTATTTTCAATAATTGGAAAATCGTCACTCATATTGTCAATTAGTTTTGCCATAACGGTTTCTGCATTTTCAATAGTAAATGCATTATCAGCTGATGCATATATTTGATTTAGCAAATTATCAATATCTACTGGCATAGACTGATTCATCTTTCCTTGTAAATCTTTTATATAATTAACAAGTTTGAGATGTCCAATATTTATGCGTAAAGTTGTTCCTGTAGATTTTTGAAATATTTCATAATTATAATAATCTGAACCCTTATTAAAACCAGCTAACCCACCCTGATTTCTATTAGATGTTGGATAGGTGGTCAGTAATGACTCAATCTCATCTGCCATTGAGCGATATGCATCTAAAAGTATATCAACTTTTTCTAAATTTTGTTCTTTATAAATAGCTTTATATGTGCTGGTAATTGGAAAAGTGACATTGTCGATCTTTTCATTAAAATCAAGTACAAAATTATGATCTGAAGTCTCTACATTAAGAGGTGCGATATTTCTATATGCTTCTATTGCTCTCTTATAAAAGTCATCTGACCTTCCATAGCCCTCAATGCATTTGCTTTCTTCAAATGACACATAAGAATCAAAGGCGGCCGTCAGATCGGTTAAATATTCTAAATAAATTTCTATGTCTTCTAAAGTTTTAAATCTGAATATTGCGAGGTTTGATGGAACATCAGCAGCAGGACCATTGGCGCCTATGTATTCCCTAAAATATAAACTGTAATAGGAAGTCATGTTGTCTAATGAACTGGTAATGGCACTGCGTTCTATTTTTTCGGCGTCTGTTAAATTTCTTAATTTGTTTAATTCATAAACTATATCGTTTATCGCACTATTTGACGAATCCTTTTTTTGATCATATTCACTTTCAGAAGAATCAGGCAATGGCACTGCTATCTTCTTGCTTTCAAATTCATATTTGTTTGGATTATCAAGAAAAACATTTATAGCAAGTCCATCACCATCTAGCAAACTTGCAAACAAAATATCAGTAGCCTCTGTAAAACTAATCTCATCAAATTTTAAATTTAAATTAAAGAGGTCACACCCTGAAAGTCCAACTAGTAAGAATGTAATAACTAGGATTACAACAACTGACTTAATGCTTCTTTTGGAAATAACGTTCATATTAACCTTCCTTTCGTTTATTTGATATGTTTTTTAAAAGATCGTCTATTTCTTTGCTTAAAAGTTTAGGGGGCATGATTCAACTAAACGTTGCCATCGCACGAAAGAGCTTACATGTTCCTTCTAAGCGCAGATTTCGACGTGTCAAAGTGTATATTTTCGCATCAGCAGACAAGCTCTTCATTCAAGACGTTCTTTTAGTCATAACACCTCTTCCATGTTTCGTTACACATTTGCACTAAACATATTCGAACGACTAAATTCTTTGATACCTGTTTTTTATTGTTACACTCAAAACACGAGCACCAACATCATCTATAATAACGCTTGCCATAATTTTTTCATAATCTGCTTTCTTTTTCTATTCACCATCGACATCACGATTCTCGTCCTCAAATTCTTGCATCCACTCGACAAGCTTACTCTGCAAAATCGTCTTATCGGGCAAATAAAGACTGTACTCGGATGCGTAAATATTTGCATTTTCTGGCAAAGTCATTTTCACGACGCTGTCGTTTTTTCACACAAAGCAAGATGGCAACCGTGGGATTCTCCTCACCAGACTTAACAAAACGGTCAAAATAATTAACATACATTTTTATTTATCCTGTGTCTTGGTGTTCGAGTTTTCCAGTTTTAATATTTATAAGGACATAGCATTTAAGCAGACGATTATAAAAAACAAGATCTACGAAAAATCTGTCTTCATCATAGGAAAACCGTTTTTGACGCGCTGCAAACAAAGAACCCTTTCTTAGTTCAAGCAAAAATTCTTGTTGCATTGAAATAATCATATTTTCAAGTCCGATTCCAGAATATGCCGCTGCCTCTGCCAGACCCAAGAATTCTAAAACGCGCGGAGTCTTTAATAAATCGTGTGGCTTTTCAATTGTTATACCTTCGCGAGAAAGGCTCATAACCTCGTTATTGTCCTTTGAAAGAGTAATTCGTTCATATAGACTGCTCCCATATTGCCGCTGCAACTGACTAACATTCCATCCCTCATTTACTGCTTATGCTTCGCAAAAGGCACGTTCATCATTATTTTCTATGCCCATTAAAATGAGATAATGCGGCCGACTCAACTTAAAATATTTAGCCACGCGAGGCTCATTGTTTCGTAGTTATAGAATTGGCTAATCTCTACAATGTTATCGCTGTCTATATCCGTGGTAAAAAACCAGACTCATTAGAGCTTTTTTGATCTTCAACTATTTTAAAAGAACTTTGCTCGTTTATCGTCAATTTGTATGTTAAATAAAACTGTTTTGCGTTTTTAATATTTGCAAGTGAAAAGCCTTTTTTTTAATTTGTTCGTCAAATAAACGGCGAGTCCCTCTTCATCAGTCCTGTCACATATTCAGCACGTTCCTTCCCCTCTTGCTCGCGATCGACAATCATTTGTCCTATTATATAATAACTGGTTGTGACTGGAAGATCCGCCGTCGTGCCGACAAATTTCCGTGCACTTTCTATATGATCAGCAACAACGCCCAAAAACTGCACAAACCATTTGTACGATTCAACTTCTGACATAGATAGCCGCACTTATGCGGCAGCTCGATTTGCCACACATGGCTTTTTATCTTTTATTTGATACTTCTATATAATAACACATCTGAATAAAATATGCAACCTCTAATTATTATGTTTTGCTGACTATTTCAAAAAAGTGAAGTACAACTTAAATGCAATTGGTACAAATAATGTAGTTGAAAAATAAAATAAAACTATACAATCTTCGTCAAACGTTTCCAGTTTTAAACCTCTATGGACAAAAAGTTAAACACTGTCTAGCTTTTTTGTTCCAATTGTTATCATTTCTCATTTACAACTTCTTTTCGTAGGAAACGCATATGATTGTAAGTGTTTTTTGCGGGTCAATAACTTGAATAGACTATATTACAAGGAGTATACAATGAAAAATGTCTTAGTAAAAATTAAAGATATAATCGAAATGCATTGCTAAGTTAATTCATTTTTAATAGAATCAATAATTTTTTTTGATAATATTTTACATATTGCATATAACACGCTAATTAACTGAACAACTATTATTCCGATAATTGATATGCTTATGTTTTTAAAAGGGAATAAAAACCTCTCGGGTGGTGTGACAGTATATCTTAGTCCCCACGACAAAATTAGAGATAAACATAGTCCAATTGAAATTGATATAATGCTATATAATCCATGTTCATATAAAAGCATTTTTATAAGACCTTTTTTTGAGATACCTACAGAACGCAAAATCATAAAATCTCGTTTTCTAATCAGCATGTTAGCTATGGTTGTATTAAGGATATTTAAAATTAAAACTATGGAAATGACGATTACAAATATCGTTGTAAAGATATTTAGAGTTACAATACTATTTTCTTGCATTTCAAAGTCAACCATTACATCAGTTACAAAAACATCAAACTTGTTATTTGTAATATAGCTATTAATTTTTTGATATGCTTCATTATGATTTGGCGCAGTAAAAAACATTTGAATATATTCAATCTCATCATCATAATAGGAGTCAATCATAGAAATCGGTAGAATTACATATATTCCATTCGAATCTTTTAAATTACTCAATTCTATGATTAAATTATCACTATTTATCACATGTGCAGTTGCTTCAATTTTCTTACTATGATCTGAAATATCAGAATTTGAATTAGAATTATAATCCAGGAAAGCATCATTATTCATATAATCTAAAGTTATTGTTGTGGTTTTGTTTTTAAATATAGTACCTTTATCTGCGACAAAATTATTATTTTCAACATGATAAATAAAGATTTGATCTAAAATTAAAACTGCTAATGAATTCTTATCAAAAAATAAAGAACTGTCTATTCCAGATTTTTCTGTGAGTTTATTAAATCTAGAATCGTCTATAAAAACATAAGAAAATTGTTTTAATAAGTTACTTGTATCTAAAAACTCAGGAAGAGCAAAATCTGAAATCATATTAGAGTTTAATTGAATAAAACCACCAAAAGTATCTGAAGACCATCCTGACTCTTCAATACCAATCATTTCTGAAACTGGTATATAAATTTTATCAATTGCTTCTTCAAATGACATAAATGATGAATTGAGTACAATATCGTAATCGATCAATTCTTTTGAACGGGTCAACCAAGAAGTAGCATAAGCACAAAATGACCCAACTGTCACATATATTACCATGCTGAAAACAAGGGATAAAACAACATACCTATGTTTTTTAAAAAACCTTGAAAAATTTTTATTAACTAAATCGATTTCAATGGGGATATTGCAACTGTTTTTAATTTTGCATTTTAGCTTATTTTTTGTAGTATGGACTACGTCATTTTGACGAATTAAATCTAACTCGTTTGTTTTTCGGATTTTTAATGAAGAAAAGAACGCAGAAAAGAATATAAGAAAAAATGAAATTACTGAAACTATGAAGAGTGTGAAAATATTAACGTTTAATGCTAATGACATGTTTGAGTATAAACTAGCAGATATCATTTGTCCTATGGAATTAATAGCCAACCAAACAACACCTATTCCACTTATTATACTAATAGGGATAATTACTATTGATAAAATCAATGCCTCATAAATAACAATCAAAATAATCTGTTTGTTTGTAGCGCCTATTGATCTGATAAGAGCATATTCTTTTCTGCGTTCGTTAATAGTAATATTAAATGAATTAGTTATAAGTGACGAACCCGCTATTATAATTATTGACAAAAGCACAATTGCTAAAATCATTATGGAATCTTTTATTGTTTCATTTCCTCCAATACCAATAAGGGTTAATAAATCCCTATTAAATGCAATACTGGTTTCAGGTATCATTTCAATTATATGAGATAAACTTTTTTTTGGATTTGAAAGTTTAAAATATATTGTTTTATCTTGAAATGTTTTATCATTATCTATAGTTAGAAATGAATAACCTGGTGAAAAATCATTTTCAACAACATCTATTGTTTCAATAATTCCCACAATTAAATATTTTCTTGTTATATAAAAGTTATCTAGTTTTTCATTATCACCAAGATGAGATGTATTTTGAGAAAGTTCACTACCATCATTAGTTGATATTCGGCGTCCAAGATTTAATTCGTAATAATCTCCGATTTGAATACCTGGATAATCATTTAAAAAAGAATTAGGAACTAGAATTTCAAATTCACTCTCTGGCAAATTACCATTAATGAGTTGTATCGGAATTACAGAAAAAAATGAATAAGAAACAGCAGTGCAATTTACATATGGTTTCCTTTCGTTTGTATTATTTTGAATATTTGAATAACCCAGATCAGCATTCGTTGCGATTTTTTCTAACTCATAATCCTTTTGAATTTGATAAACTAAATCATCCGATACATTCCAGCAAAAAAAATGCCAGTCTCCATTTGATTTAATTGCTGATATTATAAGTGATGAAAGCAAACTTGAAACCAATACGCAAATTATGGTCATCAGCATAATTGATAAAAATATGCCAATAATCGTAGTTAAAGTTCTGGATTTGTTTTTCAGTAATGATCGGAATGAGATAATTAAGGATATATTCATTTGACTACATCCTCTATTATTTTGCCATCACTCAGAGTAATAATCCTATTAGCACGATTAGCAATTTGCTCATCGTGAGTGATTAATAATATAGTTTGATTAAATTCTTTATTAAGTTTAACAAAATATTCTATAATGTCATTACTATTAGTTATATCCAGGTTGCCAGTTGGTTCGTCTGCTAATATTATAGATGGTTCAAAAAATAATGCACGCCCTATAGCAGTGCGTTGTTGTTCACCACCTGACAATTCATTAGGTAAATGGTAGATTCTGTCTTTTAAATTAAGTAGACATAGAAGATCATTTAATTTAGCTTCATCGACTTTCCTATGATCCAAACGAACTGGTAGTATGATATTTTCCTTTACTGTTAAAACAGGAAGCAAATTATAAAACTGATATATGAGACCTATTTGGCGACGTCTAAATTCAGCCAGTTTATCACCCTTTAGAGTATGTAAATCAACATTATTTAATAAAATAGTCCCACTATTAGGAGAGCAAAGACCTGCTAATAAATACAAAAGCGTTGATTTGCCAGAACCTGATTTCCCTTTTATAGTTATAAATTCACCTTTTTTAACCGAAAAAGTAACATTGTTTAGTGCAATTATTTCTCTACTGGCCGTACCATATGTTTTTGTTAATCCTTTAACGTCTAACAGGTGTTGAGTATTTTGGTTGCTAATTTGTATCATATTTTGATTTACTTCTTTCCCGTTCTGTTGCATTTTGATTTTGATAAGCACTAATAACATCCAAATATTGACTACTATTTTTATAGTTAGTTATATTATCTAAATAGATATTAGAATTTGTACCAGATGCTAGAATATTACCATTTGTTTGTGCATAAACACAAAATATATAATAGTTATGAACTTTTGGCAAAAAATCATCACTGTAAATTTGAAATGTTGTGTGCTTTTTGCTTATACCGCCGCTTTTTAAAAGTTCAATTTTTGAATTAGTTATTAATGATCCCTTAATGTTTTCAATTATCTCAATTTCATAATATGTTGTTGGAAAGTTATCACCGAAATCCTCATTGTATGTTGTTTTTAAATAACTATTAATATATGCTACAAATACATAATCTACGTCTCCTATGACATTTTCTAAAACGGACAAATTAAAAGCATATAGAACGGACAATTCTTCATTTGGGAGTTTGTCTGTCCCCAAAATTTCAGAAATTACTCCATTTGTTAGAAGATTTTTGTTGCATCCAGTGGCAATCAATATTATAGACAACAAAACAAATATAAGAATTGCAAATTTTTTCATATGAGATTCCTAATTTTAAAATGAATTATTTTAAGAAAGATTAATATTTATTGTTATACAGATAATCGTATCCATTTTTATCATCTTGACTTAATGATGTTATAGATGTAACATAAGTATAAATAATGCTATTCTCACTACTACTATGATCAAGGCCCATTGCGTGCCCTAATTCATGCATAACAACATTAAGCTTTTCATCGTCAGTTAATGTGTTCATTATAATAACATTAAATCGTATTTTGCCATTTGAATAAGTTGTAGCGGCAGTTGCTGAATTAGTAATAGAGACGTCCGAAATTTTTACATCTTCAATTATCCAAAAAGTATCAACTCTAATCACCCCAGGCCTATGTGAATTCCATCGTTTAACACCCTCATACCATTGCGTCATGTAAGAGCAAGAGCCATCCCAATCTAGATGTTTCCCACTATCAACAAGCCACCAGCCTAACTGATTATATGCATATGCTTTGCGGTTAGGAAAATAAAGAAATATGCTAGCTGATAGAATGGAAGATAAAATTATAAGTAATGAAAAAAAACATCGTAATAAATTTAATTTTTTCAAGTATTTAATCATTATGAATCTCCTGTTTAATGTTAATATTTTTTATATGCAGCATCAAAAGAAGCTTTGTCGCTTTCAGACAATGAAATAACTGAATTAATACAAGCATACATTACATCAAAATAATAATCTGAAGAACCTAGCCCGAGTTGATACCCAATCATTGCGGTGCAAATATTTTGATTTTCTGCGTTTGTGCAGCTATCCATGATATATTGATTAAATTTAATTTTTCCATTTGAAGAAGAAATAGCTGCAACATTTGATTTTTCATAATAATCAGATATTTTTACATCTTCAACTATTAATATAGTATCTTTTCTAATTATGCCAGATTTGTATTTGTTCCATGTTGTGATTGCATCGGTAAATTGTGGCATATAATTTGATTTTCCATCCCAATCTAGGTGTTTGCCATTATCTACTGAATCCCACGTATTCAGTCGAACTGTTTTTGCAGAAACACTAGTTAAATTCATGTTAGTAAATAAAATTGCAAAAGAAAAAATAAAAAGTAAAATAAAAGCAATTTTCCCAGCTATCATTATTATGCTCCAAAAGTAATAGTTTAACTTGTATATATTATATCATACAATTTTTAGTGTGTCAATATTAACCTAAAATCTAAGATGTTAATTCTCATAGTAACGCCCGCTTCAGCCCTCTATGGTGGATCATACGTCGTTATGCTCCCATTGCTATTATTCCTCGTTTGCCACTTCTTTTTTCTAAAAAGCGCATTCACGCCGCCTTTTATCCACATTGAAACAACGCAATCAGCCAGCCTAACTTTTAATATTTACTCCCATGTTTTATATTTTATAGAAGTATATTTCTTAATCGCTGCCATGCGCTTATTATTTTTATCCTTCACGTACAAAAAATTAAACACTATCTGGCTTTTTTGTTCCAATCCCCTACAACTAGCAAACTCCATATATTTTACCCTCAAGAAATCAAACATCGCTTAAAACAAAAATACAAGGAAATTTTTAAAACCCATCGCTCTCTTACATCATCAAAATAGCTATGCAAATAGCAGCGATGCTTATTCAAAACATGGTTGCAAATATAAACAATCATACAATTAACAATCCGTGCATCGCGATTGTACTTTGCAAAAAGCGTGACCATGCTGATTGATGAATAGACCTTGAAAGAGATGCTCAAACCAATGCACGTTTCGAAATTTAGAATGTCTAACTTTGCCTTCAGAAAACTTAAAAACACTTTGTAAAACTCAGAGGAAAAGAAAATGTAAAGGTATGTTAAAATACGCTTAGACATTAACATCACAATGCGAGCAAATATGGGACGATAAAAAACCTAGTAATCTTCACCTGAATATTTGAGGTAGTAAAACAATTGCTATGATTCTAAAAATCAAGTATGACTTTATGGTTAGAAATGATTTTTGTAGGCATCTATACATAGTACGGCTATTTATATTTACAATAGTGTTTTGCTTTGATAACTTAATCTTATCTATTTCTGCTAAAATATATATAAATTTACAATTATATGATAAATTTTGGGCACATTGTGTTAATAATGATATTTGTTTGCTTGCAATTATGCAATTTTAGTGTTAAAATAATTGCATTCTATAATAAGTAAACTTGTTAGAGGGTGGCATATGCTACTCTTTATTTGTTTTATAAGCATTGCTTAATGCAGGAGTATTTAAATAAATGCAACTTAACGCTATACGCGAGCGAGCAGAGCGTGAGTTAACACCCATTATTGAAAATCTCGGTTATGAGGTAGTAGAGATTTCATTTCTTAAAAAAAATTCTGGGTTTATTCTAACTGTTTTTATTCATAAACCAGGGGGTGTCTCACTGAAAGATTGTGAAATAGTTAATGAGGCACTCGATCAACCACTTGAGACCCTTGATTTAACTGGGGATATTCCTTATACCTTTAATGTTTCGTCACCCGGATTAGATAGACCAATCAAGTCGATGAAGGATTACGAGCGAAATCTAGGAATTAGAGTTGACGTGACATTTATTGAAAATGTCGATAAAAAGAAAAAATTGTCAGGTATACTCAAATCACACAACGAATCAAGTTGTGAACTTGATGTAAAAGGCAAAAAATATATATTAGAAAAAAATAACATAAAACTAATGTTGCCCTATATAGATTTAAAGGGTATTAGTTGGGAGGTTATCGAAGGTAATGATAAATAGAGATTTCTTCTCCGCACTAGCACAAATTGAAAGAGATAATAAAATACCCAAAGGTGCATTAATATCCTCTTTAGAAGCTGGACTAGCATCTGCGTTTAGAAAAGAAACAGGCGAATGCCGTGCAATCACCGCTAAATTAAATGAAGAACATGGCATTATTGAATTTTATGCTTATCAAACTGTCGTAGATGGTGAGCCTACTGACGAAACAGAATTATCTTTAGACGAAGCACATGATATCAAACCTGATGCCCAAATAGGCGACGTTATAGGAGAAAACATAAGTCCTAAAGATTTCTCGCGAATTGCCGCTCAAACTGCTAAACAATTAATTTTACTTAAAATTAATGAGGCAAAAAAAGAACAGGCTAGACTTGATATGTCTAATAGAGAAGGTGAATTAATTTTATCTATCGTTAGACGCGTTGATCCACTTAACACCTATGTGGAAATTGGTGGCACACAAATGGAAGGTGTTTTATCTGCAGGAGATCGCATACCAAACGAAAAACTAAAAGTAGGCGATAAGATTAAAGTCTATATTAAAAATGTAAGAGAAGGATATAGAGGCACACATATATCCGTTAGTAGAAGTTGCGCAGGTTTTGTTCGAAGATTATTTGATATGGAAGTACCCGAACTTCGCAGCAATCTTGTTAAAGTAAAAAACATAGTAAGAGAGGCTGGCGCACGTACAAAGATGGCTGTGTACAGCGATGACCCCAATATCGACGCAATCGGAGCTTGCATCGGACCCAAGGGCACAAGAATTAATACTATAATAAATGAACTGGGCGGGGAAAAAGTAGATCTTATACAATACTGCCCAGATCCATCTGAATATATAGCTAGAGCATTAAGTCCCGCTAAAGTTCTCATGGTCCAATTAAATGAAACTGATAAGCAGGCAAAAGTTGTAGTTCCAGACGATAAGCTCTCGTTAGCCATAGGCAGAAGTGGACAAAATGCAAGACTTGCTGCAAAACTTACCGGTTTTAAAATTGATGTCAAACCCTATTCTGCTATTATGGAACCTGTTTATTTAGAAACTGCTGAAGATGAGGATGCCACATATGATCAAAATTATTCAAATGAAGATACTCAACAATCTGAAACATTTGCAAAAGATTTTGATGCATATGCGCCTAATGATGGCAACCTTGATAAAGGCTATGAATTAGAGCATGACATCGAATATATAGAGGATTTCATCAACACATTTGATACTAATGATCAGATTGTGTATGAAGATGATTCTAGTGAGGTCGAATAGAAAAATGCGTGAAAGGAAGACGCCTCTCAGAATGTGTTTTGTATGCAAAGGAATGTTTCCAAAGTCATCCCTGTTACGCATAGTCAGACAACCAGATAACACCTTCTCAATTGATCACACTGGTAAGATTTCTGGACGTGGCGCCTATATCTGCACTAATAGCGAATGCTTACAAAAATGTGTAAAAAAACGTTTACTCAATAAAAGTTTTAAAACGCAGTTGCCTGAGGAAATATATGCAAGAATTAGACAATTTGCAGAAATCGAAAATTAAAAGTTATATTGGATTTGCTATTAAATCAAAAGCAATAGTCATCGGCACTGATAATATAACTAGTTATACTAAAAAAAAGAAATTAGCACTTTGCTTGATTGACAAGACTTTAAGTGAAAATGCTAAAAAGAAAATATCACGTCATTTTGTTGGCAACAAAAATTTAATAATAATTGATAATTTGGGAGAATTATCGTCGCGTGGCAGTTGTAGGGCATTAGCAATTATCGATGCAAACCTTGCTAGTGTAATACTAAAATGCTTAACACCCACGCCAAGTAAAGGAGCAATATAGTAAATGGCTGAAACTGGAAATGCAAAGACTCAATGGCCAAGTTTAGGTAAAATCAGAAGTTTTTTGGGCTCGGAAGCACCTGAGATTTTGACACAATTCGAAAGTGAGATCAAGCAATTAGAAGCAACTCTAGCTCAAGTTACGGAGAGAAGAAAAATGCTGCGTGATGAACGTCGCGCTGCTACTCAGCTTCGTCTTGAGCAAGAGCGTCAAGCTGCAATTCAAGAAGAAGCTCTGGAGCGTGAAATCTCTACTTCCCTATTTAAGTCAGAAGAGGGAGATGAACCACATGACAATGTAGTTAATACCAATACAGAAGAGCCAAAGCCTGCTACCCAAGATTCACCTATAGAACCTGCAAAACAATCCCAAACAGAATCCATTAAGGCAGAAGATCAACCAAAACAATCTTCAATAGATTCCACTGCAAATGTTGAACCATCTAAAACAGATGTGACTGCTGAACGTGGCACTGATACTACTGAGCCACAGTCCACTAGTGACAAGGTAAGACTTAGACCCACAAACGACACCACTATTAAACCACTTGATGAGAAAACTAGGCAAAGGCCTTCAACAGCAGATAACGATAAAAATGGTGGCACAACGCATAGCGATGATAAACGAAAGAAAAACAGAAATGATAGGAACAGGTCAGACACTAATAAAAATCAGACGGCTGCTCAAACCAATAATAGGAATGTTGATCAAAATAGTTATGCACCTATAACAACAAGAAAAACAAGTCAACCTGTGTTATCCGAAGCAGAAAAAGAAAAGATTTTGAATGAAAGACAACGGTTGCTAAAAGATCAACTAAATGCCAATTTATTCCAAAGTGTGTCAAAACCCCTCATCGATAAACCAGTTATCAAAATTTATGTGCCACCTGCTGATGAAAAAAGGCCCAATCAAAGCAATAGACCAAATGACAAGTATAACCATAACACTGGTAATGCATCACGTCCTGCTGGCGGTTATTCACAAAACAATCAAGGTCGTTATAACAATCCAAATTACAACAAGACTGGCGCTGCTACTAGGCCTACTGATGCCTCACAAGATTTGGCTAGACAACATAACAAAATTAAGCAGCTTGCTAATGCACTATCTCGTGTTCCTCAAGCTACAGTCCCGCCTACCAAAACTGTTAAGAAAAAACCCGATGTTAATAAAAACGCCTCCTTTGAAGGAAAGCGTTCAATGGACAAAAAAACCTTAACTAAGAAAGGCTATTTAACAACCAATACAGCGGCCTTCGATTATGACGAACTGGGCCAAATCAAGAAAATCCGCGCGCGCAAGTCGACAGACAAAAAACGTAATGTTTTCATCCAACCTACAACCAATGCAATTCAGCATGCTGTGTTAACTAAGGATACAATAACTATCAAAGAGCTTAGTGAAAAGATTGGAAAAACCGGATCAGAGATTATACGTCAATTATTTTTGTTGAATATTATAAAAACAATAAATGATATAGTTGATTTTGAAACTGCCGAATTAGTTGCAATTGAACTTGGTATTACTCTTGAATTACAACGCGCTGAAACGGTTGAGGAACGTGCTATTGCTTATCATGATGATGAACAAGATGATCTAACAACCACATACACAAGACCTCCAGTCGTTACTATCATGGGCCACGTTGATCATGGTAAAACTTCTATACTAGATTATATTAGAAAAGCAAATGTAGCAGGCGGCGAAGCAGGCGGAATCACACAACATATTGGTGCATATTCAGTTTCAATTGGTAATTCAAGTATTACCTTCCTAGACACGCCTGGACATGCCGCATTCACCGCTATGAGGGCTCGTGGTGCAAATGTTACTGATATCGTAATTATTGTTATAGCTGGTGATGATGGAATTATGCCACAAACTGTTGAAGCCATAAATCATGCAAAAGCCGCTAAGGTTTCAATAATAGTAGCACTAAACAAAATGGATAAGGCTGGCATTGATGTTGATAAAATCTATTCACAGTTAAGTGATTATGATTTATTACCAGAAGATTGGGGTGGCTCAACACCTGTTATAAAAATGTCTGCTAAATCAGGTGAAGGCATACCTGAATTATTAGAAACAATACTAACAATAGCTGAAATTTCAGACTTCAGAGCCAACCCAGATAGAAAAGCAAAAGGTACAATTGTAGAGGCAAGATTAGACAAAGGCAAGGGACCAATGGCCACGGTGCTTGTGCAAAATGGTACATTGCACATTTCAGATTATGTAGTGGCTGGAGTGGTTACTGGCAAAATCAGAGCAATGATAGATAGCACAGGCAGAAATGTCTTAACAGCCACACCATCTTCTGCGGTTTCAATTCTGGGCCTTAGTGATGTACCAGAGGCCGGCGACCAACTAATGGTTGTCGAAAACGAAAAAATGATGCGACAAATTGCTGACACTAGAGCATCACGCGAACAAGAAAAACGCATTAATACAAGTAGGGGTGTCTCTTTAGACGACGTGTTTAAAGGACTCGTAGATGGTAAACTAAAGAGCTTAAATCTTATAATCAAAGCTGACGTTCAAGGTTCAGTAGAAGCCATAAAAGATACTCTCCTTAAGCTTTCAAATGATGAAATTAAAGTATCAGTTGTACACGCTGTAGCAGGTGCTATTAATGAATCAGACGTTATGTTAGCAGATACAACAAGTTCTATAATTATAGGCTTTAACGTGCGTCCTGATGTAAATGCAAAAGCACTAGCTGAGAGAAGTTCTATAGATATTCGTTTGTATAGAATAATATATGATGCAATTGATGACGTAAAAATGGCAATTAAAGGGTTATCAGCTCCAAAATTCAGAGAAGTATATCTTGGGAAGGCTGAAGTCCGAGAAATCTTTAAAATCACTGGCGTAGGCGTCATTGCTGGTTGTATGGTAAAGGATGGTAAAATTGTTCGTAATGCTAAAGTACGCCTAATCCGCGATAATATTGTTATTGCAGACACACAAATATCATCTCTAAAACGAATGAAGGATGATGCTAAAGAAGTTGCAAATGGATTTGAATGTGGTATTGGATTAGATAACTTTAATGATATTAAAATTGGTGACATTATCGAATCATTCAACTTGGTCCAAGACATGGAAGGTTAAATATGAATCTAGAACGCGTGAATTCTGAAATCAAAAAAGAATTATCTTCTCTCTTAAGAAACGAGCTCAAAGATCCACGTCTAGAATCATACATGCTAACTGTAACACGTGTAACGGTAACACAAGATTTAAAACATGGTAAAGTTTGGGTTAGCGTTTTGGGCGATAACACAAATGAGGTAATTTCAATTCTTAACAAGTCAGCTGGCTTTTTAAAGTCAGAATTGTTTAAACGTTTAAAAATACGCGCAGTGCCAGATTTGAAATTTTTAATTGATGATGGGGTATCTTATTACACAAAAATCGAAAAGATACTAGGTGAAATTAAAGGAACAACCCCAGATGAACAATGACGCAATGTATGAGAAATTCATAGAAAAACTCGATGCCGCAAACACAATATCCGTTTTTATGCATATTAACCCAGATGGCGATTGCGTTGGCTCCTCTCTTGCTTTAACCACTTATTTGACAAACATGGGTAAAACCGCTCACTGCTTTCTTGAACCTGATTATGAAATTCCACAAAACCTAACTTTCCTTCCTGACATTACAAAGTTTAACGAAAAATCTTTGAAGTGGTACGACCTAGCTATAGTCGTTGATTGCGGTGATGCTAATCGATTAGGAAAAGTCTGTTATGAAAAGTTTTTGTGTTCTAATGACAAATTGGTGATTGACCATCATTTTGTTAATGTTCCTTTTACAGAAGATATAATACTAAACCCTAAGGCATCTGCCACAACAGAGATTTTGTTTAAATTGTTTAAATTTTACAACGCATCGTACATTGATAAGGCAGTAGCCACTTACCTTTTTACTGGATTAATAACAGACACAGGATCCTTTGTGTATCCAAACACAAATGCATTAACTTATGAAGTAGCAGCAGAACTCTGTAAATATGGGATTAATAATTACGAAATTGTTAGGAATTCCATTTCAGACTTCTCTTTTAATTCGTTTAAATTAAAAAATCGTGTTTTATCAAAAGCGATTTTCATGTTCGATAATAAATTAGCTCTTGTTTCTTTTACAAAAGAGGATTATGCAGAAACGCAAACATCTCACCCTGATAGCAAATCTGTTATTGGTGATGTTATAAACATAAAAGAAGTGATGCTAGCTGTCTTTATATCTGCTACACCAAATGATTCTGAATTCAAGATAAGCCTACGCTCAAAAGATTATGTTAATTGTAGCAAAGTAGCACAACGCTTTTTGGGTGGTGGGCATTTTCACGCCAGTGGTTGTAGAATTCAAACTGATTCTATCGAAACAGCAAGAACTCAACTTTTAAAAGCCATTCAGGAGACACAATGCTTAGTGGATTTATAGTTTTAAACAAAAGACGCGGCATATCATCTCAAAAGGCACTATCTGAAGTTAAGTATCATCTAAAGCGTAAAGGGTTATGTGTCGAAAAAATAGGACATATGGGCACACTTGATCCCGATGCGGATGGCGTTTTAGTAATAGCACTCGGCAGGGCTACACGTTTATTTGACTATCATCTCACAGAAAAGAAATCATACTACTCTGAATTTCTGTTTGGAATCAAAACAGATACGCTCGATGCTACGGGCAAAATTTTGGAATTATCAAATAAGATAGTAACAAGAAATGAGATCATTCAGGTATTGCCATCATTTACTCGTAGTTATAACCAAATTCCACCCGATTTCTCTGCTAAGTCTATAAACGGAGTAAAAGCATACAAACTCGCACGTGATTCCGTAAAATTTGAATTGAATAGCAAAACTATTACTGTCTATTCCTTTGATTTGTTAGATAAAGTGTTTGATACAAAAAATATTTATGCATTCGAAATTGTTTGTAGCCCTGGCACATACGTCAGAAGTTTAGCACGCGACATGGGTGAAGCTCTAAATACCTTTGCAATAACAAGATGTATAACTCGCTTAGCGTCAGGCCGATTTAAACTTGTAGATTCCATCACAATAGATGAATTTGTTAACTCTCCAGATCCACTTGAACATATAATAACTCTAGACAAATATGTTCAATCTGCTTTTGAGACATTCAAGATTACACAAGACTCTGAAAAAAAAATTTTAAACGGCTCGCCTGCTCGCTTTTCTGTTCTGCCTGATTCTAATTGTTTTGCTTTATACAACAATCAACAACTCATAGGCCTTGCTATGAAAGATTTAAACAATTATGTGAAAATTACAACATGGTTAATATAAAAGATTCAATTACCAATAATTTCGTAATTGCTCTGGGTTACTTTGATTCAGTTCATATAGGTCATAGATCTATTATTTCTAAAACAATATCTGAGTCAGTCCGATTAAAATCTATACCAGCCATTATTACATTTGATGACAACTTTTTGATTACTATAAATCGTAATGAAAAAATGATCTATACATTATCTGAACGCATAAAAATATTTAATAGCCTAGGAATTGATAATGTCATAGTTATCTCATCAAATAATGGTGATCTCTCTAGCTCTCCTGAATCATTCTTAAAAAATCTAACTGATAAATACCTGGTTCGGGGATTTGTCTGTGGACCTGATTTCAGGTTTGGAATGTCTAGACAAGGCGATGTATCGTTTATTGATGGTTATTCTAGAGCTCATGGAATTTCTCTGTCGGTTGTCGATTATGTGCTATACAATTCAAATGAAAAAGTTTCAAGTGCTTCAATACGAGGCCTAATAACTAATGGTGACTTATATACTGCTAATTTACTATTAGATAGTCCTTTTACTATGACTGGCCATGTTGAACTTGGAAGACAAAATGGACGCTTGATAGGCTTTCCAACTGCTAATTTAACTGTTGATAGTAACAAAATTGTGCCAGCACAGGGAGTGTATTCAACGTTTTCGATTATTAATAATATAAGGTTTAACTCGATTACAAATATTGGATCAAAACCTACATATGACTGTTATGAGTCCACCATCGAATCCCACTTAATTGGATTCTCTGGTAATTTATATGACACTACACTAACTATTGGATTTAATAGATTTTTGAGAACAATAAAAAAATTTGACTCTCCAGATAAATTAAAAGAACAATTAGAAAAAGATAAAAGTGAGGCTTTAAATGATTAAATTTGGAATGGCTGGGCGTTCAAACCTTTTAGAAGATGTTGATATTAGCGGAATTGGAAGCTATTGCTCCGAGAACAAAATTGATTTATATGAATACCCCATTGTAAGAGGGCTACCACTCTACCATCAACAAATAGCAGATAAAATCAAAAAAGCGTTCAAACCATATAATATTGGATTAAGTGTTCACGCTCCTTATTATACAAATTTTGCAAATCCTGATCCAGAAAAAATTGAATCAAATATTGGTTATGTTACATCTTCAATTCTCTTTGCAAATGAAATTGAATCAGATAGAATAATAGTACATCCAGGTTCGCAACGCGATCTCGAGCGCATTGATGCTATTTCTATAACACATAAAAACTTGCATAAGCTAAAACAAGTACTTGATGATTCAAATTCTGAGGGTGTCTATATCTATCTAGAAACACTGGGTATCATTCGTCAAATGGGAACTGTCGAAGAAATATTAGACATGTGTATGGTAGATAAAAGATTTATCCCATGTCTAGATTTTGGACACATTAACACAAGATATCTCGGCTTATTAAAAAACGATCCAGCACAATACGAAAACATATTAAAACTCTGTAAGGATTCGCTGCCTGAGAACAAATTAAATCGCTTACATATCCATTTTAGCAAAATTATATATGGGCCCAAAGGCGAACGCGCTCATACAACATTTGCAGATGACACTTATGGTCCTGATTTTGAACCTATGATAGATGCTTTATTAAAACTAAATATACCAGCACATGTGATTTGCGAATCTGCAGGAACGCAAGATATAGATTCCCTTTCAATGAAAAATTACTACAACTCTTTAATCAGATAATATGCTCCTCTCACAAAAATTATTAGTTAGCGCATTAAAAGAACCCAAAAAGACAGATTTAAGATATCGTAATGTTGTTTATAAAACATTACACTATGTATAATTAAACACAACCAAATAGCAACGATGCTTTTACAGTCATACTCATATGTCTTGATTACTCATTTAATTGCTTATTTCCAATTTCATGTCCACGTGCATTTTGAAATTTAGTGCATAAGCTTTTTTTAAAACTATCATGCTCCCCTTCATTATATTCTAATATCACTTCTTCAAAAAAGCATATTATATTGTCCCTAGATAATCTTTTAGCAATGCTTCTTTTACATCTTGCGATTTAAGGTAAACCTCTACATTCTGACTTGAAATTTATTTTAAGGAAGTGTTTTTTTGCTCCTTATTAGATCTCAATGCTCATCTAGGATTTAAATATTATTTTTAAGGGCCATTAAAACAAATTCCCGCTCTTTTGAATTTAGTCCATAAAGATCAAATATCTCATCGTCATTCAGTTTTTTGTTTTCCTGTGTTAACTTGATCGGCAGTTTTGAAAAGGCATGCCTATTATATTGATAGGCTTTTTCACCTAAAACAACACTCGCATAAATATTTTTATATGCATATTCAAAAAGTTTTGAAGATAGTGTGCTTGTTAAATATTCTAAATTATCACCTGTGATCATGAAACATGTTTTGTCTATTAAATAATTTTCTTTGTCAATTACAAAATATGCACCTGTCGTGGTTTCGGGATATATAATTTTAGGTTTATTAAAGTCCTCCCAATATGCTATCGCAGATTGCGTTTCAAACCATTTGTAACAAGTATTTGCTCGAGCACCTGCTTCACCTGTTTGTTTTAATTTATCATATCCAAAATCTAATAAGTATTGCTTTATTGCAGGATAATCATCTATATTATAATTTTTTGCAGGCACTAATGCGATAACATATAACCCCGACCAATTATATTGGTCTTTTTTTATATCTCTTCCTCTTAAGACTGGTCTTATAATATCTTCCGATTTTGGATCTTTTGCTATCAGCTCATCCCTTTTATTCTGGTTAATAACGAAAGCTGCATTTAACCCTGTTTTTATGCCATAATTTATTTTAATATTCCAGTCTTCGAGAGGTATACCATTTTCATCAATCTTTTCCTTGATTGACCGCTCAATAGGTTGTAAAATTATCCATGTCTCGTTTTCTCTAAAATTAGTTGCCACCAAATTTTGTTTTATATTCGACAATTCAAATCCTTCTTTAATGTCATCTTTATATGAATGCACCATTGTTTTACGTGCATTTTTAGCCTTTTGTAATGTTATTATATTTGTATCTACAACAGCACTGTTAAATATAGAAGGACCTAGATCAATCAAACTTATAGGATTTGTGTATTTCAAAAAATATTCTCGCACCGCTGCTCCATAGGAGCTTCTCATCCACTTGTTGCTTGTAATATATGTTAGATGTCCATCTTTTTTTAGGAGATTCAACCCTCTCTCATAAAACAAACAATATAGATCTCCTCGACCTGTGTAAGTTTTGTATAGTGGTTTTTTCTTGCTTTTTATAATAGGTATTATATCAGACTCTTTCATTTTCTCTAAATGCACATATGGTGGATTTGCTATTACTATATCAAATTTCTCAATTCCAAACATCCACTCTGGATCAAACCAATCACTTCTTGTATTTGTAAAGGGCCGCCATTCCAATAGTTGTTGATAACGTTTAGTTCCAGCCTGGCCATCACTTACTACTTTGTTTAGCATTTTTTTCTGGATAGATTCAAATTTTTCGCGGAGTTCGCTTCTCTTGTTGTTATCTTCGTTGAAATAATCCTCTCGTATTTTCTTTAACTCCGACATGTGAGTATCATCTTTAAATATGCTACCTTGTTTGCTGTCATCTAGTTCAATTAAAGTATTGGCTATAACAAATTTAAAATCAAGACTAGGAAGCGGGTTGATCCCTCTATTCTCTTCATTGTCTAATACATCTTCTTCTATTATTTGTGATAAGAAACAACGCAGCCTTGCAATTTCAACGGCTATGGTTTGAATGTCAACTCCATATATCGACTTTTGTATAACTCCTAGTTTTCTAATATAATCTAGAAGATTAGCTTTAAATTTTCTTTCTATTTCACTTTTTAGATAT
>JAIRKT010000028.1 GCA_031259965.1 Christensenellaceae bacterium | reverse complement strand
AAGCGTTTTAAATTAGATCGTGATTTTGTCGAATACGTGCTGACTTTTGCACGATGCATGGTCCTGAATCTAACCACTATGATGAAAAGAAAATGGTATATGTAGGTAATTTTGATAAGGTAAACTGTTCTAATTGTGAAAGATATTGCGTTAATTGTCCATGTGTTTTGCGAAAAAAAGGCGGTGTTGTTCGTATTACGAAAAGCATGTAAAAACGTGAATTTTATATAAAAAACTCAGATCAGAAGAACATAAGAATATTCCAAACTTAGAAATGGTGTCGAATCGCTACCTTCGGTTTTGAGACGACGATACCACATAGATAAAATGCCAGTATACGAAGAAGTTCAAATGAAATATTGGGTAAGATTCAAAATAATGGCGCTAAATTTTACAAGATTATTTAAAGTATTAAGAACTCTAGAGGAGAGGTCTGCAAAAACAAGCTTCTTAATACAAAATGATAGGAAAATAGTATAATTTCCGACAAATTGAGTCTAAAAAGAGGCAGTTTTAGTCTAAAAACCCAACAAGATACAAAAATTTCTTGATTTAGGTCTAACAAAATTGCAACCTTACAATAAGCGCTATGTTTTTTTTATTCTAGTTGGACTTTTGGCGACATAGTCATCCGTTTTCTTTGTTTCTTTGTTAATATTTAACTTTTCAATATAATTTTGTAGCAATAATCTTTCTATTGACTCTAACTTTTCAATATAATTTTGTAGCAATAATCTTTCTATTGGTTCTAACAAATCTATACCTGTAGCATTTAAATAATTTAAAATAGCCCTTCTAAATCTAGATAGTGATCTTTCACTTATAGGAACATTTCTACAGGAGGTTAATCCTAATGCATATTGATACTCAATATTAAACATTATATTTCTTATTATGGCTTTATCACTTGAATTAAACTGATGCTTTAAAATATCAGCCGCGATAAGAATCTTAACAGGACAACATGGTCGAGAATTTCGATTGTTAGAATATAGAACTTCGAAAGGTAATTCATCAATTTTATCAAAAACACAAGTTTTGAACATATAAGCCCATCCATCAATTAGTTCTCGCTGATTTTCTTCAATTAACGATTCGAAAGTGTCGTTAAAATTTAGCGTCGGTGGCTTGTATGTATTAAATGACATAAATACTCCTGAATATACATATATATATAAATATTATAACATAAATAGATCTATTACAAGGAATTTAGGATTCCTATTATTTAAAAGGTTAATTTATAGTAATGCTATTGCAGACATTTTATAATTGTAAAAGATTACTATGTAAAGTATAAAATACTTTTGACAACATAATCATAAATGCTTAATAGATGCAGAAACAACAAAACAAGAGATCCAATAATAGAGAACAAAAAAAGAAACTTTACTTTTTATAATAACACTAGGTAATAGCTATGAATATTATAAAAGAAGGATACTTCTTGAATGATTTAGTGGAACAGATTTGTTTGCAGCTAGATGTTGCGTGAGAGCAAAAATTATTCCAAATTAGTTAAAATAATAATCTTTAGGAATGAATTCTATTTTTACTCTAAATCCTAGGGCGTTAGCAATTGCTTCAACAGTTCCGAGTTTAGAAAGTCCATAACTTACCATCGCAGAATAAGCTTGATGTGATTTGCCTATTCTTTCAGCTATATCGCGATCACGAGTTTTTGTGATGGCTTTTGCTCCAGCTATTTCAGCTATGATCTTTGCATGTAATTCTTCACTCATTTCAAATTTAGCATAGCTTTTAATAGTATCGGTTTCAGGTTGGTTAAGATCTTCGTGTTTCATACAATTTTCTCCTAGCAGACATCGATAGTTGATTATGTGATACCTGCAAAACAGCAATCAGAGATGACAAACTAAAACAAACATGCAGATAAATAGATTATCAACAATATTTAGCATTTAATAATACATATGTTGCTAAAAATAAGCATCAATTGCTGTATATATATAATAACACTTAAAAAGTATTATGTCAACTATATTAGCAGTTTTAATAATTAAAAATTAAGAAAAAAGTTTAGATTTGTCTGCAAAGTTAAATAAAGAAGTTAAGAAGAAAAGAAAGTAATGATTCCGAAATAGTGAATTCAAGGGATGTACATTTAAAAGGCAATAATTATTATCACTCAAATACAAATATTCAAAGGTTCAATAATAAGTTTTTAATTTATGAGGGCCTACATTAGCAGATTTTGCAGAAATATGCCATACAAAAAAGTTTAAAGACCATTTTCAAATAAAGATTTGTCAAATTTTGTGTAGTTTATGAGATTTTGTTAATAATTGGAATAGATGGCATAAAAAAGTCTAAAATATATAAAGAGTAGAGTAGTAAGAGAAGTACTATATTTATCTGCTTTAATGAAACAGTCATATAATTGCTACAATTAATGAATGGCATTTTGTCGACATTTACATAGTGTAGCGAATAAAATATAGGGAGAGCTTTATGATAAAAAGGGGAGAACTATACTACGCGAATCTAAGTCCAGTAATAGGCAGTGAACAAGGAGGTGTTAGGCCAGTCTTAATAGTACAAAATGATATAGGAAACAAACATTCGCCTACTGTTATAGCATGTGCAGTGACAGGACAATTAAACAAGGCAAAACTACCTACACATATTGAATTGTCGCAGTCTATAGGTCTAGCAAAGGATAGTGTGCTTTTGTTAGAACAAATCAGGACAATAGATAAAACTAGACTTCAAGAAAAAATTGGTGTAGCCGATGAAGATACAATGAAGCGTGTGAATACAGGTTTACTTATAAGTCTAGGATTTTTCTGACTTGCTTTTAAATATGGGTTGTGGTCCACGTCTTAGTGAAATTCGACTATGGAAATAGCCATGTGTAGTATTAGTTAGTTCGAATGCTCTAAACTTGTTAGTATAAATTGGATTATAGATTACAAATTGGCAATTAGAGGCTTTATATCTTATCGCAGTATACGAGTATTTCGCGTCAGTATATTTTATTTGTTCAGAACCATCAAATGTACAGCGTGCACAATTTTTACCAGTTACTAGATATACTGGACAATGTGCAAGCAACATTAAAGGCAGATGGCCTGAGGTGAAAGGAATACCACCTCTTTTTAGAAGTTGCAGTAAATCTTCATCAGCTAGCTCTGGCGAGACTATAATATTATCAGCGTCGCTTAAGATGTCCATAGTGTTTGTGTTAAAGATATTTAGCCCAAGGCCTGCTATGTAGGGGAGTTTTAACGATCTAGCCAGCTCTACAGCACCATAATTGTCAGCATAAATTCCGATTTTGGGTTTTGTTGAAAAGTAATCAAGATAGAGTTTTTTGTCTGCTAATCTTAATAAGCGTGGAATAGCTAAGTAAACTGGTGATAATGTGAATTTAGCTAGTGTCGCTAAAAATTTGTCAACAACAGCTGGTGTAAAATTTTCAGGTCTGAAGACAATACGTGTTGCAAGAAAATCTTCTTTCGTTAAATCTTCAAATGTTCCGCATTCAACAATGGTAGTGTTAAATGTATTTTTTGTATAATCTGATTTTTTTGTTTGACCTTTATTAGTGCGCCGCGCAGGTTTTCGTCCAGCTATCATAACTTTTCTTAAACTAGCAATTCCATCGCGTCTTAGAGCATTTAGTTTTGATATTGGGAAGAAAGCATCTTTGTCATTATCAATTAAAATATCGGTACTATAAAATTCAGTATCACCTAAGGATGACATTACTTCTTTAATAATTTCTTTAGATACAGGTGAGGTGGTGGCGGGTTGAACTATAAAATCACTCTCAACGGAACTACTTATTTTCCCACTTTGTACATAAACTGATAAGGGTTGTCCTTTAATAGCTGTAACTCCAATTCCTACAGGAATTTTTTTAAACTGGCTATTCAGTATATCATTCTGTGCCTTGTCTGTGGTTAAATAAATGATGTCGTTAGCGCAGACATTATTGCTAACAGGAATAATATAAACATTATCACTGATTTTCTCAACAGAATGGACATCTGATCCACCAACTTCAACTAAACCACGTAATATTTTAAACCCATCGCCCTGTGTTATAGGATGTTTTGAAGTTACTTCTGCATAGTTATAACCACCTTTCAAAAATACCTTTAAGACCTTACCAAATTTCTCGCCAAGGTGGCCTTGTATGTTGGTAGACATTATATCCAAAGTGTCTGAAAACATATATCCTGAGCAAAAATTACCACGATTATATATGCGTTTCAAGTAAGTTAATTCTTTAGTAGACGTGGACGTTGAATTAAGTACAGAGCTATAAGACAAGGCTGTTTGAGCGACATATTCTGGTCTGCGCATTCGTCCTTCGATTTTAAAAGTGTCTATCCCGAGTTTGGAGAGCTCAGGTAATTTTGAGATCATGCAAAGATCGGATGTTGATAAACAATAACCACGCTTTACTGATGTGTCGCCTAGTGTGAGCGTAATTTTCTGTCTACATGGTTGTAGACAAGCGCCCACATTTCCAGATCCGCCATTTTGCACATAACTTAATAAACAACCACCTGAAAAAGAGACACACAGAGCGCCATGCACAAAGGCCTCAAGATTTAATTTTGGGAATGTTTTTTTAATATCCACAATATCTTCTTGTGTGGTTTCCCTAGCTAAAATAACTCTGTCTGCACCTAGTTTTGCAAAGAATGCGGCGCTTTCCTTATTATGAATACCTGATTGCGTGCTAATATGAATTGGAAGCGTAGGTGCGATTTCATTTAGCAAGGGGATAAGACCAATGTCAGATATGATAATACCGTCGACTTGTAAATTTGCTATTGTGGTAATAATTGACCTAACTTCTTTTATTTTTGATTCACGTAAATAAATATTTAATGCTATATACAAACGAACATCGTATAATCTGCATACAGAATGGGCATTACTCAAACTAGTTTCGTCAAAATTAACTGCTCCTGCGCGCGCGTTAAAACCACGGACGCCGATGTATACTGCATCAGCTCCAGACATTATAGCGCGTATTAAAGATACATAGTTACCAGCGGGCAACAGTAATTCTGGTTTTTTCATAAGCCTCATCATTAAACAGAATTTAAAAATTTTGAATGCTAAGACAAATTAATATTAATTGTAATTTTTAACTGATAGCATTTTTTTGCACTTAAATTATACTAAATAAATGCGATATTGTCAAACCATATCGCTGGAACCAGAAAATAATCCAAGGTTTCTCGTGAATGACAAATTATGGGTGAAAATGGCGATATTTTGTTTTTAGAAGATTTTAAGTTTATTAACATATTATCCTGTCCATAAACTATTTTGTTAAATCTCAAAAAACAATCTTTGCAAAGACATACATGTAATTTATACTAAAATACTAGTTGTTTTAATGCTTCATAGTAAATATCAAATGTTAAAGCCAAATCCTGAATAGAAATAAATTCGTCTTTTTGATGTACTAGAGAAACTGAGTTTGGGAATGAAGGTCCAAAAGCGACGCCGTGGGGTAAAAATCTTGCATAGGTGCCACCACCTATTGTGAGTGGTTTTGAATTTGTAAACATAACCCTGTCATATGCATTTAATAAACTTTTAACAAGTGGGTCCTCCTCATTAACATACAAAGGTGGGTGGCCATCTAATTCTTCAATTTTAACAAAAGCTAAATTCTCTTGCAAAGTCTTTTTTAAATGGGACTTTTTTATTGTAACAGGATAACGTATATCCAATTCAAACACGAGGCGTTTATTAACAATTTTCACAGTTCCTAGATTTAAAGTAAGTGCTCCACTTTTTAAATCACTAAAATTTAGTCCGCAATTAGAACCATCATTCATCGCAAACGCATTTGCAAGGGTCGCTAATTGAGAATTCTCTTGACTTATAGCATATAGCAACTTAACAATTGCATTTTCACCCTCATTTGGAGTGCTAGCATGTGCAGATCGTCCCTCAGCTAGTATTTTAATTAATTGACCTGGTAGGGTCTCATTAGTGATAAACCGCAAGCCTACAGATGGATTTTGTTTAGCAGTGGAAAATTTAAAGAATTTTGGGTTCACTACAATCATTGCACGATCTGGCACAACATTAGATCTTGTTCCTCCCACGAAATCAATGATGTCATTAGGCACTGGCATTGATAACAGATAATGGATAATTCCCTTTTCACAATTAATGCAAGGAAAATCTGCGTCTGGTGAAAATCCTGTCGTTGGTATTTCTTCTGTCAGCGAATAGTGTTCCATGCATTTCCAACCACTTTCCTCATCGCATCCCAAAATAAAGCGCAAACGTTTTTTGGGGATGTATCCATCCTGCATGAGTTTTGCTGCTGCGAATATGGAAACTATCGTAGGTCCTTTATCATCGATGGCACCGCGTCCATAAATTTTTCCGTCAATTAGAAGTGCGTCAAATGGCGGATATGTCCAATCATTTCCAACTGGTACAACGTCAAGGTGTCCCAATACACCGAACAATTCACCATCACCTATTTCTCCATAACCGCAGTAATTATCTAAATTTTTTACGCTAAATTCAAATTCTTCTAAAAGGTTCAAGGTGAATTTAAGTGCGTTCGCACATCCAGGGCCAAAGGGCATAAGTGGTAGTGGGTCACTTTCTATACTATTTATGCGCAGCAATTCGCGTATTACTGATATCATGTTATTAAAATTTGCTGTCAAACGCGTTCTCCAAATAATAAAGCGTTAATAAAATTAAAAGAAAAGGGAGTATATCTCAAATTTATTATATAACTATGAACAAACAACTTTCTCGAAAAAATATACATAATAAGTATTTTGGTATTTTAAGTTTATCTAGTCAAACAAGGTGTTAAAAAACAACTTTGGTTGTTTAACTAATGCTAGCAAAATCAAATACTATATAGTAATTTGCAAGATATTAGAGTTTTTTACAAGGACGCTGCTTATATTTATCTAATTATTAGCTATAGATAGATAGCAGCCTGTGCTTATTGATATAAACTAAAGTTATATAATATATTTTAAGTCAAGATGCTCTTTGAAAATTTTACTAAATTAAAAACCATCTATTAATTTTTAACGCTGATCTGTTAATGATTAAAAATGTCAATTAAACAATCTCAATAATCAGTCAAATGTGTTTTTATTATAGCATAGTGTATATTACAAAGCAAAAATATAGCCGCTAGATGTTAACCTAGAATGTAAGATAAAAATCATAGTTACATAAAACTACATCCAAAACCAAGAACGAGGGAGATGTATAGAAAAATATCTTTTTACAAAACGAACAGGCGAGAAGTGATGTTTAGATGGCATTTAACAAGAAGGCCATTGTTCCTCTGGATATGGCTTTAGCTAATTCATCCTGATAGGAAGGACTACTTAATAATCTTTCGTCGTCTGGATTAGACAAAAAACCACATTCAACTAAGACTGAAGTTAAACTGGTACAGGTTATAACAAAATAATTTCCTTCTAAAGCGGAAAATGTTTTACCCACATATTTTGAGTTTAGCATATTTATATTCATTTGCAATATCTGGGCTAATTGAAAATTTGTAACATTTTTGCTAGAGAAAAAAACCTGACCGCCACGCCTTATTTGCTGTTTGAATTTATTGCAGTGAATACTTATGACAATCTCTGGTTGGATGTTTTCTATAATACTTTGTCTCTTTTTAAAATCATCCTGTTTATGGTTCGATGAATTGTGATTTGAAAGATCATCGTCTGTAATTCTGGTATAAACCACTTTGACAAAGCCGCTGGCAGTGAGATATGTGCCAACTGATTTTGATATTTTCAAAGTTATCTCAGACTCTTTAATTTTGGTGTTGATTCCCAATGCACCACCATCTAATCCGCCATGTCCTGGATCTAATAATACAACGAAGTGCTTTTTAGGGGTACTCTCCTTTTCAAACAAATAAAAGGTATATCCACTAAAACATATGGTTAAAAAAATCGCAAAAAGGCCTGGTAACAAATTTTTGGCTATGTTTTTCATCTAACACCTTATTTAAATTATAAGCAGAATAAAATAATTGTCTGTATTATCGAATACAGCAGTTTGATATTAACCGGTGCATCTAAATAATTTGAAGCATAAACAAAGCAGAGCATGCTCGGATATTTGATTTGAATAATATCTATTCAATATAGTATGAAAGAAAAAACTAAATGATTCATAACCTTTTTATATTTTAAAGTTTCAATGGAAAAAGCCTAAAATAGTGCTATTAAAGAGGGTAGAAGAATAAAATTTTTTCAAAACCGGCAAAGAAACTTCGATTGAGAGATAAAATTTTAGAAAAGTGCATTTTTGCATAGTTAATTGCTTGACTCCGTTCAAATAATATAATATCATAATTAGGCGTAATTTTTGAATTAGGACTGAGCCCCCTATGTAGATTTGAGCGCAACGTTTCATCGGAGGTCTTACCATGGACACAATTATGGCAAAATCCGAATCAATAGAGAGGAAGTGGTACGTTGTAGATGCAACGGGCATGGCGCTTGGAAGACTTGCGTCACAAGTTGCCACGATACTAAGAGGTAAAAACAAACCCATTTTCACTCCAAACGTTGATACGGGCGATTATGTAGTAATAATAAATTGTGAGAATGTTATTCTAACTGGAAAAAAGGCAGAGAAAAAGTTTTATCGTTATCATACAGGTTATGTGGGCGGTTTAAAAGAAGTGCGTTATGACAAATTAATGCGCACAAAGCCTGTTTTTGTGGTAGAGCATGCTGTAAAAGGCATGTTACCAAAGAACACATTAGGTAGAAAAATGTTTTCAAAGTTGTTTGCTTACGCAGGTAGCGAACATAAGCAACAGGCTCAAAAACCTGAAACACTAGTATTTTAGAGGGCATACAGATGGCTACAACTAAAAAAACAATAAAAAAGAAGATCCAATATTGGGGCACAGGCAGAAGAAAGACGGCGGTCGCACGCGTTAGACTTATTCCTGGTGGTGATGGTACTATTATAGTTAACAAACGTCCCATAGATGACTATTTTGGATTAGAAACACTTAAGTATATTGTGAGACAACCATTACAATTGGTCTCAATGAATACAACTTATGATGTGGCTGTTAACGTTAATGGAGGCGGATCAACAGGTCAAGCTGGTGCAATACGCCATGGCATAGCAAGAGCTTTATGTCAAGCGGATATCGCGCTAAGACCTACACTTAAAACAGCTGGTTTTCTAACGAGAGATCCTCGAATGAAAGAGCGTAAAAAATATGGGTTACATAAAGCCCGTAAAGCCCCACAATTTAGTAAACGTTAATACTAAAAATATATTTTGCTTACACATATTTGATTTCCTAGCCCACTGTTTACAGTGGGCTGTTTTTATCAACTTTTTAGAAAGTTACACCTATAGTAGCATTATGAAGCTAATAAAATTGAAAGAAGTTTTTTAAAATTTGCTTTTTTATTAATAACCATAGGCATACTACTGTTATGTTACAATATATTTTTAAAGAGAGTGTGACAGACAAATTTTAAAAATGGTCAGAATAGACAATCAAATTTTTTGTTTTTTTATTCTTAATTTGTTATATTATTATGTATTAAACAAGGTATAATTTTAAATATACATTTGTAGTAAAGGATTATATAAACCAATTTTACAAAAGCAAAATTGTCTATTGTAGAATATTATATTATGATCTTTTTAATAAATATTGTTAAAAACATAGATATTTTACAAATGGATTTAAAGCGTACCATAATTTTTTGGAGAGTAAAATGTTAAATAAAAAAAACATAAAACTTGGAATAGCACCAATTGGTTGGACAAATGATGACATGCCTGAATTGGGTGCGGAAAATTCTTTTCAACAGTGTATAAGTGAGATTGCTTTAGCTGGTTTTAAAGGAACAGAAATCGGGAGTAAGTTTCCAACAAAAATTAACGAATTACGGCGTTTTCTAAGGGTTAGAAAAATAACCATTGCAAATGCCTGGTTCTCATCATTTATATTATCACAACCTTTTAATGATATAGATATTGAATTTAGAAAAAAATGTAGATTACTGAAAGCAGTTGGAGCTAAACGCATAGGCGTCAGCGAACAAACCCACAGCATACAAGGCACAAATTTTCCAGTGTTTGGAGACAGATACATAATGAACGATGAAGAATGGGCGCTTTTATGCAAAAGTCTTAATTGGCTAGGTGAAATTGCACAGGAATTTGGATTGTCATTAGTTTATCATCATCACATGGGTACCGTCATCCAAACTGAAGAAGAAATTAATAGACTGATGGAACAAACCGATCCCAATTCAGTTTCATTACTTTTTGATACGGGTCATTTAGTTTATTCAGATGTTGATCCACTTGTTATTCTTAAAAAGCATATTAACCGCATAAAACATGTTCATCTAAAGGATGTAAGGCCGCAAATAATTGAAAAAGTAAAGGAAGAAAATCTTTCCTTTCTAGATGGTGTCAGGTTAGGTACATTCACAGTTCCTGGCGATGGGACTATAGACTTTGTTCCTATATTTCAAATATTAGCAGACAATGAATATATTGGGTGGCTTTTAGTTGAAGCAGAACAAGACCCAGCTCTTGCTAACCCTTTTGAAATGGCACTTCTTGCAAGAAAATATATTAAGGAAAAAGCTAAAATCTAACAAAGCTGTTGTAGCGATATTAGCTAAAGAACATTTTGAATGTTCTGTGGCTGTTGCATTCTGAAATAAATGGTGACACCTTGAAATCTACGCTTGTGGAACTTGCAAAACTCATGTTAATTCACAGCACTCAAGAACAGATACCCCAGACTTTCAAACATTGGAACTCAAAAATAAACATTACACTAAATTCATAAATTGATATGGAGAATTTTAAATGCTAAATATAGGTATTATCGGATTTGGACGCATTGGACGCGTCCACGCAGAAACAATATCGAGGTTTGTGCAGGATGCAAAAATTAAGGCTATAGCAGACCCCTTATTAAAAGATGATGATGCAAACTGGGCACGGTCACTAGGTGTTATGGAGACATATACAGATTATCGCAAAATTATTGAGGACAAGACAATTGAAGCGCTACTCATTTGTTCTTCTACAGACACACATAGCCAGATTTCATTAGAGGCAATTAAACAAAAAAAACATGTCTTTTGTGAAAAACCCATAGATCATGATGTTAATAAAATCAAGTTAGTAATGGAAGCACTGAAAGGTAGTAAGGTAAAATATCAAGTAGGGTTTAACCGCAGATTTGATCATAATTTTAAGGCAGTTGAAGATGCAATGTTAAGAGGTGAAATAGGAGATTTAAATATTTTAAAGATTACTTCAAGAGATCCTGCTCCACCACCCATATCGTATATAAAGGTATCAGGTGGAATTTTTCTCGATATGACAATACATGATTTTGATATGGTGCGCTTTATTTCAAAAGCTGAAGCAATAGATGTTTTTGCGACTGGAAGTGCTATGGTAGATAGTGAAATTGGCAAAGCAGGTGATATAGATACTGCAGCTGTAACAATCACGTTGAATAATGGTGCTATTGCAATAATTGATAATTGTAGAAGAGCCTCCTATGGATACGATCAGAGGATCGAAGCATTCGGATCTTTGGGACAAATAGCAATAGCAAACGATACAAATTCAACAGCAGTTATAAGTAATGGTAGAGGTGTAATTGCGGAAAAGCCGAAGCACTTTTTTCTCGATAGATACACACAGGCATATATAGATGAAGTTAAATCTTTTATTGCATCCATTGTTGAAGACACGCCAGTTTTGGTAAATGTTGAAGATGGTTTAAAACCAGTGCTAATTGGGCTCGCGGCTCGACTTTCTCTACATGAAAAAAGAATTGTCTCGATAACAGAGATCGAAAAAAAATATGATTTAAATGTGTTATGAGGGCTAAAAGCCTATTAATCATAATGAAATCCCCGTTAGATATTACACTAGCGTGGTAGATGCTAGACAATAGCGAGGATAAAAAAGCATGCAAAAAAGGATTCAGAAGGCCTAGTTGCATCGTACAGGATTTTAAGATATCAACAAATTTAAATAAACAAACATTTAAGAAAGGCTACATCTCTTAAAATCTGAATACTATTTTGTTAGTAAAAAACCAATAATTTTGAGCATTGAACATTAACGAGTTCTGTGGCGAGAGCCCATTTTAGTAAAAGGAATAAAACCTTTACCTTTTTTGTTGTATGCAGCAGAACCGAAAACCGCTGACTTTGGTGAGCTTTTAATTGCAACTATATCGGAGAAAGTTGACAAACTAGTGGATAATTCGTGTTCGTGTATATTAGTTTTTCTCGAGAAACCTATAGCAAGCAATGCATTTAATTTGTCTGCGTTGTCGACCATGGATATGGAGATACCTTTCTGTCCTGCTCGTCCTGTGCGTCCAATTCTGTGAGTGTATGATTCTGCATCGTTGGGGATATCAAAATTAATAATGTATTCAACGTTTTGAATGTCAATTCCACGTGCCGCCACATCTGTTGCTACAAGAATATTAAGTTTATGAGTTTTCATCAGTCCCATCGTTTTTTTGCGTTCAGATTGGCTTCTCTCTCCATGTATAGCTTGAGCGTCAATTTTATGAGCTGTTAAAAACCTAGAGACAGCATCTACCATTTGTCTGGTATTGCAGAATACAATTGCACTTTGTGGTTTAATTTTGTCTATAAGTTCAAGCAAGGCTTGTTTTTTTCCACCTGCTACCGAGCGAACATAAGTTTCGTCAATCTCTTCTTGAGTAGTTGAAACTTTGGAACTTTCTATAAAGATTGGTTGATTCATGTAAGTAGACATTAGTGACTTTATAGCAACTGGCATCGTGGCAGAAAACATAGCAGTAGTACGTTTATGAGGTACGTTTTTTAAAATTGTTTCTATGTCGTGTCTGAATCCCATATCCAGCATTTCATCTGCTTCATCTAAGACAACAAGTGAAACAAAATTAAGTTTTAAGGTTTTTCTGTGCAGATGGTCAATAATACGACCTGGTGTCCCAACAACAATTTTGCTCTTTTTAATATTCATTATTTGCTTAGCCATACCACTACCACCATAAACTGCGGCGATGCCAACGCTATGGCTAAATGAGGTGAGTTTGCGAAGCTCCTCTGTAATTTGAACTGCGAGTTCTCTTGTGGGTGATAGAATTAAGACCTGAACCTCGTTCAGCTGTTGGTTAATTAACTCTACAGCAGGAATACCAAAAGCAAACGTTTTTCCAGAACCTGTCATTGATCTACCAACAACGTCTTTTGTGTTAAGTAAAGGTGGTATACATTTCTCTTGTATTTCTGTGGGTTCACTAAACCCTATTTTTGCTAGCGCTTTTAAAAGCTGTGGTGAAATATTTAGTTCTTCAAATGTCATAAGTAATTAATGTTTTCCTTATTTTACATGCTTTACATGTAAGTATGTATTTATTTTTGTGTTTTGTAGTGAGCTTTGGGCTTTATACAAAGTTTATAGATAATAGCAAATATGCCTGTTGCTAATGCAAAACCGGCTATAACTATTGCTATAGCTAACAATGTTGACATTGGTGTCTTTATAGTTATCGCTTGCCAATTTGAACTTGCAAGGTATGATTCATCTTCTTTTAATCTGACCAAAACCGTGTACTCTTTTTGCGGAGTTAAATCATCGAATTTTGGTGAACTCTGCCAGGTGTTACCCCCATCAATAGAGTATTCGACAGGTTGTGAGCTTTCAAAGACGAGTGAATTACCATTTTTCTTGGCTATCTTAATTGTACTAATATCTGGCTTATCAACATTTATTGCTTTATCCACTGTTATAGTTAAAGCAATATTTGTGGCAGTTACATAATTTTCAGGGTTGACGGAAGGATGATATGAAACACTAAACGCATGTTCTCCCACAGCTCCTACTTGAGTGTTGCCTGGCAATTCCCATTGGAAACCTTCTGGTAATTCTATATCAGATAGAGTAGATCCATACGTAGCTTTTAGTCCAGTTGGAATTTCATATTCTGATGGCAATAATACTCTAGGAATTATTATAGGACTAATTATAAATTCAAGAGAATCTATATTTGAATAATCATAATTTGACAACTCAAATGGTACAAATTGGACTATATACCCATTGTTGTTTACAAAGGGATTAATAAATGGGTCTTTCCATGCAAACAGGCCTTCACTATCATTAACAAAGGTTATCTCTTCCAATTTTAAATTGTGAGAATATGTATAAGTGGTAGTAAGATCTGCAGGCAGAGGGCAGGCGGTGGCTAAGGCTTTTGTTATAACAATTTGTATTTTTTGTGTAAGTCCTATTATATTGGCGTCGTCTGGTGTAAATTTTGCATCATACTCCCTTACATTAACAGATGGGATTATATTGGGTGAAGACCAATTAAAAGATCCTGTATAAAGTGTTGAAGTTCCTGTTATAGAAACATTTGCTAATGTATTATTGGGATTATATTGAATGGTTGGTAGAGTTGATGGAAAAACAACTCCATTAGAATCGAGTGTTTTAAGATTCAACTTTGCAACCTGTATAGTTATCATCTCATAGAGAGATTCATAATTGTTTGAATCAGTAGGAGTAAATTTAACTTGATATAAACTAACAGAAGAAGAGGGGACAATTGTAGGTGTAGCCCATGAAAAAGCACCATCACCAGTGCCAGAAGCTCTTACGAATGGAACGGATGCCAATGTGCTTGATGGGTTATATGTTACTGCCTCTGCGGTTGGAAAAACGACTCCTGATGGTCTTGCTTTAAGTACTGACAATTCTACCGCGAGCTCAAGAGTAATGTTAGAATAATCATAATTAATCGCGTCTCGAGGCATAAATATTATTTTATAGCTAGACATAGTAACAATTGGGATCATGTCTGGATATTCCCAAGCAAATGTGCCATCGCCTGATCCACCAGAAAATGATATACTAGACAAACTGCGATCTGGTGCATATGTTATTTCGCTAGGTGTAGCAGGGAATGTGAGATTCTGCGGGGTTGCTTTTAGTACAGTTAATGTTACATTTTGTTCGCAGGTGATAGTGCTATAATCATAATTATTGGGGTCTCTTGGTACAAAAACAACCAAATAACTAGGCACAGTTGTGGTTGGGATTGTGGTTGGATTTTTCCATTCAAAAGTGCCATCACCCACTCCATTTCGCAAAGTTATTTGTGATAATTGTCTTGTTGGACTATATGTTATAGGGTCAGTGGTTGGGAATGTTGTAGCAGGTGGAGCGGCTTTTTTAATTGTTACCGATATGGTTCGTTCAAATGATTGTTCAGAGAAATAATAATTAGGGTCTGGTGTGAATACCACAGTTGATTGTGTTAGTGCGGTTGAAATTTGTGTTGTAGGATACTTCCAGTAAAATGTGCCATTCCCACCAACTTTTCCAGAGTCAGATGTGGCCTGCGTAGCAATATCGATGTCTGCTAATGTTTTCCCAGGCTGATAAAATATTTCTAGTAAAGTTGGAAAATTTACTTGTCCCTCTGCAGGTGTTATGGTTATTGAACGTTGATTTGACATCACCACATCAGTGTAATTATAATTTATAGCATCACGTGGTTTGAAATTGATTGTATAAAGTTTTGTCCCTACTGTTAATAATTCGTTTGCGCCATTGTGCCATTCAAAAGTGCCATCCCCAGAACCATTGTTAAGATGAATGTCAGACAATTTGCGCGCAGGTTCATATAAGTGAGTGGTCTGAACAGTTGGAAATGTGATATTTGCAGGCGTTGCCTGTTTGATTTTAACTGTAACACTAGCGGTAGCGGTTTGATATTCTGTGTCTGTTGGAGTAAATTTAACTTCATACAGTTCTATGTTACAAGTGGGAATGGTATCAGGGTATACCCAGGCGAATGTCCCAGCCTCAGTAGATCCTCCTATAAGTTCTATAGATGATAATTGTAGGGTTGGACTGTAGGTGAGAGTGGTAGTGGTTGACGCAGTAGGAAATGTAAGTCCAGGATAAGGCGTTTTCTCTGCGATAGCAAAATTATCTGTTGTGACTATAACAAGCAACACGGCAGTTATGAAAATGGCACATAGCAAAAAGGTTAATAGTGTTTGTCGAATTTTAACTGTCATTTTGACTGGCTTCCACACGCATACAAATTCACATTAAATAAGATTTATGAATCTGTTGTTTGACATAGGTTATACATAAACGAATAACTTTTAAATAGGGATATTAAGAGAATAAGAGAATGATGTTGATTAAAAAATTGTGACATCTAAGTCTTTTACGTATTTAAAAGTTAATAGTGGTTATAAGTCAAACTTTATATAATTATACTATAAAAAACAGCTTTTGACTAATAAAAATATGCACTTATAATTATTAAAAATGAAGAATTTTTTAAATAGCGTCTAACAAACATCTAGTATTCAACAATTGATCTATAGAACCAGAGAAACTAAAACTGAAGTAACGCTTAAAACAAGAAACACAAATGTTAGTGAGGAAGGTTAAAAATTCTTAGAATGACAAAAATATTCACAAATGTGTGTATTTAATTTAGAGTTAGTGTCATTAGTTAATTAGAAAACATTTTGACCATTAAAACCGCGATAGTTGTTTTTTTTATAGTTTAAT
>JAIRKT010000093.1 GCA_031259965.1 Christensenellaceae bacterium | reverse complement strand
TGTCATCATTCAAGCGATTTTAATTAAAATCACTTATATTGCAGACTCTAATTTGTGTTTTAACATATTTTCAGATGTTAGATACCATATGATTTGAGACAAAACTCTGTAGATCAAAGCTTTCGTTCGGTTTTTTGCTGTCTTTAAAATTAATGGACTTTTAATTTTATGTTGTTTGTGTGTAAATTTAACTTCATTTGCAACATTAAAATTAATATCCAAAAAACCAGTTATACTACAACAAAAGTAATGTGAAAATTTTCAAGTATTAGTGTTTTTGTAGACATCTCATGGTTAATTTTTAAAGAGAACTGGTAAAAGATATAATATCTTTAAGTTTTGTGTTTGTATTGCTATCTGTGAATAGTTCAATAACTATTATAGACTACGCACACGTTCTTTATGAAAAAAGCTTTTATATAATAACATATATTGAAGTAAAAAAACAAATATACAAATATTAATTTTGTGGACTATTGGAAATATTAATGGAATTTCTGTTTGATTTTTTGTAGTTTGTTATAAGATATACTCTATTTGCTACAACACAATATAAAGTTATAGTTAATGCAATTGGGCTAATAATTTGCTACTATTGTAGGATTTACTCCTTTCGTTTCAATAAAGATTTGACGTAATTCACAATCTCCATAAGCTGGATTTATGGTTTTATTTTCATTATATTTGACTAATCTACTACGTTTGTTAGCCTTTTTAATACGAACAGTTTTTGAAGTATCTTTCAAAAACAAGTCTGCCTTTTTAACTAAATTTTTACTCCTCCTTTGAATTGTTACAAATTTTATACCTTCACTATTTAGCTTACCAAGATTTTTAAGGGTTGTAAATTTACTATCAAATACTACATATTTTACCGTTTTTTTCGTGCCACGATAATAGGATTCTAAAAATTCTAAAATTACATCATTTTGATTATCATGCACTATGGTAGCATCACTATATGTAATAATGCCTGAATCACTATCTTGTGCAACTACTGCTTGGTATGATGTTACAGTTTTTCCACGCTTATCACTCCTGTTTTCTTCTTTGTCCTCAGTATCACCATAATATTCAATTGCGGTATAATCAAGGTTTTGAGTATCCGATAACAGACCGTGTTCCGCGAATATTTTATCTAATGAAATTGAAATTTTTAAAAATAAATAAATATTTTAGTTCCTAATGATTAAAAGTTGCAGATCAACTCTAAATTAAACATTACTTTTGTGATTTAAAATCAGATAATTAGAGTATATTAAAAAGTCATTTTTGTATACTAATAGCATGAATATCAAAAAGCTTTTTTTGATTTTGATTTTGTTAATTATTTCATTATTTGTGTTATCTGCCGGCTTGTTAATGATAACATATCATACAATAACGAAAGACACTAAGTTTGACGCGAATATGTTTGGGCGTCATTTAGTTACCACATCATTGTTTGATAAGTCTAATAAACCAATTGAAAATTTGAATGATTATCTTGAATACACTGATTATGATATGTTATCACCTAATGTAATAACTGCGTTTGTAGCGATAGAAGACAAACGATTTTTTGAGCATTCAGGTATAGATTATGTTGGAATAGCGAGAGCCATATTGCACAATTTAAAAGCCCTGTCTATGAAAGAGGGGGCCTCTACAATCTCACAGCAACTTGCAAAAAATACATTATTATCTAACGAAAAAACATTAAACAGAAAGCTCAAAGAAATCAAGCTAGCTAAACTCATAGAACAAAATTTTAGCAAAGAAGAAATATTAACTATGTATTTAAATGTTATATATTTTGGTGATGGAATTTATGGAATAACCAAAGCCTCATCAACCTTTTTTAATAAGAGACCTTTTGATCTCACTATCGCAGAATCAAGCATGCTTGCTGGTATTATTAAGAATCCAGCGAAATATTCACCACAAAGCGATGTAACACTCGCCAATGAACGAAAGAATACAATCCTTAAAGTGCTTTTAAATAATGATTTAATTTCGAAAAAAAATTATGAAGAGGCTATAGAATTTTTAAATATAGAAAAAATAACAAATCGGTTTATCCCAAATCAGTCATATATTAAAGCTGTTTTAGACGAGGCCTGTTTGTTATTAAACAAAAGTGAACGAGAAATTTTGGCAGGCGGATATAATATAAAAACCTATTTAGACAGAGGGTTGCAGCATCATATTGAATCACTGATGAATAGTGATAACTCTAATGCGCATAACGCAATGAAATCCGCCATTATTACATCAAATGAACAAAGTAGTGTAGTCTCCTATCATTCAGATATCCAGCATTCAATATTTAAATTCAGAAGAAATCCTGCGTCTATATTAAAACCAATAATTGTTTATGCCCCTGGAATAGAAAGAGGAATTATATCACCAGATACACCAGTAATAGATGAACCTACAACTATAAAGGAATATTCACCTCGAAATTACAATGGGTATTATCTGGGTTTAACTAGCATAAGAGAAGCGGTTAAAACATCTAGTAATGTAATTGCAGTTAAGTTATTAGAACAACTCGGAGTTAAGTTATGTAAAGATTATGCTAGTTCACTAGGAATATCGTTTGATAATGATAATGGTTTGTCTCTGGCTTTGGGTGCAATGAGAAAAGGGTGTACGTTACTAGAAATTGTAGAGAGTTATATGACAATTGCAAATTATGGTATGCACTCTGCACCAAAGTTTATTAAAAGCATTAGTGACGAAAACGATAATCTCATTTACACCAACAAGATTAGCCCCAAGAATGTGTTGTCTATGGGCACATGCTATTTATTAACAGACATGCTAAGAGATGTCGCAAAAAAAGGAACCGCTAAGAAATTAGCGGATGTGGATTTGGATATTGCTTCGAAAACTGGGACACATGGTGATAATTTTGGAAATTCCGATGCCTGGAATATTGCATACACTCCCACAAATACAGTATGTGTATGGTATGGGAGTAAATCAATGGATAAAAACAAAATGGATTGCAAATTGACTGGTGGCACATATCCTACATTGTTAGTTAAGAAAATTTGTCGAAAACTAGAGCAAAACAAATACTTTAAAATTCCAACAGATGTTATTGAAGCGGAATTTGATCAATTCTCATCAGAAATGGAGATGAAAATATGTAAGCCCTCATACTATACGCCAGATGTTTATATTAAGAAAGGTTTGTTTATTGATAAATACGCACCCACAGAGGTTTCACAATATTTTGATAGTGCCCTGCCAAAAAATTTTACAGCTTCAACAGATGAAAGTGCCATTAAGATTAAATTTAGAGCAAACAAAGCATTTAAATATAAATTGATCAGGAAATTTAAAGATGAAGTAGCGACTTTATGTGAATATAACAATGAAGAATTTTGTCAGTTTGAAGATTATTTGAACAAAATCGGAATAGTTAATTATTGTATAGAAGTATACGATAATAATGATATTTATATAACACGCACACCGAACATTTTCTTGTTTTTTTATTAGTGCTACAAAACCAGATTAAACTGAATATGCCTGGTTTTTTTGTGTAAATAGTGGTGGATATCGTTTTCGACATTTCTTCGTAAATTTTTAGGGATTTTGAGCTGCAAGATAAAAAGGATTTAGAGGTAACAATCGAAACAAAAACATTAAACTCTTATGTAAAAAACGACTATTAAATTTCAAGTGAAGGGTCAGCGTCTAGTTCTAAATCAGAGGGTTTCGTTCCTGATTTAATCTCTTCAAACGCAGCGACACCTATCATTGACGCATTGTCTGTGCACAAGCTTTTGGGTGGCAAAAAAAGTTCGATGTTGGAATTTATACAAGACTTAGACATATACAGCCGGAGTTTTGAATTTGCACATACTCCACCAGCTAAAGCAATTTTTTTAATACCAGTTAATTGTGAAGCGGCAATTGCGTTTTTTGTTAAAATTTCACAAATGGTATTTTCAAACGAGTTTGCTAGACTGCTATAATTTACAGTCTCACCTCGGTTTTTCGCAATTGTTAATAAATTAAAAACGGCCGTTTTGATTCCACTAAAAGAAAAGTCTAAATGTTTTTCGTTTTTAAAGGGATGAGGCAGCATATATATAGGTGATTTATTATCATAAGAGCTAGCTAATTTTTCAATAGCGGGCCCGCCTGGATAGGATAAATTTAATAATCTTGCAACCTTATCGAAAGCTTCTCCTGCGGCATCGTCTCGTGTCGCACCCAGACAGATAATATCAGAGAAACTAGTTACTTTAAGAATTTCGGTATGTCCTCCACTAACCAATAAGCAAAGGAATGGTGGTTGTAGTGATGGGTTTGCAATATAGTTGGCCGCAATATGTCCTTTAATGTGATTAATGCCTACAAATGGTAGTTTTAATGCATATGCTAATGCTTTAGCATGGCACAAGCCAACTAACAAAGCACCAAGTAAACCAGGACCGCATGTGGCTGCTATTACAGAAATATCGGATAATTTAAGATTTGCGCTCTTTAGTGCTTTTGTTAGCGCAGAATCAATTTTAATAGAATGGTTTCGAGAGGCAATTTCTGGAACAACTCCACCATATTTCTTGTGAATATCAATTTGTGATTCTATCACATCCACCAATACTGTGCGTCCCCTTGTTATGGCCACAGCAGTTTCGTCACAGCTTGATTCTATTGAGAGAATAAGATAATCGTCTTGTTTTCTTAGACTATTTAATTTTTTAATTGAGGTTTGATAATAATTCATAGATTATGAACGCGCAAATGCAACAATTATAACATTAGCGGCGCCATTTTCTTTGAGAACCCTAGCACAGGCATTTTCTGTTGCGCCAGTATTCATATGATCGTTTAATAAAATTATGGTTTTGTCTTGCAAAACATCAATACTGAATTCAGGATTAATTGAAAAAACACCATAAAGGGATTCATAACGCGTTGCGCGGTCAGTGCCAGCCATGTATTCTGGAATGTTTTTTGATCTATATACAGGATAAATTTGTGGAATTCCCGTGCGTTTGGAAAAATAATCCGCAATCTTTTTTAGCGAATTAAACCCCGTAATAAATCTTTGTCTCTTTGTTGAAGGCATATAAACCACATAATCAGCGTAGTAACCAGCAGTTAAAAAATGGTCTGTAATGAAACGAGCGATATAGAGGTATAAGTACTTAAACCCAGATTTTTTGTAGTCATGCAACATTTGTTTTACAACCCCTTTGTTTTCAAAAGGCGCGATAACGCGTTCAAACTCTGGTGGTGTTAGTCTACAGTCAGGACACACTTTTTCATCTGATTCTATTGTATAAGCACCACAATATTTGCAATGTCTACCTCGCCTTGCAGGCAGGTGATTGCTACAGGCCCCACAAAGAGTAGTATAGAATTCATTTTCTGTGCGCAGTTCATTTCCACAGTTAAAGCAAACTAGACTATCAGCATAAATTGCCTTATCAACTTCTTTTGTAGCGCGCACAACATTTCTTACAATAGCTTTTCTCAGTTTTGTTAGAAATATCTTTGTGTTTAACACAAATTTTGAGGGGGGACTTTTAAATGTTTCCATATTAACTCCTTTAACAAAGTAGATCTATTTTGGAAGTTTTTCTTTTTAATTATATGGGTTATTGTGGACATAGAGCCTATTAAAATAACCGCTTTTCGCGCGCGAGTTATTGCTGTATACAAAATCATTTTGTTTAGAAAATAGTTTGCGGAGTTGGGCACTACAACAAAAACTACAGAAAATTCAGAGCCTTGACTCTTATGAACTGTTATTGCATAGGCCAGCATGAGATCAAAACAATCCTTCCTTGTATAATCACAAATCCTTCCCTCGTCAAATAATATGGTGATTTGTTGTTTTGATAGGTCTATATTTTGAATATAGCCAATCTCGCCGTTAAAAACGCCAGACCCTCTTTCATGAGTAATATCTTTAATCCATGACATTTGGTAATTATTGCTAGTTTGCATAACACGGTCGCCTACTTTAAAAGTGGTTTGCCCTACATATAGACAAGGCAGCATATCCGGGTTAACTATTTTCTGTAATTCATTATTCAGGTTTTCTGTACCAGTGTTATATTTTTTCATGGGTGCTAATACCTGAACATCGTCATATTCTACCTCATAATCGGTTGTCACAGTTGAAAACTTGTCTAATAATGTTTCAAGAATCTCTTCATCATTTGCGCATTCACAAAAATAAAAATCCTGGGAATCGTTGTTTATAACAAGGGGCATTTTATTATTGACATTATGAGCGTTTGAAACTATCAAACTTTCGGATCCCTGTCTGAAGATCTTAGTTAAACAAGATACAGGTAACAACTTGCATTCTATCAGGTCTGATAAAACATTACCAGCTGATACCGATGGCAATTGATCTCTGTCTCCTACTAAAATAAGTCTAGCATTAGAATTCAGAGCTTTTAACAAAGAATCGAATATGAAAACATCCGCCATGCTAATTTCATCAACGATTACTACCTCTGCATCCAAATGGTTTGTCTCGTTATAATGAAACTTAAATCCGCCGCCAGAATTTGCCTGAAAACCCAGCATTCTATGAATTGTCTTAGCAGATCGCTTAGTTAATTCGGACAACCTTTTGGCAGCTCTACCTGTGGGTGCGGCTAATTGCAAAAGCTCACTATTAGAACTATTTAATTCTGGAATTAGGGTTGTTATTATTTTAATTATCGCATTAATAATGGTGGTTTTTCCAGTGCCCGGTCCACCAGTTATTACAATCACGCCGTTATTTAGAGCATCAGATATTGCTTTTTTCTGTGAAACATCTAAGCTAATTCCTTTTGATTGTTCGTACTGCCTAATCGCATATGAATGATCATTAGCTAATGGTTTTGCCCGTTTTATAAGATCCGTTATCTTCTTTGCTATTGATTCCTCATGCAGATAATTGGCGCGGAGCGCTATGAAACGGTTTGCGTTAGGCAAATTGTTTTGATAATGTGTGTGTTGCTTTATGAATTCAAATACATTCCCATCGTTTAGTAATATATCTAACGCGTTTGCTATAAGTTCAGTTTGTGAAATATCAATCTGCAAAACAGTCCTTGCTTTTTCAATTAAATAATAATATTGACAGCAAGTGTGTCCACTAAGCCCTTCCTCCTTTAAAGCATATATGATGCCAGCGCATAATCTAAAATCACTGTCTCTTGGAATACCAATTTTAAGTGCTATCGTATCGGCTTTTTTAAATCCTATACCACTGATATCGTTTATTAGCACATAGGGATTATGTATTACAATATCTAATGTTTGACTTTCATATTCTTCATAAATCTTTTTGACTTGATACAATGAAATGTCTTGGGAGAAGAAAAACAAATACATCCTCATATTAGGAAGATTTTTTTTATATTCTTTCTTAATTGTCTTAACGGTTATGGGCCCAATACCTCGTATCGCTTCTAGCTTTTTGGGGTTTGATTCTATAATTCCCAGAGTGAAAAGGCCAAATTCGTCTACGATTTTTTTTACAGCAGCGGGCCCAACGCCTTTAAATAAGTCGCTACTTAGATAGGCGGTTATTAATTCGATTGTAAAATTAATGTAGATATTATACTGTTCAGGGTTTTCGAGATCGGGGAGGATTGACAAATTAGAATCGGAGGTTTCAACAGGTGAAAATTTATCAGCAAAGGATGCTATCCATATTTTTGGGTCGTAATCATTTAATATGATAGAATTTTGGTCCAAACATTCAGCGGGTGGCTGATTTATAAACGGAATGTGTTCTATGATTCTTGAGATCTCACAATTCTTACCATACTTTTCATGAATTCTGATAGAATATTCAACACGTAGTGTATCTTTTTCTTTTAACAAGGCCAGAGTTTCTTTGTTGAGCGGTGGTGAAATAGCTCGCATTTTTAAGAAGGTTCCATTACAGCACAGGATAAATATTATAAAACCAGGATTCCTGTATGTAAATTTAACAATCTGCCCTTTGGAATTCATTAATTGTCTCCCAACAGAAGAGCTCGCAATTTGTCTGCTTTATCTATTTTCTCCCATGAAAAATCTTCGCGGCCAAAATGACCATAAGCTGCCGTTTGCTTGTAAATTGGTTTTAATAAATCAAGATTGTCTATGATAGCGGCAGGTCTAAAATCAAAAACTTTGGGCAGGGCTTTTGCGATAGCATCATCGGATACTTTTCCACTCCCATATGTATTAACAGTAATCGATACAGGATTAGCTTTGCCTATTGCATATCCCAGTTGAACTAAACATTTATCAGCGAGTTTAGCCGCTACTATGTTTTTTGCCACATAACGCGCATAATATGTCGCGCTTCGATCAACTTTTGTAGGGTCCTTCCCAGAGAAAGATCCACCACCGTGAGGAGCATAACCACCATAAGTGTCCACTATGATTTTGCGACCAGTTAGTCCACTATCGCCTTGAGGGCCACCAATAACAAATCGCCCAGTTGGATTTATATAAATTTTCGTGTTAATATCTAGCATTTCAGGTGGAATAACATTTTTAATAACATGTGTTGTTAATTCTTTCCTTAGAAGATCCATATCAACACCTTCGTCGTGCTGAGTTGATAAAACTATAGTATCCACTCTTAGAGGTATGCCATTCTTATATTCTATAGTTACCTGCGTTTTACCATCGGGTCTTAGATTTTTAACAATTTCCGATTTTCTAACAAACGCTAGTCTTTTTGCTAAAGCATGCGCTAACACAATAGGCGCTGGCATTAGTTCGATTGTCTCATTACAAGCAAAACCAAACATTATTCCCTGATCACCTGCGCCAATTACATCATATTTATCTTGTTTGTTTTTGTGAGCGCGATTTTCAATACTGTCGTTTACACCCATTGCAATATCAGGTGATTGTTCGTCGATTGTAACTAAAACAGCACAGTTCTTTGAATCAAAACCATATTCTGGGCTATTATAACCGATTTCTTTAATAGTTTCTCTTGCAATATCCGCTATTTTTACATAACTATTAGTAGATATTTCACCCATTACAAGCACAAATCCAGTGCTGGCAATAACCTCACAAGCCACATGCGCTTTGGGGTCACTTTCTAAAATCGCATCAAGAACGGCGTCTGCAATTTGATCGCAGACTTTGTCAGGATGCCCTTCAGTAACACTCTCAGATGTAAAAAAACTGGTCACGTTTTCCTCCATGCTTATTCTGGATCGTAGGTTGCAAATTCAAAGTCGAATTCATCAGTATAAACATCATCATTAGCAATTGTATTTGAATATTCGCCTGCTCTGTGATCTGGAGCCTGCGTTGTTTTTTCAACGCTTATATTACGATACTCTTTTAATCCGGTCCCTGCTGGTATTAATTTACCAATAATAACATTTTCTTTTAATCCAACTAGATTGTCTGTTTTTGACTTAATAGCTGCGTCCGTTAAAACACGCGCGGTTTCTTGGAATGATGCAGCAGACAAGAATGAAGCGGTGGCTAGGGCGGCTTTTGAAATTCCTAGTAGCACGCGAGTTACTAATGCTGGCATACCATTTTTTTCGAGAACGCGCTCGTTTTCTTCGTCAACTCTGTTAATCTCAACTAACTCATTCGTTAACAAATTAGTATCTCGAGGATCGCTTATTCGCACTTTTCTTAACATTTGACGCACAATAACTTCGATATGTTTATCATTAATATGAACGCCATTAGAACGATAGGCAGCTTGTACTTCTCTGATCATGCTCTCTTGCAAACCATGCACGCCTTTCGTTCGCAATATGTCTTGAGGATTGATTGAACCTATAGTAATTGGATCACCAGCCTCTAAATGCTGATCATTTTCGACAATAATTTTAGCGGATTTTGGGATTTTGTATTCTATCATATTCCCGTCATCACCTGTCACTGCAGCAGAATAAATTTCTTCAGTAATTTCACCTACAGTTAGTAATTCTTGTCTAATGCTAACAACACCTTTAATATCAGCAATTATAGCTTCACCTTTAGGTTTGCGGGCTTCAAAAAGCTCTACAACACGTGGTAATCCCTGTGTTATATCAGTACCAGACGCAACACCACCAGTATGGAATGTACGCATTGTTAACTGCGTTCCAGGTTCGCCTATTGACTGGGCTGCTATAATACCTACCGCCTCACCGAGTTTTACAACATTCCAGGATGACATATTAACGCCGTAGCATTTGGCACAAACACCTTGTTTTGATTTACATGAGAGGACAGATCGAATTGTGATTTCTGGAATGCCAGATTCCTCAATAGCCTGTGCTATTTCTTCTGTTAATAGTTCATCAGCCTTGGCTATCAACTCGCCAGTCTGAGGATTTACAACTTCTTTTAATGTATATCTGCCAGCGACGCGCTCTGCTATTCCTTCAATTTTTCTGCCAACAGCGTCATAGATATTTCTAACAACAAATCCACGTGTGTCTTTGCAATCAGACTCCTTGATTATAACATCATGTGATACGTCAACTAAACGTCTTGTTAGATAACCAGAGTCAGCTGTCTTTAAAGCTGTGTCAGCTAAACCCTTTCTCGCACCGTGCGAAGATATGAAGTACTCAAGCACAGACAATCCTTCACGGAATGAAGACTTAACTGGGATTTCAATAACCTTACCTGTAGGATCGCTCATCAAACCACGCATACCTGAGAGCTGTTTAACTTGTTGCATGTTACCACGCGCTCCAGAATCGGCCATCATCCAAATTGGATTGAATTTGTCGAAATTCTTGAAGTTCTCTTCTAATCTCTTTTCAACTTTGTCTGTAGCGTCTTTCCAGATAGTAACAGTTTCGCTATAGCGTTCTTCGTTTGTCAACAAACCACGCATATATTGTTTTTCGCGCTCTAATACAGCTTTTTCAGCCTCAGCTAGTACAGCCTGCTTATCAGTTGGTATTTGCATGTCAAACACACTAGCTGTAATAGCACCTATAGTTGAGTATTTAAAACCTAGTTTCTTAATTTTGTCTAAAACTAATGCAACCGCTGTTGATCCTTTTATTTTAAAACAGCGTTCAACTATTTGTGATAAAACCTTTTTGCCTACTAAGAAATCAATCTCAAATTCGAGTTCGTCTTCTTTAGTAACACGTTTTACAAAACCTAAGTCCTGAGGAATTGCTTCGTTAAACAAAATTCTACCTGCTGTAATAGGAATAATTTTTTTGTAGACAACCCCATCAATTTCTTTGCAAACTCTCACACTGATTCTTGCTTGCAATTCAATTTGTCCCAATTGATACGCAAGTTTGGCTTCGTCTGGTGAAGTGAAGACTCGGCCCTCACCTTTAGCACCTTCTTTTTCTTGTGTTAGGTAATATGAACCTATAACAATATCCTGCGTTGGGCTGACAATTGGTTTTCCATCCGACAATTTCAAAATATTGTTTGTGGCTAGCATTAGGAATCTGGCTTCAACTTGCGCCGCAATCGAGAGCGGTACGTGCACAGCCATTTGGTCACCATCAAAGTCCGCATTAAACGCAGAACAAACTAGAGGATGAAGTTTAATAGCACGGCCTTCAACCAATACAGGTTCAAACGCTTGAATACCCAGTCTATGCAAGGTGGGTGCGCGGTTTAATAAGACGGGATGATCTTTGATTACTTCTTCTAAAATATCCCAAACCTGAGCAGTGCCACGATCAACTGCTCTTCTTGCGCTCTTTATGTTTTGTGAAAGTCCTCTGTCTAGAAGTTTTCTAAATAAGAAAGGTTTGAAAAGTTCCAATGCCATTTCTTTTGGTAAACCACATTGATACAATTTAAGTTCAGGCCCAACAACGATAACAGAGCGTCCTGAGTAGTCAACACGCTTGCCTAAAAGGTTTTGACGGAATCTACCCTGTTTGCCTCTGAGCATATCGGAGAGCGATTTTAAATTTCTGCTTCCAGGTCCAGTGACTGCCTTGCCATGTCTGCCATTATCGATTAAAGCGTCAACCGCATCTTGCAGCATTCTTTTTTCGTTTCTTACTACGATATCAGGCGCGTTTGCTTCAATCATCTTCTTCAAACGATTGTTTCTGTTAATAACCCTTCTATATAAATCGTTAAGGTCGCTTGTCGCGAATCTGCCGCCATCGAGTTGTACCATAGGCCTAATTTCAGGTGGTATAACTGGCAAGACATCTAAAACCATCCATTCAGGGCGATTCCCAGAGTTTCTGAATGCCTCAATAACTTCGAGACGTTTAGCAGCCTTTAGTTTTTTTGTGCCGGTGCATTCAAGGATGTTTTGTCTGAGTTTCATGCTCTCTTCTTCAAGGTTCAATTCTTTAAGAAGTATTTTAAGAGCTTCAGCGCCTATGCCCACTTTCAAACCTGAATTAGGGCCATAATTTTCGCGCATTTCTTGTAATTCGTCATCCCTCAAAATATCTTTTCTTTTAAGATCCTTTACATTACCTGGGTCTAAAACTACAAAAGCACCAAAATAAATAATTTGTTCAATATGTTTGGGACTTATGTCTAGAACAATACTTATGCGTGATGGAACGCCTCTAAAGTACCAAATATGTGAAACTGGTGCCGCTAATTCTATATGTCCCATGCGCTCTCGTCTAACTTTGGAACGCGTAACTTCAACACCACATTTATCACAAATTATGCCCCTGTATCGAACTCTTTTGTATTTTCCACAATGACATTCAAAGTCATGTATTGGTCCAAAAATTTTCTCACAGAACAGTCCATCTTTTTCGGGTTTTTGTGTTCGATAGTTAATGGTTTCAGGTTTCAACACCTCTCCGTGCGACCATTCGCGTATTTTTTCTGGAGAAGCTAATGAAATCTGAATTGAATCAAAACTATTTATTTCCATTTCTACCATCCTTAAAGTTAATATAAGTAGTTTTATCTGACGAATTAACGCCGTTTGCTTTTAAATTTAACATATGTCTAGTTATTCCTCATCATCGGCATCAAATTCGCTCTGGAGTAGTGCCTCTATATCATCTAATTTTGACGATGCTTCGCTAGTTAGGAAGGATCTAGCTTGTGCATCCATGTCTGCTTCGTCATCAAACAAACTATCGTTAAATAGTCCTTCAAATCCACTGCCTGTCATACTAAAATCATTTCCACCAGTTAGATCACCAAATAATGTTGAAAGATCGTCATCATTATCACTTTCTGTATAATCTTCATCATCTTGCATAAAATCAAGATTATAATCAGTGCCTGGGGTTAACTCGCCTCTGTTTAGTCCTGAAGATTCAAATTCGCGATCTTCATCGTAGAAGTCAGCAAGCTTCACTTCCTCTTTGTTTTCTGTTAACAAACGCATATCAAGACACAAACTTTGCAATTCTTTTTGCAGAACTTTAAATGCCTCTGGCACTCCTGGTTCAGCGGTGACACCCGATTTAATAATGCTATTAAATATGCGAGTGCGCCCTAGTACATCATCTGATTTAACAGTTAATACTTCTTGCAAAACATTTGCAGCGCCATATGCTTCTAATGCCCAAACTTCCATTTCACCAAAACGTTGTCCACCAAATTGCGCCTTACCACCTAGAGGTTGTTGCGTTACTAATGAATATGGACCCACTGATCTAGCATGTATTTTATCGTCGACTAAGTGAGCTAGTTTTAGCATATACATGTATCCAACGGTTACTGGGTTCTCAAATGGTTCGCCAGTTCTTCCATCATACAATTGAATTTTTCCATTGCCAGGTAGCCCGTTCGAAACCAACATATCTTTTATGTCATTTTCAGTAGCTCCATCAAAAACAGGTGTTGCAACCTTGATGCCCAATAAATGTGCAACAAGACCCAAGTGAACTTCAAGCACCTGCCCCACGTTCATACGGCTTGGTACGCCTAGTGGATTTAAAACTATTTGAAGAGGAGTACCGTCGGCCATAAAAGGCATATCTTCTTTTGGCAAGACTCTGGAAATAACACCTTTATTTCCATGGCGGCCCGCCATTTTATCGCCCACACTTATTTTGCGTTTTTGTGCTATATAGACTCTAACGAGTTTGTTGACGCCTGGTCCTAGTTCGTCCTTGTTTTCCCTTGTGAAAACTTTAACATCAACTACTATGCCGCCTTCACCATTTGGAACACGCAGTGAAACATCGCGCACTTCACGAGATTTTTCACCAAAGATTGCTCTTAATAAGCGCTCTTCGGGCGATAAATCTGCTTCACCCTTTGGTGTGACTTTCCCTACTAGGTAATCACCAGATCTGACTTCAGCACCCACCATAATTACGCCATCTTGATCGAGATACCTTAGCATATCCTCACTTACGTTTGGAATGTCTCGAGTTATTTGTTCTTCACCTAGTTTAGTATCCCTACTTTCAAGCTCATACTCTTCTATATGAATACTAGAGAAAATGTCGTGTTTTACTAAATCCTCAGATATTAATATAGCGTCTTCGTAATTATAACCTTCCCATGTCATGAAACCTACTAGGATATTTCTACCTAGTGCAAGCTCCCCGTTTTGAACGCTATGTCCATCCGCCAAAATGTCGCCTTTCTCTACTTGAGCGCCTTTTTCGACTAATGGCCTTTGATTTATGCAAGTGCCTTGATTTGAGCGTCGGAATTTTTGTAGTTTATATGCTTTTGTACCTGATTCGCCATCAACCTTTATACAATCAGCGGAGATATAGCTTACAACACCAGCTTCTTCCGCTAAAATACAAACACCACTGTCGTGTGCAACTTTGTGTTCCATTCCAGTACCTACTATAGGCGATTCAGGCCTTAATAAAGGAACGGCTTGTCGTTGCATGTTTGATCCCATCAGCGCGCGATTAGCATCATCGTTTTCTAAGAACGGAATCAAAGAAGTTGCGATAGAGACTAGTTGTTGAGGCGAAACGTCCATATAATCAACTTTAGCTGGTGGATATTCTTTGATTTCGTGTCTCCACCTGCAAGTTACACGTGGATGCAAAAATCTTCCATCCGCATCTAAAGGTTCATTAGCCTGTGCTATTGTATAGTTGTCTTCTCGATCTGCGTCTAGATATTCAACCTCATCAGTTACAACACCAGTTTCTTTGTTAACTTTTCTATATGGAGCTTCAATAAAACCATATTGATTTACTTTAGCATAAGAACTCAGAGAGGTTATTAAACCAATGTTTTGCCCCTCAGGTGTTTCAATTGGGCACATTCTTCCGTAATGAGAGTGATGAACGTCACGTACTTCAAAACCAGCACGTTCTCTGTTAAGTCCACCAGGGCCTAGGGCTGATAGTTTGCGTTTATGAGTTAACTCAGCTATTGGATTTGGTTGGTCCATAAATTGAGACAATTGCGAACTGCCAAAAAACTCACGTATCGCGCTTGAAACAGGACGAATATTTATGAGGGATTGTGGTGTAACATCGTTGGGATCTGGAGCTATTGTCATTCGCTCACGAATAACCCGCTCAAGTCTTGAAATGCCTACTCTAAATTGGTTTTGCAACAACTCACCGACAGAACGAACTCTTCGATTTGCTAAGTGGTCTATGTTGTCAGGGCTGCCCATGTTGTTGATTGTTAATGGGCCTATATTTAAGTTGTATGAGATAGATGAGATTATATCATCTAAAGTTATATGTTTAATAATGAGGTTATCATAATTATCTCTAATCAAAGCCTTAAGACGATTCATATCGCCTTCACTAGCATCTATATAACGCTTAAGGTTCGGAAAATAAACATATTCATTAATTCCTAACTCTAGAGGATCACAATCGATGTGAGGTGCTAGATCTACCATGTTATTGCCAATAACTTTGAGAACGCGCTCGCCAGCAGTAATATGCACAATATTTATGCCAGCATTTTGAATAAAGGTGGCAGTTTGCATATCAATTAATTGGCCTGCCTCTGCTAAAAACTCGCCGTCTGGAGAAATTATATCCTCTGCTGCAGTTTTGTTGAGTATTCTGTTTTTTATGCAAAGGTATTTGTTAAATTTATATCTACCCACTCTAGACAAATCATAGCGTTTTGCGTCAAAGAAAACATTGTTCAAATGCGCGTCAACGCCACTTTGAGTTGGCATTTCACCAGGTCTCAATTTTCTATATACCTCTATTTTTGCTAAATCAACACTTTGTATTTCAGCGTCCTTTTCAGCAGTACGCATAATTATTTCGTCACCATCAAATAATTCGTGCAATTCTGCGTTTGTACCAAATCCAAAGGCCCTTAAAAGAAGAGTAGCAGGTATTTTACGAGTTCTGTCTACTCTAACCGATAAAGTAGTAAAACCAGTTATGTTGCTTATGTCTTGTTCAAACTCAAGCCAAGCACCACGAGAAGGTATTATTGTAGTGCAATATGCGGCACTATTTTTTTCTGATATTGTAGTGTAAACACCAGGGCTTCTCACCAACTGGCTTACAACAACGCGCTCTGCGCCATTTATGACAAATGTGCCATTTTCAGTCATTTTTGGAAAATCACCCATAAAAACTGATTGCTCTAGCATTTTGCCAGTTTCTTTCATTAATAAACGTATTTTAACTCGCAATGGCATTGTGTATGTTGCGTCACGGTCTTTACATTCGTTTATGCTATATTTGCAGTCACCCTCAATTGAATGCTCTAAAAATTGTAATTCTAATTTTCCACTAAAGTCTGTTATAGGTGAAAAATCAGCAAAAACCTCTCGGATCCCGTTTTTAAGAAAAGCGTCGTAGGAACTTTTTTGGACTTCTATAAGATAAGGCATGTCTAAAACTTTTTTTATCTTACCAAAAGACCATCTCTCGACGTTCCCGCACTCAACTTTCTGGATTCTTTGATTCATACTATTTTGTTAGCTCCTTGTAAAATAATTATACTCGTCAAATAAGCATAGCACGCGCGCAGACGAGAGCGCCAGTGCTCCAAAATAAAATTCATTTGTAGATTTTATCATTGGCTATCAAATTGGCTGCCATTTTAATGTCAATTGACACTTCGTATAATTGAAACTCCTATGACAAATTCTTGTTTAATGACATAACTTCCCCGTTCACATTGTTTAGTAAAAATGCAAAAAAAATTAGTCTTTAAAAACAAGTCAATATATCGATCATAGCATTATAGCACTTGTTTTGCAAACATGCAAATAAAATGAGCATATTTTTAAAATTTTTTTTACCTTCTTTTTACAAAAAAGAATATTTAAACTATATTTTTTTATAGAACCTAAAAAATATCTCATGAATCTTTAATTAAGCGACTTTTGAGAGTTAGTTTTCTTAAATTTAATTTAGCATTCATCCTTTTAAAACTAATGTAGGTTATGTTAAACCGCTCTCATATAAAAAAAAGGAAGTTTCCAAATTTTTGTGTGAGCTTTTAGATTAGTTTAAAGATGCAATGATTTTAGAGGGAGTGCCCATGCGACTAAGCTGTGATAGTTATTCATCTATCAACACAAACTTTAAAGATTGTTGTGGAAATAGTGTTATTGCAGAAAAATCTTAATGTTAATTAAACGTAGAGTCTACGCTGTTAATAGAAAAGTAACATCTTAAATCGATAGTGCTTGTTATTTAAATTTGTATTCTTGATAATTTATAATCGATATGTTAAAATTATATTATGATTCTTAATTTAAAAAGATTTTCATATATAGCTATTTTTCTAATTTTTCTAATTACTACCTTTATCGTCTGTCGAGCGGTACAATTTGCTAACGCGAAAACATCGACTATTACAATAAACTATGTAAAAGCAAAAACACCTGATTCTACAGAGGATCTGGTAGACTATGTTTATTATCCAAATACCGCTCTAGATGCTTTGCAATTTGGCCGAGATATTACGATATCATTGAGTTTTTCTGATCCGTTGCATGAGGGTGTTAGAGTAGAAGTCTTTAAAAATGTCTATACAAACCAGTATGAAGAGGTGGAAGAGAAAGTAGTAACTATAGAAGGCGGGAATGTTATATACAATTTAACACTATCAGGGCTAATCAAAATTATTTTTACAGGAGTAGATGAGCAAGGTTATTCAATAGGTACTAATAATTCAATCGATTTAACAGTGAGATCTGATTTAACCCCTCCTCCTGAACCTTTTGTTGACACATCCGCATTTGAATATTATAGCATTGAACCTGTCACGGTTTCATTTTACATAAATTCTGATGTAACCTACATAAATTCTGTTGTAACCCCTGGATCTGGAATCAATTATTCTAGAAGCTTCTATTCGTTTTTTGATACTTCAGGAAAACCAGTAGACGAGCTTACTAGAAATCTCACGTCAGCTGATGCACAACTAAAATATATTAACAACATCAATCAAAATGGCACATTGTGGTTTTTTGTTTATGATTTAGTCGGCAACCTTGGGACATTTTCATATTCATATACTAGGCACGGCCATCAAAACACACCGATTCCCATAATCAAATTAGAACCAGCCACCACATTTGCAAAAGAAGTTTTAGTTGATATAGATTGGGGTGTGATTGATGATCCTTCTCTCATTAAAAAAGAATACCAGTTTATTACACCAGCTGCCACAATTACTCGGATCTACACAGAACCATTTAGTGTTACTCTTTCGACTAATGTAACAATTCGAGCCTATTATTATGTAGATGGTGAGAAATTGTATGTTGACTCTGAAATTTCCAATGTGGATTCAACACCACCTAATCTTGTAGGAGTGGTTGAAAACGCACAGGTTTTTTGTGATTTAACAGCCACTATTCCAATTTTGATGAAGGCGCATATTGTAGATGCAAAGAGCGGAATAAAAAGAGTATATGCAAAAGTGGTTTATTATAGTGGTTACACAGGACCATTGATTGTAGATCTAGTGAGTCTGCCAGGCGATTATTATCAACTTGATCTTATGGATTTAACTACGTTTACACTATACGCAGAAGACAATGCGGGCAATGAGAGTAGTGTTGTTTTTGGTGGCATGGCATATGAATATGCTACGATAACTAAATATAATAATATATTTAAAAACCTAGAAACTCATTTGTATTCAGAAGCAGGTCTTGAGACTGTTATATCAGCATATCATGCGGTGAGCGCCTATATTAACAATCCAACAGTTGATACTGGTTATTTGCAGTCGCTTCTAATAAATTTAGATGACGCAATAAAGGGCATTAGTAATATTTCGATCCAAATATCAGACGCTACTGGACTCGAAATACCAGGTGTTATTGATTTTGAATTTAAGTCTGATACTTTTGATATGAAACGGGGCGACTCACTGACTGTGCTGATTGGAACTGTTAAAAAAAGCGACACCGAACTTGCTAATTCAAAGCAGGAAGTTATCTCTACATTTAGTACAAGTAATAATCCTATGGTAGTATCCTTTGCAATAGAATTATCAAAAAATAATACAACACCTCCAAATGTGGTAGGTAAGTATACGATGACTATAATGCTTCCAAGCGACATAGAGGCGTATGCCATTTATCTAAAAAAGGAAAATAAATATATAGCGCAAGAAGTTCTTTTAACAGATGATTTGCAGAATCTAATTGTTCTTGCAGATGGCGTAGGCGAGTTTTATATTCTAGGCACAAAGATTGAAATCGCAAACCTTGGGCCTACTATATTTGGACGTATTTTTCCTGTATCTACTATAATCTTGATAAGCGTTTGTCTTGGTGTGGGAGTAATTGGTATTGTGTTATTATTGTTTATGTTAAAGAAAATGCGAAATAAGTCTAAATTAAATTAGCAAATTGTTCATTGCCAGCTCTAAAGTGCCGAGTTTACCGATGACACTAGATTTGTATATAATATCAAGATAATGAAAATATTTACGCAATTCACTAGCTGTGATCGTTATCCAATCTAAGGATGTTGAATGCAACACATCAAACATTTTTTTTATTGAAATAAAACTATGAGGCAAGTCTAACTCTTCACTATTTATCCCCAAATCTTGAAGTGATTTTGTCAAAAACCATCCAACTGACAGGTATGGCGAGAAGCTTGAATAGTTAATGCTACTTAAAGCATTATATGCATTAAGAACGTCGCTACTGCATTCGCTTTTATCAAACGCAAGTTGATCAATGGCCTCTAAAATCACTTGGGCTGCTAAATTACGCGCGATATCTGACCAACAATTAAAGTAGTGCTCGGTTATTGTGCACCCTGTCATTAAGAGTTTGTCGTGTCCTACTTTTTGTAAAATGTAATCACCAAAACAGAGTGGTTGGGCTGCCAATTTTAATTTGGCTTTTATATCCCTCACGCTTCTAGCATGTACTAGTAGTTTCCCGTGAGTAGGATTAAGCAAAGTGATCAGCTTGTCTTTTTCACCATATTCAATTGCTTTAATACAGAGAGCTGTAAGTTTAATTTCCATTTTCACACAAAAATATCATAGTGGTCTTTCTCGATCTTTATTAGATAAGGCTTTATACAAAAGATAATAACCAGGTTTACCAGACAATCTGAAAGCATCCCATACAACTTCATCCGCTTTAATTTTTTTATTATTAACTCGCATATTCCTCCTGTGGATTTTTAGTATGTACAGAAAATAGAAATATATGATTACAAATTAAAACAAACAAAGAAAGTTAGTTTATCATTCAAACCCAATTTTAGCCTTTTCCAAAATCAAATCCTGCAATTCATTCATCTCTTTATCACCATGATCAGTTAGATGATCAAATCCCAAAAGATGTAATAACCCATGCAGTGCCAAAAAGGCTACTTCTCGCTTCAAATGATGTCCATATTCTTTTGCTTGTTCACGAGCTTTTGACATACAAATATAGATTTCACCTAGAATTAAAGTCTTGTCCTCTGGATTAAAATTATCCGGTGTATAATCAGATTTATTGTATGGCATTTTAAAGTTAACTGCAGGGAATGACAATACGTCGGTTGCTGAATCAATTCCACGCGCTCTGTTGTTCAGAGAGCGCATTTGGCTTGTGGTTAAAAAAGTTACTTGAATGAATGTTTCTTTTTCAGGTATTTCTAAATATGTTAGCGCTATGTCAAAAACACTCTTTATTAGTGGAATATAAGATGATTTTTTAGTTATTTCTATCATAATTATTCCTTTGCGCTTTTTTGTACATATTGTATCCTTTGATGATGCATCTCTGGTATAATGTAAACTAATGTGTCTTCTATTAATCTTAAATCATTGAATGTTAGATTGCATTCGGAAAACTGGCCTGCATCACTTTTGGCTTTGATTAAGGAATTTATAAAGGTTCTATATTCTTTTTCAGTGTTTAGAGTGCCAGACACAGATCGAGTTGCGGCTTCAACAGTATCAGCTATCATAACGATAGCAGAAATTTTCGTAGAAGGTTTAGGATCTGAATAACTAAATTCATCATGATCAACATTGCCTTCGGTTAAATTTTGTGCTTTGTACAAAAAGTAATTAACACTTGTCGTTCCATGATGTTCATGTGCTACATCCGCTAGAATATCAGGAAGTCTGGCTTTTTTGATCATTTCATAACCATCTTTAGTATGGCTGGTTATCATCTGAACGCTGAGCTCTGGAATGACATCGTCGTGAGGATTATATCCTTTTTGGTTTTCAATAAAGAAAGTTGGGTTATTAATTTTCCCAACATCATGATAATAACCAGTGGCTTTTGCGAGTTGCGCAGATTCACCTATAGCCATTGCGCACAATTCAGCCAGATTACCTACCATAATACTATGGCTAAAAGTGCCTGGAGCTTCGTTCGCTAGTTTTTTCATTAATGGCGATTCTAGTGAAGTAATCTCTGACAATCTGAAAATTGTAGTTATCCTAAATAACAATTCAAATAAGGGTAATGTTAGAGTAAAGAGAGCCGTGCTAATTAGTGCTGACAAGAATCCACATGCCCCATATATCAGTGCGTCACGAGTACCATATCTTTGTGAAAAAAAGCAAATAATCGATGGTACAATAGTTGCAACTAATGCGGAAATAAATCCAACACCTGTAAATCGCATTCTCGTAGTAGCCGCACCATCGGTTTGCGTTAATAGTAAAGTGCCAAAGACAATCGCTGAAATTAAAGAAGCAACGCCCATTGCTAGATCTGTGTATTCATTTAGTAATACGGTGTTCAAGAAAAAGGCTACATTAACAAAAATATTAGTAGTAACACCTACACGCCTGTTCAAAAGTAGTCCAGTTAAGAGTCCTGCTAATGAAAAGGGAATAAGAAAGGCACTAACGAAATTAGTAAAGATAAGTCTCAGGATACAATCTAGTAATATAATTGAAAAAAGTGCTACATATTTTGTTTTTTCAGATATTTCATCTAGTTTTGTAAATTTTAGATATCTAAGTAGGGTTATGAAGACTACTGTCATAGCAACAGAAATTATAAAAATGTCTGAGACATCTTGCCAGGAAAACTTAATCTCATCCGCCGATGTCGCAAGAAAAAAATAGAAAAGTTTAGTAGTGATACCAATCGCCAGTGATGTTACAACTGTGAAAGATATCTTGATAAAAGTGTTTTTGTTTTTTAAAAGCGCTTTTATTTTGGGTAATTTTAAAAACTTTTTTTTAGCTACCATATTCCCTTGTCTTAATATAGACACCCGATCAAAGATTGTATATTTGTGTATTAGTATACACTTAAAAAGCGTTTTTGTCTAGCAATTAATTTAACAAAGATCGAAAGAGCCTGAAAATTGTCAAAAAACAAGCTGACAGGCTATTTTTCGATAAATTAGGCCTTATTAATTTTTTTAGATGAATTTCAAATGGCCCTTTAAAAAAATAGTGATAGATGCAAGCAGTCAATGTTTTTTGCAATATTTGGTGTAATGAAAAACTATAACTATACAGTTTTTATGAATACTCCATTTTTAGAATATACTAAAATTGTAGAATGTATGCTATAACATTAGTGCAAAAAGCAAGTGCTATTTCAAAGCAAAAAAAAGGCGTTTTATATGCAATTATACTATCAAACCCGACAAATAACGCAAATATTTCCTCTAACTATTTACAAACCAGTAAAAATTATGTATAATTAAAACAATCTGTATTTTGAATTTAAAAGACCAGTTTGTGAGCATAGATACTAGAAACTTGAATTTTTTAATTAGATTAAAAAGTAACACTCTCAACCACAATGAGGAAAACGAAGAAAGGAGCTATTCATTTTAATATGTTAAATGATGTTTTGGATAAAGTAAGAGCAGAATGTACAGATGAAGCAGGTAATGAGGACAAAAAAAAGCTGGGTACCACCTTTGAAAATATGGTTGTGAGGTATTTAACAACTGATCCAATTCAAAAGCAGGGCATAACCAAACTTTATTTATGGAGCACTTTCCCACACAGATATGCATTAACAAGAGGACAAGATACAGGAATTTATATTGTTGCGGAAACAGAAAATGAAAGAGAATACATCGCAATACAATGCAAATGTTATGCTAAAGATAGTACGGTTGTTTTAGATGATCTGGGAAATTTCTTTAATCTGTCTGGTAAAAAATTTTTTATAAATAACATTGAATGCAAATTTACGCGCCGCATATTTGTGGCAACGACAAATAAATGGACTAAACATGCAGAAGACTCTTTCAATAACCAGGATCCACCAGCTAGCAGAATTACCTTAAAAAACTTAGAAGAATCTGGTGTTGATTGGGAAAAAATATATGAAGGTTTAAGCGGTGAGAGAGCAAGATCTAAAATACACAAGTTATTCGATTATCAAGAAGCGGCACTTAAGGCGGTATGTGAGCATTTAAAGGATCATGATCGTTGCAAACTAATAATGAGTCTGGTGAAAATTAATAATTTACTTAAAAAACACCCTCGTTTGACGCGAACAGCAAATTCCAAATTTTTTATTTTTTCAAATTGAAAAATCCTAAATATTTTAAATTTG
>JAIRKT010000087.1 GCA_031259965.1 Christensenellaceae bacterium | reverse complement strand
AAAAAAATCCTAATTTCATAGCATGCAAAAAATTCCCAGAATTCCCATGGATTTCATAGCACAAAATCGCCTAATCCTGAGGTTAGGTCAGCAAATATTTCTAATTTTCACCACGCTCTTCATATGAATTATATGACCTGTCTCTGTTATCTGTCCTATCCCTGTTTTCTTCATTATATGGATGGAAGTGGTTATGTCTATAGTTGTAGCTATTAGACTCCATATGCGAGGCTACTGGTCTTTTATAACTAGCATTTGTTTGATACCTATCATGCCTATGTATTTTAGCACTAATGTCTGCTGCGTGGTCTATTCATAGCTGGACAAAATCTTCCGAGTCACAAAACTCACAAGCATCATATTCATTTTCGTCTGTGACAAGTTTTAAATAACCACAGTCATTTCATAGAGCGATTGGGTTTTCTTTCAATTCCTCATCGCTGATTATTAATACCTCTTGCAAATTATCACAGCCACAATTTTCGCATGTAGCTGTTTCTGCTTCCTCACTTGGTACTATTTGCATGTGAGTACATTTAGAGCAAGTAACTAAAAGATCGCCGTTTTTTAATGTTTCTGCAAATTGATAGTTTATCATCTGCATTAGCCTCCTGTAACTCTTTTTATAGCAGTGTTAACATTATAACATAAAAACTGTCGGAAGTCCGCTACGTTTATAAAAAAAGTTAAAATTTTTTTTTAAGTTAATATCTTATTATAGCACGTCCAGCGCCACCGCTATTTTTTCCTGTTGGTTGGCCTAGTATATTGTCCTCCCAAGACCCGGATGCTCCGCCACCATGGCCTAGTCCCACATTAACGGCCTTGCTATCTTTAACAGCACTACCGCCGTTACCTAATAAGCTTGCTCCGCCGCCGCCTGGATCGTCTATGGTTAGGTCGTTACTAGAACTACCGCCTGACGCACCTCCAATGTTGCCCTCAATCATATCAGGTGCATTATCTGGTACACCGATTGCTATGCTGGATGTACTTCCGCCTGTGCCGCCGCCATCGCCACCAGTTCGTACATATGATCTAATTATTCCTGTGGTGTTGTTTAAAACGCCTGTGCAGCCTGTTCCTTTGGTTGTATTGCTACCATCACCACCTTTGTTTGCGGTCAGGAGAGTAGTGTAAGTTAATCCGTCATTTTTTCTTTGTATTTGAGTTGAAGACCCGGAGTTGCAAATAATTTTCACAGATTGTCCACAGTCAAGCACGCATATAATTTCTCCAACGCCACCACCTCCTCCACCTGCAGTAGAGTTACTTGTGCTTCCGCTTGAACCTCCACGCTTAACGCCCCATACCAAAATCCACCTATTTCTATGGGTTGTTTTTACATCGTCTACATACAAATAGCCATCGCTTTGTTTATATTCGAAAACGCAACTAGTTCCTTCGCTAAGGGTTTTCTCTAAGTATTTAGAGCTATCATTCCATCTAGGCACATATCTACCATTTAGGATTGAGCGTTGCGTGTAGAGACGAGCAGCACCTGTATCCGCTGTTATTGATTTCCATGCGTCTGTGTGATTGGATCAATATTACCTGGCCAATATTTTTTAAGTTAATAATTTACTTGCAAAATTCAGGAATTTTATATATAATATTTTATGAACGATTTTCACACTTTACACGAGGAATTGATTAATGAGTCTTGATGATTTTAAATCAAACAATGAAGAAAATTTGACTCCATGTCAAACTTCAGACGTCTTATCATATAAAAAGATCAAGGGATTACTCTCAAAATCTGCTCCCAGAATTCTGGTTTTTTGCATAATTGTTGCTGTGATCATGCTTGTTGTAACTATAATCACCCTCTATGCCTTCACACCAAACAACGCTTATGTCGCTTCTCAGTTTACACTCTCTTATAGTGGAATAGAAAATGGTTTAGATCCCAAAGGTGGAGATACTATTGACACCTCTGTCATTAAATCTAGCATGATTGTAGCTGGTGCCATCTCAGATTTAAATTCCGAATTGAAAGATGAGGAAAAAATCGATACCCTGCTCACAGATTCTATTATCACTTCAATTAATGTAGAAAGAGTAATACAACCTGCTACTGCTGAACGAGCCGCTTTTGTAGAACACAAAATCTCTTTGACTAACCTCAAAAAACTAGCTCTTTCTCGTGATGTTGCGCTTTCATTATTAAACAAAATTTCACAAAAATATATTTCCTACTTTATTTCTCTATATGGGGATATTGCATATGTTAAATCCAACTATTTAGAAGTAATTCAAACTAGTTTTAACGAAGGTGATTCTGATTATATTGATGTTTGTGACCTCTTTTCTGAAGCAATTAATTCAGTATTAAGGCAACTCGAAATTTTGAAAACTGAAAATTCTGCGTTTAAATCCACAGCGACAAAAATGAGTTTTGCGGATCATATCACCTCTTTTAAACTGTTAACAAATTCAGTTGACCAAATAACATACTATTTACTCAGCAACGCAGTAAGCAAGGATTTAAAAACATTAACTGACAAATATAAATATCTTTTAGAGAAAGACAAAATCACACTAAGCACCCTTAACGCTCCTTTAGATGATGGAGGATTGATTGCTAGACTAGAATCGCAATTAGAAGCTTTAAAAGTTGAAAGCCTTGTTGTTTTAGGAAGTACAGAAATAGATTTAGGTCAACAGGCACAATTTAGTGATGCTTATAAAACCATTTTATCCAATTTAACTAGCGCTGTATTACAGTCTGCAGAACTAACAGATAAAATTAAAACTCTAGAGTATCGAATTAGTGAATTTGCGACATCTCAAGAAACCGCCAGCACTGCGGATCTTAGTTCCATCGCAACTTCTAAGCTAGATTCTTTAAAAGCTAATTTTTCTAACCAATTAACGCTTGCTAACACTTCAATTAAAGACTATATTAATAATTATTATTTAAGAGATGTAATTTATCTATCAAAAACTCCTGAATATTACGCAAGCCAAACACCCACTATAATTTTAATGCTATTAATTACCTTTGTCGCTTTAATATGTGCTTCTGGCTGCGCTATTATTGTAACAGCTCATTACATAAAAAAACTAGGCATCGCTCTTGATAAATGATAAAGCACATTGTATTATACAAACTGATAGATAATACTAATCACTCCATTATAGGTGAAACTATAACGAAATTGAAGTCTATGGTAGGCAGAGTCCCTCAAATTCTTGAGTTAGAAGTTGGTGTTGACTTTTTGAAATCTAGTAGATCCTACGATATCGTTTTATCAGTTCTGCTGCCAAACAAAGAAGCGCTCAGAGAGTATCAACAAAATCAATATCACCATGAGTTTGTTAAACCCTTTATGCATAGCAACATAAGTTCAAGTGTAGCAATTGATTACGAAATTTAGTTAGTTATCTCTTTTCTGCTAGGGATTTACTAGTCTTAATAATTAAGGGGACAACCAGAAACCTAAATTTACATCCCAGAAAAAATTAATCAATAAAGATTAATTTTATTTTTAGCGTTTTAAAATTTAAAACCCTGTTTATGACCATGCTTCACATTGTGAAGCACAAACCTGAATGAAAAAAACTGGACGGAGCAAAAACCGCTGATGTGTTGAAATTTTTAGTTAATTTTAGTATAATATTAACAGGGCGCAGGCACACTACAAAGCACGACGAGTTAAATGGGCGCAGCGATTGGGCTGAACCGTATGTTTAAATGTGTAGATTGTTCTTGTAAGCACAAACAAATGGGACAGATGGTAATTTTGAAATTAAGCCCTTAATAAGCAATCGATGCAAACCAAAAATTGATGATATTCAGGAAGCTCTTGTTGGAAATTTTTCTCCAGCAGGAATAAAAAAGCTCAATCTCATTCGTGCAAACATGCAATCACTTGATGGATATATAGGTGCACTGAGCAATATCTCATCAACAGGTCAAACCATTTGAGAAAACGATAGACTTGCTTATTACAGTTCCAGGCATATCACGAAATTCTACTATTAATATAATATAGAAATTGGAAATGATATGTCTGTGTTTCCCACGTCCAAGCATCTTTATTCTTGGGCTGGTTTAAATGAAGTTAAATTTACACACAAACAACATAAAATTAAAAGTCCATTAATTTTAAAGACAGCAAAAAACCGAACGAAAACTTTGATCTACAGAGTTTTGTCTCAAATCATATGGTATCTAACATCTGAAAATATGTTAAAACACAAATTAGAGTCTGCAATATAAGTGATTTTAATTAAAATCGCTTGAATGATGACA
>JAIRKT010000118.1 GCA_031259965.1 Christensenellaceae bacterium | reverse complement strand
GTAAAATTTATTAGTCGCATAAAATGTTTATCATTTAACATTTTCATTCGAAAATCATCTAAGCCCTTACCTCCAATCATCCAACGGGCAGGACTTATAATAGACACCAAACCTGTAGATACCTTTTGTGAAAGCTCAATAAATAAATTGTATATAGGTGTTGCACTAGCTCCTGCGCCCCCATCTATAACTTGATATGGAGGATTTCCTACTACTATGTTAAAATTCATTTTATCTCCTTTGTCTTCAATTTTCCATTTTTTAGGATTGCATATGCGACTTGTGCACTTGATCCCTTCTTTTTTCTTTTTCCAATGCTCAGCATCACATTTAAGTTCTTCGATTATGTTCTCATATGTCATTATGTTAGCTTTGTAATCCTTAAACCCACATAATGTGCGTTTTGTTATTATTTTTGCCATTTTTGTCTTGCATACGACATATATGTTATCTTTAATAATTTTTTGCCATAGTCGCTCACTATTGGTGTTTTTTGTTTTTAGTGTTTCATATAATGAAAAAGCAAGATAAAGCGGATATAGACCAGTTTTAGAATTAATGTCTAAAATCATGGTGTCTTTATTTAATGCACGATCAGTTATGTTTGGGTAATTAATGTACCGCAGGTTTATATTATCATCTATCTCTCTTGATAGCGGAACATACTGTTCATCAAAAAAACTATGCCCACCAATTGCATCACCCATGTGCATATTAACTACGCGCCACGGTGTTAGAACAGTCTCTCTGTCTGGATTGCGGAATTTTGAGATTATGTTTGCTATTGCTATAATTCTCTCAATCAATGGTAACTCATCAGCCGCTTTCATTTCAAGTCTCAACCTAGTACCTGCTGCAACAAAAACTGTAGCATCATAGTACTTTGTAAATTTATTGAATAGTTCCTTAGTAACACCTCTTGGCATGAACTCGTCCCAGGAGTTATCATCAATTATGGTTGTAAAATTTTCAACTGTTATTTTGTCCTCAATTTCGACATCTGCGCCATATATTAAAAGCGGGATTCGAGTAGATATCGTACGTAAAATTGAAATAGCAGTGCGCCTCATTTTCAATTTATCTTTTTCTTCTTGAGTTAATTTTTTTTCGGATATCATAATATTCCCAGCATCATCAATATCCCAGGAAGTGTTAGTTAAACCTTGATTATTGATTTCAAAATCATTTGTTTTTCTAACCGCAGTAATTTTTTTCAAAATCAACTTTAGTTGTTCAAAATCCCCAATATTGTTTATGTTAAGCTTACTCAGTTGTTCTTTATTGTACAAATTTATATCGTCAAAACCACTATTTGCAACTCTATTAATAACCGCTTTTTTTAAATCCTCTAGCAATTCCTCAGCACTAAATGATTTCATGCCTGATATTCGATTCACACTAATGATAGGACAGAAATTGATTAATTCAGTCATTCTATCAATATGCTTTTTGTCTGATTTGAGACCTAAAGTCGATGCCTCTGCCATCATTTTAAGTGTCCTGTCAGGGGCAAAATCAAATACATAACAATTAGTTTTTTCTTTTCCATCCAAAGACCCAGGACTTTGCACTCTGAAAATTGTTTGTAGATAGCTTGCAGCAGAAGTAGCGTAAGACCCTGCCAGCATTAAAACGGCAGTCCACTCTGGCACTGTCACTCCTAGTGTTAGTCTGCCACAAGATAAGGTTATAGTCCTGTCATACTTAGCAATACTATTCAAGACAAGATTGAGTGCATTACTAGATAATGCTTGATTTGAATCACTAGAATCACCAGCCCCGGCCACATTCACAATCTCAAAATTTCCAAAAACTGGGTCATTTTTTAATAACTCCTTTAATGCCTTAGCTTCCTTTACGCCAGGTATAATCCATAATGAATGCTTGAAATAGTCTTGATATTCTTTTGTTGAAAACGGATATCCGCTACCATTTTCAGTAGTCAATAAAGATAATAATCGCTTCACATCATTTTCGTGTTTGAATTTACCAATTTGCGTGAGGTCTAATAATTCAACTCCATCATACTCTGAATTTCCTGTATAAACCTTGAAAAATTCGGAAAATTTAAATGCTTTATCTGCTATATCAATATAATCCTCACTATCTATATCTTGGCTTAGATTGTATGTAAAGATGTTCATCTTTGGCAAATTCTCATAAGGATTACTGTCACCAAAATGGTATAAATACCATTCCTTTTTTGCTTTTTGTTCCATTATGTAATCCCAAGTAAAAATTTCACTATCGATATCATACTTCTTAGATAATAAAAGATTGAAAGGTGTGCCAGATAATTCTAGAACTTTGGTGTGTTTTTCTCTTATAATCTTATCAAATATATCATTGCATATTTCTGTTTGTGTGCCCTCATGTGCTTCGTCAACAACAAGGAAATCCCATGTAGTATTAAAGATTTCTTCTTTCTCATCGTGAGTTGCTGTGTTTCGCAAGTATTGAATGCTCACTAAAAATACGAAATGCCCATTTTCGTCATTCACAAATCTGTTAAGATCGCTGATCCGATACCCTTGAGTTAATGACCCATATTTAAAATTTAGTGAGTCTAAATAAAATATCTTTTTAAAATCATCATACCAACCATTAAATGCCGCAGGCCGATGTGACACAATTAATGATCTTTTATAATTCCCTTGTTTAACAACTTCTAAAGCAGTTAATGTTTTGCCAAATCTCATTTTAGCATTCCATAACTTTTGATAACCCTTTTTAAATGTCTTTCGAGTCTCGTCTATTGCTTCAATTTGCTCTGGTCTGAATATAATTGGGGTTAGATTAGATGTTATTTGTCCTGGTGTTAATGACGCTTTGCAGTCTCGTACAGCCTCTATAGCCATTTTTGCAGTTTCTAAATCAACCTTAAACCATTCATTCCTCTTTTTTTCATTGTCAAAATAGTAATTTGATATGCCACTACGTTTTAAAACATCATGTACATCTCGATCACTAAAACACTTCTGCCCATCTTTTAGTATTCTATTATTATTTTCATCTATAAATTCTATCTTTCTAGAAATTGCAATTGCTGTATGTAATAGAGTATATGGAATGCCAGCGGTTTGTGTTTGTTGTTTAATTCTAACGTGTGCCGCGCTTTTTAGCAATTCATGGTTATCTTCTACAAATG
>JAIRKT010000005.1 GCA_031259965.1 Christensenellaceae bacterium | reverse complement strand
TCAAGTTATTCGTAAATTATGGCTAGTTTTTAACAAAAAAATAAAAAAATATTACGGTTTTTAATAGATTCTCAATTAAAATTGATGTTACACATTTAATATTTGGGGGATTTAGGTTGCCATGGAATGGGCCTGCACTACTAACAATAATGGAAATGTAAACTCTTATGAGATCAATATTTCATCATTGACAATTTTTAATTTGTCTGACGGCAAATACAATATACTCAACTGGTTGGCTCTGTTGTTAAAAAATCGTGTTTTTTCGACAACCAATCCTCTTGCCTTAGAAGCAAAAAAATATATCATAAATACCTTTTCCGTTGACACAAGCAGCGCTGATATAATTATTGGTTACCGAGCGGACGATTCCTGCTTTTCGTTTGCGAGAGATTTTGTCAATAACCTCATTTCCTTAAACCAGCTTGCCATCGCAATGTTTTTGGGTGATTTAGGCCAGCAGATTGTAATTGTTTCTGATGAAGCTTTTGCTTCAATCCGCTATACAGGGCGTCAACCTGTTGATGGAAAGATATATAATTCCAAACGAATGCTGCGCGACCAGCATGCGAGAGATAAATACCAAAGTGTCAGGCAAAACACAAAAGCCTCTTCACTAGATAATTTGTATATTCTCGATATTCTGAGAGGAGAAATTAAAAATGACGATACGCGCATACAACGAATCGTACCTCAATAACGCAATGAACAACCTGGGCGACATGTTCGATTTTGCCATTAACACTTTCAACAAGTCTTATGAGGATTTTTGGAAAACTTTTGCATATTCTAACATAGCCATTGAATTTGAAAGAGGCAATCCTAGTTTTGTAGTAGGAAAAAGTGGGTATGAATTGTTTTACACCTTGTTTGATATATCGAGCAAAGATGCCCTCCTTAATCCAGATGTCGAACTCATTTCAAAGTCGCCAGAATTTTGGTGCGGTTGGATTCTTGCTTATTATCAGTGGGCTTATAATGTCTCTTTCAAAACTATACAATCTAAATTATCCTTTGAGAAGCTATTAAGCCTTTATTCCACTTTGCACGAAATTGACGAGCAAAAAGCGGCGGAAGTTTTACACGAGAGGTTAACTAACACCCCAACCAAGTTGGCGATCATTCGCAAATCACGTCAATTAAAGAAGGGAGAGCTGGCCTCTCTATCTGGCGTATCTCTCCGTTCTATCCAGATGTATGAGCAACGGAATAATGATATAAACAAAGCACAAGCCCAAACACTCCGCGCACTAAGTAGGACACTTTGTTGCATCATTGAAGATCTTCTCGAAAATTGACAAACCTACATGCGTATACGATAATTGTCTACAAAAACCCATCATGTACACCTCCACATTATAGTACGATGATTTGTGTATTGTAGCATAACAAGTTTTTTCTGACTTTTTACACTTTTTAATTTCTGATAGTTATTGCTATATCTGCTAAATTTGTAGTTATATTTTTAATTGTCTCACTACCATAAGTAATTAATCTTTTTAATTCATCCGCATTATCTACCGTATAAATAGACAAACCCAAATTTAATTCCTTTGCTTTTTCAAGAAAAGGAATAGTTGCGTTGTGATATGGGAAATTAATGCCCAATATGCGTTCGTTTTTAAAACTATCTAAAAATGATTTAATATTTGCTAGATTATCAATGCTCAACATGTGTTTTTTTGAGTAAAAACTATTATTTAAGAAAACAATTCCATCTGTTAAATATGGTATATCAGCTGGTGTAACACTCCCAGTAAAATAAACTAAATCACATGCATTCATTCGTTTTGCTAGTGTAAGCACATCTTTTACCAGGCCTTTTTGTTTTAAATCACAATTAACTTTAAAATTGTATTGCTTACAATAATCAAACACAAAATCTAACTTTATTGTTTTTTTCATACTAAATGCAGGCAATATATGCCCTAAGTAAAGTATGTCATTTTTTTTCATTATATCAACTTCTATAGCATCAACTTTATAATTTTTTATAGTATCAAAATATTTCATTGTGTTGCGCCCAGTATTCAAGGCTCCACCATGTGCTGTAATCCACATACATATCTCCTAAATGTGCCATTTTGGTTTTATTCCATATTATCGTACAAACCGCAGGCTGCTTCTCTAGTAAAACTAGTTTTATTACTTAATAATATAATTAATTATCCTTACACTATTTTATCCTCCATTAAGAGTTATATTAGTTAATCTATTAAGAAAACCCAGAATTAAAAAACTATAAGTTAGTCTCAAAATTTAAACAATTTGCGTTTTCTTTATTCAAAGAAATATGGCGTTGCTAACAATAATTTAGAATATATGCCTTTAACATTGCCATACACCACTGGTTGCAAATATTTTTTTTCTTTACATTTCAAATTAAATTCAAAAAATCCATCTTTGTTTATTGGCACAGTGTAATTCCCACCATTGCCTATAAGTGAAATTTCCATATACTCTATACTATTTAACTTAGTATAATAATCACTAAAATATGAAATTTTCCCACTAAACCTATATTCTCCGGCTCTAACCCTCGCACCCACGTTGTATTCAACACCGTTGGTATCATTTAGAACAAATATTGCATGCAAACCACAGGAAATATATGTACGACCATTTCGTATGGCGTCTAGCGCATTATCAATTGACAAATCACCTTGAATCCCTAAATAAGTAGCTGCATAAACCACATTACTATCACCTCTGTGCCAATCCCTACCATAAACACAAGCCAATCTTATATTTTCCTCACATATACTAGCATATTTTCTCTCCGATAAGAGGTTTGCGTGTTGAACAGATGGATTTAAATATGACCAAACTTCATAGTGTGTAAATATGCCGTACTCAGAAGGTTTTAACAAAAAATCATCCCAACCACCTGTACAAATAGGATAACCTACTCTAGTCGGGTGCGCGACACCAATACATGCGCCCGACTTGCGTGCTGACAAAACATTCTCCTTTATGGTAGCAGGTGACACTACTCGCCAATCATTAGACGCTGACCCGCCTAGCACGGTAAGATGCCCGTAAAACGTTGTCCACTCAATTCCAGGTATCACTAAAACTTCTAGCTTTTTGCCCTCATCTGAAGCCTCATTATAGCCTGAATATGTATTATGATCTGTCAAAGCAATTCCAGCTAGTCCCGCCTTTTTTGCGTTTTCTATTAATTCAGAAACTATAAAGTCGCCGTCACTATGTTGTGTGTGCGTATGTAATTCAAATGGTAAATATTTCATTGAGCGTAAACCTCTATCTTTACGTCGACTTTGTTAGATAGAATACAATGTGTCGATAGGGTTATAGCCCATAACCCCTTTGTTATAGGAGAAGGCAAAAAACCTTGTGAAGATTTTAGTTGGTTTATAATAATTTTTGCGTTATTGTTATGCCTATGTGCTGCTCCCAAATATCCGTGTGGAGAATCTATGCTTAGAGTGATTAGATTCTTAAGTTCTTTGTTTTCTTTTATCAGTAGCTCTGCGTCGCAGTCAGATTTGATAGCTAATTCGGTGAGACACATTTTAAGCCGTTCATCAACCTTTACATCTTTGGGATTGTATCTAAATAATATTATCAAAGAATCATAGTTATTACTATCAATTAGAAATGTATATTTAAAATGTTTTCTATCATCTTTTTTATCAAATACTTTTTTTAAGCTCCAAACTAAAAGGTTTTGTTTTGTTTTTGCTTCTATCATGTTCTATTCCTTAGTTGAATTAAACACATATCCGTTCATCATAGCAAAGGCTACCAATACACCTTTGTCGTCATATAACTCTGTTTTATATAAACTCATATTTCGACCCTGTGATATTGGAATGGCTTTTGCTATCAATTTGCTGCCTCTTACGGGCTTTAAATAAGTTATATCCGCATGTCTTAAAACTGTAGTAAATTCCATTGCTCTAGCGTGTACAGCAAAAGCAAAATCTGCTATTGTGAAAATCATGCCTCCCTGAACATTTCCTAGTGCATTCAGATGGCGATCTTCAATACTAAGCGAACAAATACAGCTCTCAGTTGTAACTGAATCTATTATCACGCCGTTAAGCGTGCAAAATCTGTCGTCTTTAAAATAATTTCTAACTTCCGTAATATCTCGCATTTATCATCTCTTTTCTTGTTTATTTCGTTTCACTTTTTCATATTCTACATGAGCATTTTGGGATATAAATGTTTTGCTCGTTTTCAATGTTTCAATAAGCCCTGTATCTGTAATATTAAGAGGAGCATATGGAATATTCAATTTTTCTAATACTTCAACAAATTCCTCTAGCCTTAAGCGAAAATTTGCATAATTACGGCTTCCCTTTGGCGACCATGCAGTCTCAGACAAAGCTTCAATACGCGGAAACAATTGAAAAAACAATCTGTCCTCATCCTTTATCCACTCGGTCCAACAAGCGGCTTCAACACCTATTATCGCGTTATAGTTTTCGTCTAGCTTGCACTTAGATGGTTCAAAATTATATGTTTTCTTTAGATTACGCATGGCATACGGCATATCAAAGTAAAATGCTTGATGTTTGCTTATAATGACCTTTCCATTTTCTCTAACCCATTTCTCAACGCGCCTATCACGTATTGGATGCCAGTATTGTATTAAGGCATCTCTCTCTAGTGATGTGGCTTTTAATATTTCATTCCATCCAATAAGTTTTTTACCTTTGGATTTGAGCCAGTGATACATTTTATTAGACAAATACCCTTGTAATTCTTCTTCGTTTTTTAGTCCTTCACTTTTTATTGTGTTTTGACATTTTGGGCATGCCTTCCATTCTGCTTTTGGTGCTTCATCGCCACCAATATGAAAATAACCACCTGGAAACAATTGAACAAGTTCGTCTAAAACATCATATAAAAATGAAATTGTATCTGAATTACCAGCACAGGCTATAAGATCACCAGGGCCATTTTTTTCGCCTCCATGCATTATTGGCGTCTCTATTTGTAATCCTCTGCAACCTAAATCAGGATATGCTGCCAGCACCGCACCAAAATGCGCAGGCATGTCTATTTCTGGAACTATCATAACATTCTGGTCCTGAGCATACTTAACTATTTCCTTTATCTCATCTTGTGTATAGTAACCAGAATATGGTGTCCAATCGACCGCTGCATCATCTCGTCTGCCCCAAGCCAGGAAATGTGTGCCACGTCTTTTAGATCCGATCTCTGTGAGCTTAGGGTATTTTTTTATTTCAACACGCCAGCCTTCATTATCGCTTAAATGCCAGTGCAATATATTAAGTTTATGCATTGCTAATAAGTCAATAAGTTTTTTTACTGTCTCCATTCCAAAAAAATGCCTGCTCTCATCTAACATGAGTCCACGCCATGAATATCTTGGATAATCTTCTATCAAAGCACAATTTATCGTCATGCAGGGTTTTTGATAATCAAGCTTGAATAATTGTCTGAGCGTTTGTACAGCATAAAAAGCTCCTGCAAATTCAGAGGCGCAAACTGTAATATTCTCACTATTTATTTCTATTGTATATCCCTCTTTTTTAATGTTATCTACTAGTTTAAAAATAATATTTGCGTCAGCCCTATTATCTGTTATCTTAGGGTTTATCTCTGTAACTTTACTGAACAACTCCAAAAGCGCGCTTGCTGATGTTTTCAGTGTTGTGTCTGCGTAAATTATTACTTTGTTAGAAGCAGTAAACTTACCTTCCTTTTCTTCGTATTTAACTGGTAATGGTATTAGATTTATCATCTTCACTCCTTACAACTCGAATTTAGTTTTTTCTCTCGAATAATTTTATGTATTTTCTATGCGACGCAACAGCTTCATAAGCTGGTCTGATAATTTTACCATTGTTACTTAACTCTTCTATTCTATGTGCTGCCCATCCAGCCATTCTAGAAATTGCAAACACGGGAGTAAACAACTCCGTTGGCAAACCTAGCATGTTGTAGACAAACCCTGAATAAAAATCAACATTAGCACTAACCCCTTTATAAATTTTCCTCTTGTCCGCTATCACTTCGGGGGCCAGCCTTTCTATCTTTTTGTATAATTCTAAATCATCAACAAAATCCTTTTCAACAGCCAATTTCTCTACAAATTTTTCTAGAATTAGAGCTCTCGGGTCTGAAATTGAATAAACAGCATGGCCCATACCATATATTAATCCTTGTCTGTCAAAGACCTCTTTGTTCAAAATTTGCATAAGATAATTTCGAACTGAACAATCACTGAAATTCATTAGATTAGTTTTCATGTCCTCTATCATTTTTACAACTTTAACATTTGCACCACCATGCTTGGGCCCCTTGAGTGAACCTAGTGATGCAGCGACTGTTGAGTATGTATCTGTACCTGAACTACTAACAACGTGCGTTGTAAAGGTTGAGTTATTGCCACCACCATGTTCAGCATGCAAAACCAAACATAAATCAAGAATAGTAGCTTCTAATGGAGAAAACTCACTATTAGAGCGTAATAATTTTAATATATTTTCCGCAGTATCCATTGTTGGATCTGGTTTGTGGATAATTAAGCTTTCGTCATCATAATAGTGCTTGTACACTTGATAACCATAAACTGAAAGCAATGGAAGTTGCGCTGTTAATTCTAGGCATTGTCTTAACACATTTTCAACCGAAATATCATCTGCATTGTCATCATATGCGTACAATGTCAAAACGCTTCTTTGCAAAACATTCATCATGTCTACAGAAGGTTTTTTCATTGTCACGTCGCGCACAAAATTGAGCGGTAATACTCTAAAATTACCTAGCATTTCTTTGAAACTTTTTAGTTCCGCATCAGATGGTAAATCACCAAACATAAGAAGGTAGGCCGTCTCTTCAAAACCGAAACGTTTTTCATCAATGAACCCACGTACTATATCTTCAATTCTTATCCCACGATAATACAATTTCCCATCTATTGGAGTACAAGTACCATCTGCCTCTATTATTTTAGAAGTAATCTCACTTATTTCAGTAAGTCCAGCAACTACTCCACGTCCATTAATATCACGCAGGCCGCGTTTAACATCCATTTTTTCGTAATAAGACGAATCAATGAGTGTGCTCTTTCGTGCTTTTTCAGATAATTCCGATAATTTCCTACATATGTTTGCGTTTTCGGCTTCAAAATTCATAGGCTACTCCTTATCAATAGAATTTTAATGGTGGCTTTATTTGTGTCGATTTCTATTGTATAACATCTACTAGTGTTTAACTTGTGCTACAACTGTTCTTTTTTTCTTCGGTGGCTTTAAAGTTTCCATTTTGTTCTTCTTTTTTGTGTAAATAATGTAACAAATTAAGAGTAATACTCCGAGCGCACCAATTCCAATTAACACGTATAACACAATTTGTCCTACTTTGCCTTCTTCTGGTGTTAGTATCGCAAAATAGTCGCATTCTTCCAAATCAAATGAGACTGTATCGCCGCTTAGCAAAATGTTTTTTGCAAGCTTTATTTTGCCATCTGTAAAATAAATTACAGATATTCCACCACTGGATTTTTCCGCAATTTCTGGAGATAGCTTTAATTGTGCTTTCGCATTTTTTGTTGTAAATGTTGTTTGTTGGTTATCTAGCAAAGTCTCAAATGAATACAATCCACTTATCTCTCGTGTGTTTAGTGTGGCGCTACTCTCACGATAAGTGTTAAATAAATTAACAGACTCTATAAAACCGCTGTCACTTCGAGCTACAGGAGTAAGTTCTATTGTTAAATTTGGATTAAAACTTCCAGATACTGTAAAATTATCACCACCAACTAATTGAATAGCATTAACTGTTACTTTAGCAGATGTATAAGTTATCAGATAATTTCTAGCAACTGCATTTGCAGGAGTCACATCAAAAATGCCAACTACTCTAGGCAATTCAACGCTTGGTATAGTGCTAAACAAATTAATAGTACTTTCATTTTCATTCGCTACAAACCCAGAGTAAACAAATCGCGCCTCGGGGGGGTATGACCCAGCATCATATGTAAGTGGCTCTAAAGTTATGTTTAGCTTCGCTTTTTCGACAATAAAGCTGCGTGATCTGATATCATCTGGAAGTGTATATGCCAATGAATTTAGCATGATATCAACTTTGTAAGATCTGGCTTCCATAACATCACTTATGGGAATGCTTTCATTGTTATCGTTAATAATCGAAAAAGTCAACTGGGGATTTAGTTCATCACCCTCCCTCAGGTTTCCTAGTTTGTAACTTATTAAACTATTTAATGGAGTACCTGTATACACAAGTTTTTCTGGTATAGTATATTCAATAGAAAGAATCCTCGCTACAAGGTGAACAGCTAACTGTAATTCACTATCTTTATAATTAGGATCTTGTGAGTTAAATATAACAGGATACTTGTACAGCATAGTTGTAAATTCGGCTAAAAGATATTCTGGGTCTTTCCATATAAAAGAGCCTTCAGGCGACGATGATACTACGCTACTTATATCTAAGTCACCTAGTTTGTATCTAAATTGTGCATCTATTGACTCTGCAATTACAATGAAAGGATCTGCCTTAGTGATTCTAAGCCTTGCTGGTACTAGGGAAACATTATAATTGCTCGATAATGGCAATTCGTCAGTTAAAATATATGCATACTCTCCATAATTAGCATCAGCCGGAATATTTTCACCTGCATTTCTGATAAAATAATTAAGCATAGCGGAATTTTCGTAACCATCTAATATATTAAAATCAGCATCCTCTCCAGTTAAAACATCTCTTATAATTATTGACGTTATTTCTATTGTTGGATCTGGAGTATTATATACTTTCGTATAGTATCCTCCTTCGGAATCATCAGCACCTTTCATTATAATAGAAACATCTCTCTTAAGTATAGTATATACACCTGTTGGCGAGTCACTTAGATTAACAAAAACACCATCACTTGATATGTTTTTGACAGAAATTACATAATCTCCAGCATTGCTCCCAGATATTCTTTCCAAAATTGCGGAAAAATGATTTTCATAAATTCCTGGCTCTATTATTTTACCATCCGCTGTGGTATCATGCAAGGTGTATGTTAAACTAACATCATCATTTGCATAAAAAATCTCTTTGTTGTCAACCTTTAAATAGACATTACGCGGTGTGATAGTTAATTTAAATGTAGGATCATTCTCACCATCCCAGATAAAAACATAATTGTCCGACGACATTTGTGAACCTGTCCATTCGGTTATAATAAGACCATAATATGCTTGTTCGTTAATAGGTAATTGAATAGAGCTAGTCGAGGTATATTCGTTTGTGGTAGGTCCATTCTCAATAGAGAAATGTGGTGGTATATACCCTGATGGCAAATGATCTAGCTCCTCAAAATTTAAATATTTATTATCTAAAACAAGATTATCACCATATCCTAGACTTATATTTTCGCTTATTAATGAGAAGTATACATTTTTCTTTGAGATCATCAACGTAGTTGGTATATTCGCCTCATTATAATTATTGTTCCCCTCAACTCTAAAACTCAACTGAACGGAACCTGCGCCTTTAATATCTAAATACCAATTACCATCCTGATTGTCCTTACTTATTTCAATTAAATTGCTAGTACTAGACCAGATTACTTTATCATTATCAAATTGGTCAGCATCATCACCATCTAGTGTCAGCTGCACTTTGGTGTCACCATATACAAGTGTTTGTAAGTTATCATTTGCTCTTAAATCAGGATCTTTTTTGATTACCGTTATAATAGTTCTTGCGAGTGAATCACCATTCTCATCTCTTTTTAAAACAAAATATGGATAATCCATATTTTCAAAATTTTCAACTACAAGCGCGTATGTCCCTACGTCAAGCAAACCATCTACCGCTTCCTTTTCGCCTTCTGAATTATAATAATAATAAGTCACTGTTCCAGGACTACCGCTAATATCTCCAAAGGTGAAAGTTACTGAAATATTAATTCCTCCCGGATCATAGATCGCCTCACTAGATGGCGAAAAAACAACATCTATCGGAGTCTTTACAATTTCCAAAATGTAGGGTCTGTCTAGTTTTACTTCATAATACGAGCCTCCAAAAGTTTCTTGTGGGCTGATCTCAATAAAGTAATAACCTATGTCTATTGGAATGCTTATTTCTTCGCCTTTCGCATTATTTGCTATATCAAATTTGTAAAAACTAATTGTTAGACGCAATTCTTTTGCACTAACAGTATCTTTCCCAACAACCGCTTTTGTGGATAAAATAGGTGCGATGCCTGTATTGCCAGTATAATATCTTGTTAACACAAAAATATTGTTTTCAGCATCATCCGGATTAAAGTTTACCGCGTCTTCTATATACATAACAACTTGTCTTTTTATAATCATACAATAAGAATAAGTAAATTGTGGATTTTCAAATGTGTAATTTGAAGCGCCTATACCATTCATAGTAACAAAAAATATAGCTGTGATATTGTTTCCAACATCAACCTGACCATATGATGCTGTTGCTGTTACATTTATGTTGGCTACGTCATTAGGCAAAAACCCAATTTTGTTTTTGTTTATATAAACAGATGAATTACTAACTCCATCATATTCCTTATATGGATAATACTTATTTAAACTTTCATCCGTTTCATTCAGAAAAACCGTTTCATCCAGCTTTATGGATTTTTGGCTAATCGTAAATATTATTGATTCTCTGCCTACAACTATAACATCTCTTAAAATATTGATTGTTATACTGTAGTTTTCGCCCGCAGCAGCTGGTGCTAAACCCGTACTAAAAGAATAGCTTACATTGTATGATTCAACCAAATCCTTTTGATTATACTCATATAAAACAGCCTCACCATTATACTCTTTATCTAAAACAGGGGTTTCATCTGGAAAAATTTTCCCAACATGAATAGACAAAGTTTCTATGTTAGATAAAATTAGAAAAGAAATATTTAACTGAATACTATCTCCTGCTTCAGTATTATCAATATACGTTAACGCAAAATCATTAATTGTTGTTTCACTCGATTTTTCATCTAATGCATAAACAGCCTTTAAATAATATCCATACGCTATTTTTGTGGATAAGGTTACAGATTGACCATCATAATATTCACTAGGCATAGCGGTTTTAGAGCCGTTTGGTAAACTAAATTCAATCGTTGCAATTTCATTATCTTCATTATCTTTCACTTTTTCTATTAAACTAATTGAACGCACAAATCGTAAATATATAGTAATGTTTGTATCATTTGGTTGTGCAATATATAATCCAGCACCTGATCCTGCTACTGTTTCCTCGTTCATATTGCGATATACTGGTTTTAATTGTCCCTCGCTATTTATAGCAGTAAATGTGATAATTCCATTTGCTAAAGTCGCACTTAGTGCACTTTCATCTCCAGTCTCTAATACGTTTGCACCAGCACCTGTTGGCGCTCCCATTTTTGCATGATCATCACCAGAATTTGATGAAATTACATACCACGTGTTAGCTAAGGAAGCACCAGATGTTCCTACTATTCCATAACAAGCTGCGGTTTTTTCTATATATCTAACACTAGCATTACTTAGCGAATTTTGTATTTTAGCGCCGCCCTGCGCACGCCCTACAATGCCCCCTATGCTATCCCTTCCAGAAACATACGATTCTACTATAACATCTGATATTGTCGCACCCGTTAAAACAGCAACAAGCCCCCCCACATTTACGCCACCTTGAACAGAACAAGTGCTATCAATTTTTAAGTTTGAAATTAACCCGCCTGAACCTACAAATCTAAACAACGCTAAATTATCAGTAGCGCCAGATGCTGCACTCAAGGCTATATTAGATAAAACATGTCCTCCACCATTAAATGTTCCTCTAAATTGGCGAGCTTCAGATCCGATAGGAATAAAAACATTCCCGTTAAAATCTATGTCTTTATCTAATAAGAAAAACTTGCCCATATAATCTGTAGGAAGAATAGCAGTACTCTTTTGGCCCAAAACGGCTTCTGCAATGTCTGTAAAATGCTGTGTAGTTGATATCACATAGGGATTTTCAGGCTCAGTGCCCCATGTTCCTGAAGCACCAGGCAGTGCGCCAAAACGACGTACTATTACGCTGTTAAAAGAATAATCTTTTGTATCATCTGAATTATTAAATAAAGCTAAACTGGGGCCAAAAAACGCTGATGCATCGTTCATCTTAAAATTGTTTTGCCAAGCACCCTGTAGAGCGGAAATATTAAAGCCTACCGTTCCTAGCAAAGTATTGTTTATATTTGCGTTTTCTATAGTTAAATTGCTAATGGCCCTTAAACTTGCATTAGACGCATTTGTGTTATAATCTATAGTATCATCTTTGTTAACTCCAACACACTTGTTCAAACTTACAGTAAAAATATCGCTAGCAAAAAAGGAGGATAAAAAAGTGGGTTTTTCGTTTTTTTCAACTTGATTATCATAGACACCACCGATGAGACCACCTGCCAATATTTCACTACCTATAGCGTTAAACTTTGTAAACGAATAAGAATATGAGACGCTGCCCCCATCCATATATCCGACAAGCCCACCCACATGACTAAGTGTAGGTGCTACTCCGTAAAAAGAAATAGTACCCGACGAATAAGAAACACTGATTGTTCCACTATTATAACCTACTAAACCACCTGTATTTAAACCACTTGAACTTATGTTAGCATTAGCAAAACAGGATGTTATGTTTCCATAATTTTTCCCGACTAGCGCACCAACTGTATCATCTCCTTCTATTTCTGCTTCAAAAATACCTAAGTTTTTTACTTCCGAATTCTCAGCAATAACACCAAAAACACCAATGTTTTGATCTATTTCATTAGTTTTATAGCTAATGCCCGTAAATACTTTACCCCCTCCATCAAAAAAACCATTAAAAGGATATGCATCCGTTCCTAACCTGGTAAAAGTCTTGTTCTTAAATGAAATATTGGCCTTAACTTTAACATAAATAAAATATTGATTATTTAAGCTCGACCAATTGTTAGCTAAATAAAGCCAGTCATCTGCTGTATTTATTTCATATGGATTTAATTCCGTAATATCATCCCAAACAACAGCAGCATGCACCTGATTATTTGAATTATCTATTGTTTCGATGGCAAAAATAGCTAGTGACACAAACAATAGAATAATCAGTATTAAGTTAATTTTGACTAGAACCTTAGACATAAGCCGCCTTTGAATGACCCCAAAACATAAGATTATTGCGCAATCATTGTAATCTGATGATAAGTGTCTTTTTTGAATTACGTAAACAAAATATACTTGTTTTAAAGTATAACATATTTAAGAGGTAAAAAGCAATATTTTATTTAAATAGTGCCCGATCTAAAAGCACCAAATTGTTAAAACCGCTAGTTTGTAATAGTTTTAATTGTTATAGTTTTAAAGATTTTAGAAGTTGTAATTTGAACAATCTAAAAATATTTATAAAAAATCCCGTTGATTTTGCATTTTTTTCTTCTTATAATGTTGGTTTTTGATTTTGTTATCACACAATAATCTTTTAATCAAAGTTTTTTTGCACTAAATTTGTTGACAACTCTACAATTTAGGATATATAATTTTAAAAAGCCATTTGTTTAACTCTTTGTTTTTTGAGTAAGTCGTTTGTTGCATGTTTCTATGTCTTTAAATTGTCATCTTTTCCTGTTCATCATGCTAAAACTCTAACGCTTAATGAAAACTTTTTATCTTTATAACATGCTGTTATAGCTCAGCCGGTAGAGCACGTCCTTGGTAAGGACGAGGTCCCGGGTTCGAATCCCGGTAACAGCTCCAAAACCCACAAAAACGTCCATTTTAGGGCGTTTTTGTTATATTAGGAAGAAAATGAAATTTTCTAAGAAATATCAAGGCCCTAGTTCCTGCCAAATATTTCATTTTTCTAAGGCTACATATTTTTTGTACTAAGTCGGTCTTTTTTTTGTCTGAATCTGACGCTGTTGTATTAAACTGCATTACTAATTTCCCAAACTGTGTTATGCATCAAAGTTTGTTGTATAGGATTTCCATTGCTTTTTACTTGATTTTTTCTCTAATTTGATATTGTGTTTCAAGATTAACAGCAATGAAACCATGGCTTTGGAGACCCTGCACAACATCATTATAAACTTGATCCTTCTGCTTTCCTTTGATAGTAACAATAAGAATAAACTCTTGATTAGGCTCTAAATCATCACGCTCAATCATATTAATACGGATTTTCCAGCCCTCACAAACTTTTATTCCATTTTTTAAATTTCTATAATATGATTTGCATGGACTCAATTTATAGCCTTTTTTGACCCGAGAAAATTCATATTTATGACCATTCCTCCTCAAGAGGGACCTGACCAGAGAATTTCAATTCACCCTTTTTGTTGTGTTTATAAGTACCAAAACTTACATCAATATTTGTTCGACAATATTGGCTGCCATAATTTTGGTCAATAGGAGGATTATAGGCCAATGTCATGATAACTTCCCCCGTATATTTACCATTTTCCTAATTTCCGCACATTTAGGCACTATGCAACCAAATTCAAATTAATAATTTACGATTTCATTAAAATAAATCAAATTTTTATTCAAAATACTTGCATATTGAATTGCAATGTGATATAATATTACAAGTGCCA
>JAIRKT010000084.1 GCA_031259965.1 Christensenellaceae bacterium | reverse complement strand
TCAAATTCGTATCCTCTTTTAGCTGGATCTGGAAAATTATCTTTAAGGTATTCTAAGAATTCTGTGAATCTCATGTTTATAATCCTTTGAAACTAGCGTTAATTAATTGTATCTTAAATATATATAAAAGTAAAGTACATTGTAAAATATTGTCTTTAATTATTAAATTAACAAGTTAAGATATAATATGCATATTATAGTCCACAAACAACATTAAAACACTAATTTATAGATGCAGATGTATTTCAACTAAGACTTTAAATCCTTAATAGCATTATTTGTTCCAAAATAAACTACTTTTCCAGATTGTGTAGGCATAGTATAATCAGTTGAATAACTGCCCAAAACGGCTTTGATTTCTTCAAACCATGTTTCCTTATCATTTACAATCTTAAGAAACTCTTTTGCCTTTTTTGAATCATTAAACCAAATAACGACTATATAATCACTATCCGTATTTGCTTCATATATTTCTTTTACATGCTTAACATAGCCTTGTGCAAAAGATGTAATCTTTGATCCCCAACCAGCACCAGAAATTTCTGTGTAGCCTTTGCCCGCTAGTTTATCTCTTGCGGCATCTAAATTTTTTGGAACACACGCTACCAACAACATCATTAGAACAGTAATTATTAATATTGTCTCGAGTGTAATTATAACTTTTTTTCTCATATTTACCTTCAGTTTCAAGTTTTAAGTTTGATGATATAAATTTTGTTTGAAAGGGTCAGTTTATATTAGATAAGACTATTGCATGATTATATAAGAAATAAAAAATCAAAACAGTTATCTTAATATAACATAAAGCTTCATAACTATTATATTTAATTTACTTTTGCTTGTTTAAGTATTAAAAATATAATAAATTACTTTATAATTATATCACATTTTATACTCATCTGCAACACATGATAATAAAATTAAACTTATTATTTAAAATTTTTGCTTTTTTGAAATGCTTATTTTATACTTATTCTCCGTATACGGCATGCGTATGATCCGTCTACATTGTGACCATTTCAATTGCGAACGCAGTGCGTTTGTATGAACAACACGATAAAACTGTCGTGCCGGGCAGCAAACGAACAGAAAATTCATTTCCAAACTCTGGACCAATGCTCTGCGAGTGTTTTGATGAGATAAACATCATTCGATTCTTTCTTTACGCTCTTGTTTTTCTTTGAACATACGCTCGCACCAATACATTTACACAGCTCAAAATTGACATTACATATTGTGCTTTCGTGATTATATTTTACTATTAAAAATATTCGCAAATATACTATAAATTTTATTAGCAGATGTGAATTATCTTTTCATTTTAATCACTTTTTGCGTAATTGAGTTAGCTTTTTTATGAAAATTTTCTGTGAACATAAATCCACATTATTTAAATATTATAATTAATTCTAGTCATTTTACAACATAAAAATTAGCATTTGACTATTATTTACCTTCATTTTTAATAGTTAATTACTTTGAACCTCATTTCGTAACTAGGTTGAGTTTTTGTATTGAATTCTAAAATCCCTTTTCGCAATTAAATTTAGATTTTCACGTTGAATGCCTCTAAAATTTCCCTTTGTTTAGCTCCTATTTTTGTTGTCACACTATCATAACGTCCTGTATATTTTGTAACGGATATTGTTTCTAGTTTAGTCAATATTTCCTCTACTCCTAGGTTTTTTAAATTACTATTTTGGTTCTTAATATTTCTAATTTGACTGTATATGATGGACGCAATGAAGTGGATGAACAATTTTCCACTTAAGGGATTATCGGACTGAATTCTTAATCTAAATAGGTCCAATTCGTTTTTGCAATCATCAAAACATTTTTCAACAGCATCTTTGTTTCTGTAAATAGTTAAAGCCTCTAAAGCAGTCATTTTCTCCGATGTTAAAATACAAAAATAACCTGCTAAATTTGACCGCACTAATTCGATTTCTTCTTCATTATAGTCAACTTTAATTCCCTTTTTTGGTGTATCTTCTATAACAAAATATCTCTTGTAGTTATCTATGTCTGTTAATTTTATTAATTTGTTTTCTAACTTTTTTTTGTACTCGGAAAGCTCAATAAGGAAATTGGTAAAGTCTATCGACCTTCTCACATCGTTAAAATAAATATGCAAGTAGCAGCGGTGCTTGTCTAAATTTTGCTTATATGTTTGCATATATATTCCGTCTTGATCTATATAGTAAAAGTTTTTAGTGGCAACTAAGCCCTCTTCTTTTGCTAATATCAGCTCCTTTATCCATATTCTGGTCGAACTCGTGGCTAAAATAAAATGATGATGGTGATTAAACAACTCACAAATATTCTTCATGCTATTAAAATCTCTATCCATTACAAATGTCATTTTGTATTGATCAATAAAGAATAATGATTTTAGGGTGGTCTCTAATGTAGATACATCATTTACTGATCCAGGTAATACTCTAAAACATACTGGAAGCCCACTTCTCCTCCCAAATATTACTGCTAAATTGATCTGAGGCAACTTTTCATTGTCCTGATTATATCCACATTCGACAAATGTATTGTTTTTCGAATAGGAGGATATTGATGTTATGTCATGATAAAAATATTCATCTTCTGATAATGTGTTAAACCAACTTATAAAAAAGGATTGAAAATTATCAGTTGTAATTTTACTCAACACTTCACTTGTTTTTTGATTAGTAATAGTATCGTTATATGGATGCTCATAACTATCTGCAAACGTATCACACAAAGATAAAGGTTTCCCTTTTAAAACTAGATAAAAAACCAAACTCAGCAGATAATTACAAATTTCACTACCAAATATTTGCAACAATATTTGAACAAGTCCCAGGTCATTTGCAAGTTTATCTAACAAGCGAATTGGTCCAATTATGCGGTTACTAGCTTTTGTAATATTAGACTTTACTGCATTCATAATTTTGTTAGGGTCTCGTTTTGCTCTACCAGATGGTATTACTTCACCAGTAACATCATCAATTCTGCCTAAACAAATTTGTTTGTTTCTGGATTGTTTTTTTTCCTTATCCCAGTACCCTTCACTAACATATAGATATTTTGCGCCAGTTTTTTTATTTATATGTATTGAATTATATGCCATAAACGGCCTCCACTTTGTTGCAATGCATATATTATTACATAGCTTCATAGATTGTCAAGTGATTTATGCAATAAAATAGAATTTGAATTTTAAACTTTTTTTACTTGCTTAAAAAAAACAGGGTTTTTGGCCGTTTTTGAACGGCATTAATAAGTATCATATAACACGCTCTTAATCATTAATAACACCAAAGTTAATTTAAAATTACATCATTTGATAAACAATTAAAAAAGCAACTAAAATCTTATTTGATAATTTTGCATTTAGTTAGCATTTTAAGTTATAACCTCACTTTGGTGTTAACAATTATTTTTTGATTTGCATATACTATCGTATCATGAATGATAATATTAATTTAGATTATATGGAGATTATGGCACGTGAATATAATCAAAAAATGAAAAATGATAATGAAAACAAATATGTGTTATCATCAATTGATATAATATACATGCAATTAGATATTTTGTGTAAAGTACCATGCAGATCTAATACCATTAAAATATTATCGTATATTAAAGAATTAAAGCGCTCATCACTTGAATTGCTAAAAAAACATAAGACAAAAATCGATGTACCATCACATTTAATTATTAATTGGATATACAATTCAGCTACTGCAAAGGAGAGATTTGTCTCATCACAGATTGAACTTTTTATTAATATTGATAATATCGGAAATTCAAACGTTGATGTAACACTCTTGCTAAATAGAGAAATAAGATCTTTTAGTTTAATTCCCTTTATAAAATTCTAATTTCAACCACAATTTAGCGCAACAGCTCGTTTGTATAGATAAAAAACCAATAAGGTATTTAGGTCTTATATGGTTTTTCAGAATTCTTTTTAATCAGAAGACCAAATCTTTTATTGAAAATTTGCACCATTAATTACAATTTTAGAGTAAATTAATATGAATTTTTGTCATAATATTATTTCTTGGTTCGGTTCTATTATTATTTTGTTTGGTGCAGTCCATGCCTGTGCTCGTTTTTTGTCAAAAAGTTCACCTGGTTTTAAGTGAATTATAATATTATGTTTAGCATTAACAATTCTAGCACAGTCTGCGGCTTCTTCTAAATCCATGTTGTATATACCATCTCCACAAAAAATAGCATAATCTAGATTTAGTTTTGATAGCTCAAACATAAAATCAACTTTTGATGTATCGCCGCTTGCATAGATTTTTAAATCATCTATTGTTATTAGAAAACCAACACATTTAGAAATATCATGATTTTTATTCCCACCTGCAGGCACTGCCTGTATTTCTATATTTTCGTATTGTAATTTCTTGTATACACCGTTTGTAAGGGCTGTTTTATAAGTGAATACTTGTGCATTTTCATGTCCAGTACATTTTTTGATTTCAATATGATCAAAATGCTCATGTGATACCAGTATTATATCAGCTTTTAAATCATAACCAGTTCCAGCATAAGGATCTACATAAATGACACGGCCACTATCTGTAGTTAATCTGAATGACCCATGGCCTTGATAATATAGTTTTGACATTATAACCTCAAATATCTATAAAAACAAAAACTTCCCAGAACTCATTATCTGAGTACTGGGAAGTCCGATTATCTATTTAGAAAGTTTTCTAGGTATCCTTTTCACTCTTAATTTAAGTGCTTTTAATTGTTTACTCAGTGCTGCGGGCAATTTGTCACCAAATTTGCTAAGGAATTTTTCTATATCCTCTGTTTCTGCAAGCCATGTTTCTTTGTCAACATTCAAGATAGAATCCACAACATCTCTTGGAATATTTACACCCTCGAGTTCGATATCCTGTACATATGGCACATAACCAATTGCAGTTTCTTTTGCATCGACTAATCCTTCACAGCGTCTAAGTATCCAATCTAGTACACGCATGTTTTCACCATAACCAGGCCATACAAACTTTCCATCTGCATCGGTTCTAAACCAGTTTACATTAAATATACGTGGGGCACCAGATTTGGCCTTTTTACCCATATCTAACCAATGTTGGAAATAATCACCCATGTGATAACCACAGAAAGGCAACATAGCCATTGGATCATGTCTAACAACTCCAACTTGACCAGCGGCAGCTGCAGTGGTTTCAGATGCCATAACAGCACCTACGAAAACACCATGTTTCCAATCAAATGCCTCATATACCAATGGAGCGGCTTTTGCTCTTCTGCCACCAAAAATAATGGCGGTTAGAGGTACACCTTTTTTGCTTTCAAATTCGGACGACAAGCAAGGACAATTTTTAGCTGGTGCTGTAAATCTGCTATTTGGATGTGCACCTTTAATTTTTACTCCGTTTGCGTCAACTGAATTTGGTACCCATGGATTGCCCTTCCAATCAAGCGCGTTTGTTGGTGGATTCTTGTCCAGTCCTTCCCACCATACTGTACCATTTTCTGGATTATATACTACATTTGTGAATATTGTATCTTTTTTCGTACATGTGAGTGCATTTGGATTTGATTTAATATTAGTGCCAGGTGCCACACCAAAGAATCCATTTTCAGGATTTACAGCGTATAATTTGCCGCCCTTTCCTTTACGAATCCATGCAATATCATCACCTACTGTAAACACTTTATAACCTTTTGAAGTATAACACTCGGGAGGTATTAACATAGCTAGATTTGTCTTGCCACATGCTGATGGGAACGCTGCCGCTATATATTTTGTGTCGCCATCTGGTTTTTGAATGCCCAGTATTAACATATGCTCAGCCATCCAACCTTCCTTCCAGCCTTGATATGATGCGATACGTAGTGCAAAACATTTCTTGCCTAATAAGACATTTCCGCCGTAGCCACTATTCAAAGAATAAATTGTGTTATCCTCAGGGAATTGACAAATATACCTGTTTTCTTCGTCTATATTTACTTTACTGTGAATACCACGAACAAATACGCCATCTGTAATTTTGTCTAATATTTTATCACTAACGCGCGTCATTATTATCATATTTAATACGACATAAATGCTATCTGTGATTTCAATTCCGTATTTTGCAAATGGTGATCCAATCTTCCCCATGCTAAATGGAATAACATACATTGTCCTACCAACCATACAATCTTTGGCTATAGCATCAAGTTTAGCATAAGCTTCTTGTGGATCCATCCAATTGTTAGTAGGCCCTGCATTTTCCTTCTCGCGTGAGCAAATGAAAGTACGATTTTCAACCCTAGCTACGTCATTTACTGCAGTTCTGTGATATAAACACCCAGGTAACAATTTATTATTTAATTTTATAACTTCACCTGTAGAAATTGCTTCCGCTGTGAGATCTGCCTTCTGTTGTTTGCTCCCATCAATCCATACTACATTATCAGGATTCATAAGAGCTTGATACTTCGCAACGAAATCTAAAACATGTTGATTTTGTGTCATGAAGAAACTCCATAAAAAGTTTTTTAGCAACATACAACGATGTCATATGTACCTTGTTAATTATATCACATCATTTGATAATTATAAAGTATTTTTTGCAAAATAACATGATTTTTTGCAAATCTTTTAAAAATAATTTTTCTGCCTTCTTTCTGTATGTTTAAATTTACAAATCTTGCAGATCTCTGATATTTCTTAAATTATTAAGTTTTTCTTGCGTTATCAAATTTTACACGCACATTTGTGCCAGTACTATCAGACTCTATAGAAATTTGCGCATTATATCTGTCAGCTATGTGTTTGACAATTGACAAACCCAAACCAGTTCCACCCTCTCGTCTTGACCTACCCTTATCTACTCTAAAAAATCTTTCAAAAACTCTGTTTAGATAAATTTCAGGAATACCTATTCCATTATCTTTAACTGACATTACAACATTGTCATTGCTAATTTTCAAAATTATTTCGATTAGTCCTCCATCATTGGTATATTTAATCGAATTATCTATCAGATTTGATAGAAGTGTAGCTATTTTTTCTGGATCTGCATATATATAGGCATTAATTAGTGATGTTTTAATCTCGATTCTTTTGATTGATACTCTGGTCTTATATAATTCTACTAATTTATCTACCACACTACTTAAATCAAATTCAATATCATTACTAAGGACATGAGTTTCTAATTCAGATATTTTTAACATATCACTAATCAAGGTCTTCATTCGCAGCGCTTCCTTGTTGATGATATCTAAAAACTTCCTATTGGTCTTGTTGCTAGTCAAAAGAATCTCACTATATCCTAGAATTGATGATAGTGGAGTGTTTAACTCATGTCCTGCGTTTTCAAAAAAAGCTTGCTTTGTATCAGCTAATTGCCTTTGACTCGTTACATCAGTTGCAGTGACGATGAATGAAACAAATTGTGTTGATATCGGTGTTATTCTTATCTCAAAAATTTTACCACCAGATATAACAATATCAAATACGCTAAATTTATTTTCGATAATCGAATTATCAAGGTATTTAATGAATTCTGTATTTCGTATATAATCCTTTATATTACAACTAGCATCAGGTGGTATATTAAAAATGTTTAAGGCTTTTTTGTTTGCAGATTGAATATTCCCATCAAAAGTGATTGCAATTACCCCACTCTCAATATTTTCCAAAATAAGATCTAATTTTTCTTTATCGTCTTTTATCTGGTCTGTATACTCAATTATTTTAGATGATACGATATCGATGTCACTTAAAATTGCGTTTACATCATCATATTTTGTTAAAACTATTTGTTTTACAGGCGAATCCTCAGCATCACTTGATTTTAAAACACTCTCTAATTTTTTGCTTATCAATTCAAATGGTTTTAATAGTTTTGTTGTTATTGGTTTTGAAAGGAAATATGTAATTATTATCAAAGCAACAAACACTGATAGTGCAGCAAGTGATATGTATAAAAGATAAGAATATATTGAACTTATTTCAACCGCTATTCTTAAAACAAATTTATCTGGCAAATTGTTTTGATTGTTTTCGTTTTGAATTAGTTTGGCTATATACAAATAATCAATATCAAAACTGTCTGACCTTCTTGTATCTTGACCCAATCCGCCCTCAAGTGCTACTATAATCTCGCGCCTTTGTGAATGTGAGGACATACTATCCGTGTTTTCTTGTTTAGAGTCAATCAGAACATTCCCATCTATATCTATTAATGATATTCGGATGTCTGCATCTTGAGATAATTTGGATAAAAACTGATAATCTAAATCATCATCCTTCATTAGTATAGTTGATTCAACTAAATTGTAGGTTTTTATTGCTTGCTTTTCGTATGATTTTTTGTTGGCGTGGTATAAGATTATCGACATCACTAATATGAATATTAGTAATGTAATTGCTACAGTTAATACTAACAAAATACCTGTGGCACGTCTCATTTTTTATTCCGCCTTCATCATGTATCCGACGCCTCTAATACTTACTATACTGTCGCCATATTTTCCAAGTTTAACCCTTAAGTTTTTTATATGTATATCTATAGTTCGACTCTCTCCATAGTAATCGGTCCCCCATATTTCATTTAAAATACGTGATCTATCGATGACCTCACCTATGTGTGTTAACAGAAGTTTTAATAGTTCAAACTCTATATATGTTAATTTAACCTGGCTATTCTCGACTTTTACTTCTCGACTCTTTGGATAGATTTTAATTTTTGAAAACTCAAAGGCTTGTTTTGAATTAGTACTTAGACCTCTAATGTGTGCTGACACCCTAGCAATTAACTCAAGTATCGAAAATGGTTTTGTTATATAATCATCAGCACCTAGATTTAGACCATTCAACATATTAATCTCGCCTGCTTTCGCGGTTACCATAATAATTTTAAAATTGAGGTAACCATATTCACTTCTTAATTGTTTAAGTAATGTGATTCCGTCTATACCAGGCAACATTATATCTAACAGGATTAATGCTGGTTTATCATCCTCAATTACCTTTAGACAATCCTCACCATTTTCGAACGACCTAACTAGATAACCTTCTCTAGTCAATGTGTAATGTATTAGATCTCGTATGTTCTCATCATCTTCAACGTTATATATTAAATATTTATTATCCATATCACAATAATCTAAAATTTTTCCTCTCACCTGTTTTTTCGAAAATAACCCACTCAGCGATATTCTCCGCATGATCACCTATTTTTTCAAAATACTTTGCAATCATCATCAAATATATTGCAACATCAGCATATTTAGGATCGTTCGATATTAATTTTACCATATCACCTTTTGTTTGCAAAAATAAATTATCCAATTCGTCATCTAATGCTAAAACTTCTTCAGCTAGTTTAACATCGAGCCCTACAAAACTATCTATGCATAGTTTTAACATCTTTTTTGAAATATCTGCCATCCTTGGAATTTTCCCGAGCTTTGTGATATAATCCTCATTTTTGAGATTTACAGTTATACTTGCTATATCTTGTGCTTGATCTGCTATTCTTTCAATATTAGAAACAATTTTTAGGGCACATGATATCATTCTAAAATCGCTTGCTACTGGATGTCTCTTCAAAAGAATTTTCAACGCTTCACTTTCAATAACAGAAGTTAAATTATTTACATCTTTATCATGTTCAACTACTGTTAATGCTAAATCTATATTTTTAGTCATAAGTGCTTCTATGCTACTGCCTATCGCAGCTTCACTCATCGCACCTAGTTTTACAAGATCATCATGTAGTTTACTTGATTCTTCATCTAGTTTATTCCTAAACATTTAACCAAACCTCCCTGTTATATAATTTTCGCACTTCTTATTTTTTGGATTTGCAAACACTTCGTCGCTTTTCCCAAATTCCAACATTTCGCCCAACAGAAAAAAAGAGGTGTTATCTGATATTCTAACTGCCTGTTGCATATTATGCGTTACTATAACGATCGTATAATCCTTTTTTAATTCTTCACATAAATCCTCTATTTTGGAAGTTGATAAAGGATCCAATGCGCTAGTAGGTTCGTCCATTAACAATATTAATGGTGCTACAGCTAATGCCCTCGCAATGCATAATCGCTGTTGTTGTCCACCCGACAAACTTAACGCAGATTTATTCAATCTATCTTTTATTTCATTCCACAACCCCGCTCTATGCAAGGAGTCAAACACAATATTATCTAAGACACTTTTTTTCTTTATTCCATGCGTCATAGGACCATATGTAATATTATCTTGCACACTCATCGGAAATACGTTCGGTTTTTGGAAAACCATGCCTACGTCGCGCCTAAGAGCGTTAACATCTATGTCTGAGTTTATGTCAACACCATTTATTTCAATAAGGCCTGTTTTCTTGCACCCTTTTATCAAATCATTCATCCTGTTAAAACATTTTAGCAGTGTGGTTTTACCACATCCAGATGGACCTATAAACGCTGTAATCTCTTTTTGTGGAATTTCTAAATTTACCTCTTTTAATGCTTGAAACGCATCATAAAACAAATTCAAGTTTTTGGTTTTTATGCAAATGTTATTCTCCATTTTTCTCCTTTCTTCTAAATGCAGCTAGTCGCTAAGCACCTTTTATCCGCTTGCCTAGTACTTTAACAATCCCCTGTGACAACAAATTCAACAAAAGCACTAGTATAATTAATATACATGCAGTAGCGTAGGACTCATTGATGTGCATCCATTCACGGCCTAGCGCATATAAAGCCACCGCAAGTGATGCCCCACTGCTTTTGAAATTCTTAGGCATTGGTTTTATCGATGCACCCATTGTAAACAAAACAGGTGCGGACTCTGCTATCATTCTGCTTATCCCTAGTATTACAGAGGCACAAATTCCAGGCAGCGCACTAGGCAGCACCACTCGCCGTATAGTTTTAAGCTTTCCAGCGCCCAGTGCATAACTCGCTTCCCTCAAACTCTCATTTACCATTAGCAGTGATTCTTCAGTTCCTCTTATAGTAGTAGGAATTATCATAAGCGTTAGAGTCAAACCACCAGCTAAAATAGATGTGCCCAGTTTTAAAAGTTGTGAAAAAAACAACATGCCAAAAAGTCCGTACACTATACTAGGTATTCCGCTTAATGTCTCAGACATCAGTCTAATTAACCTAACTAATTTACTATCTCTTTTTGAATACTCAGCTAAGAAGATTGCAGCCATAATTCCAATTGGAAATGCTAATAGTGAAGTTAAAAAGACCAACATAAGAGTAGATACTATAGATGAGAATATGCTAGGGTCGCCACCATAATTAAATTCTCCGAACAAAAGCTCACTACTAATATAGGGGAATCCATTAACGAATATAAATATTATCGTAGTTAATAATGCAACTATACCTAAAAATGCAGATATAAATGAGAAGTGTTTTAGAGAGATAGCCACTATATCCAAATGTCTTGATTTAGTTAAGAATTTTGTTCGAGTTAAACTCTCAGATTTAATATTCAAAAATTTACTTTTTTCAAACTTTTGTTTAATGCCCGATAAATAAACCATGAATTTATTGTTGCTAGTGCTATTTGCTGGTTTTTTAACCATATTAAAGCAAATATTTATAACCAAAATAAAGAATGTAAGAATAACCCCTGTTGCAATAAGAGCACCAGTTTGAAGTTCTCCACCATAACTCATTTCCATTACAATGTTGGCGGTAGTAGTTCTAAAACTCGAAAAGAGTGTGGTTGGAAAAACTGGATTATTACCAGCAATCATAACTACAGCCATAGTTTCACCAACAGCCCTACCAATTCCCAAAACAATAGAAGCAATTATTCCACTTTTTGATGCTGGCACTATGACTTTAAACACAGATCGTTCGCGACTCGCACCCAGCGCAATAGAACCCTCATAATAGTTGCGATCAACAGATTCTAATGATGATGTACTCAATGCAGTTACTGTAGGCATAATCATTATCCCAAGTATTATGCTAACCGATAAAATTCCAGATCCATCACCATTTGCACTAAAGTTGCCGAGCAGAGGCAGCAATACGCGCATCCCAAAAAACCCATACACAACAGATGGAATCCCCGCTAGCAAGTTAATTGCGTTTGAAAATATCTTTTTCAATTTCTTAGGACAGAATTCAGCTATAAATATGGCTGTAAAAAAGCCGAGTGTTCCACCCACCAAGATAGCGCCTGATGTCGCAAAAAGACTTCCAACTATCATTGTCAGAATTCCATACATTCCTTGCATTTCACCATCATAAGTGTCTGCACTAGAGCTATTCCATTCTTTTCCAAAAATAAAATTGAAAAAGCCTATTTTTTGAAATGCTGGTATTGAATAATATAATAAAAATACAATTATAGCAATAACCGCAAATATTGTGAATACTGCGGTCATTGCAAAAATTAATTTGAAAATACTTTCTTTCGTCTTTTGATTTTTAATTAATTTCATTCAATCAGTTTATCCTATTTCGGAAAATTTAGTTATTTTTCCTGTGTAAATATCAAATATCTGTGCTACTGTTAAATTTGTTATTGTATTTTCTTTATTTACAATAATTGCAACTGCATCTAGAGCAATATTAAAAGCATCTAGTGACTCAGCATCAGCAGCCTTTAGTGCAGAACTACTCATACCTATAACAGTGCCCTCTATATCCGCTTTTGTAGCAGATATGCCAGCGCTTGATCCTTGAGCGTCAAGATCAAACGCAACTCCAGTCACATTAGTGCCACCTTTTGTTTGATAATCTGCAATCAGTTTCTGCATAAGAGGCTCAACTGATGTTGATCCCTTCAAAATCACACTACCAGTTATCGCACTGGCCGGTGCAACATAGTCAACTTGATCACTATTCTCTTGTTTGACATACTTATTAGCATCAACAATTGTTTGTGCTTGCTTTGATTTTAAATATTTCATGAAATCTGCACTAGCAGCAGTTAAATCTAATCCTTTTTTTGTCATTATTACAAATGGCCTCTTTAACGCATAAGTTCCATCTAAAACAGTGCTTGCAGATGGGCTCACACCATCAACTGATATGGCTTTTATTGTATCATCAACAGATCCTAGTGAAATATATCCTATTGCATTAACTGTACTTGCAACTTTAGTTATTACAGCGGATGTCCCACTTTGCATATTTAAACTACTAACAAAAATGCTAGATTCATAAGCACTGCCATCGGATTTTTTTGCTAACGAATCACCTGCACTATTTTTGATTAATCCATCAAATGCGTCACGTGTGCCTGAACCAGCTTCTCTGGATATTACTAAGATTTCTTTTTCACTTTGCGTGTTGGTGCAACCTACAAAAGCTATTGCTATACAAAGGCATAAACACAAACAAATTGAAATGATACTTAATGTCTTTTTCATATACTAAAAAATACTCCTTTAAGATTTTCTTATATTATATCTTAAATTTGAAATTTATTCAGTAAGAAATGGTTTTGTTATTGTAAATATTTGTAAAGATTGCTTTTATGTACGATTTGATTCAAAGCTTTGCTTTTTTATTCATATCAGTTCTTTTGCTGGACTATTAAATTTATTCATAATGTTTCATTTAAACTCACCCAAATTCTTTATTAGATTTAACATCATAATTAGCGCTAGTTTTAAATAAAAGCTCTAAAAATTTGTTTACAAAGTTTTCAAATTCATTTTTTTACTTTTATCCTTTTTTTAGGTTGTATTATGAATTGAGCATTTCTCCTATTTTTTTCATTTTTTAATCATCAAAATTTAAATTGGTATCTGCCCTCTTTTGTTACTATAACTGAATAACACACATAATAAAATTTATTATATAACTGTTATTTCAATTGAATATTAAAAAAAATTGCTCTTTTTAAAATGCACTTTTATCTGAGTCTAATGTTTTTTGGCGCTATTATATATTTATATCATAACAATATGATAGAAGGTTTTAAAATTAAAAATTAGTCAATTTTTAAAAAGCAAAAAAATTAAAAGTGTGTAACAAAAATCCAATAATTTTAATCTGTAACTTCTCCAATTTTAGGTTTATAGCAAGTACCAGTTTATGAAAATTTGCTTTCAAAACCTCTTATAAATTTAGATATTGAAATTTAATTTTTTTACTAGTTCCATA
>JAIRKT010000109.1 GCA_031259965.1 Christensenellaceae bacterium | reverse complement strand
TGAGAAATTTTGAAAATTTTTCGTTAAATCGGAGTAAAATTTTTTGATAGGCCCAAAAAATTGGGTTGTAGCCAGTTTAGCGACAAATTTTTATGTGACTTTTGGTGGGCAAATCATATTATTGATATGATCCACAAAAAAGCAATTAGTCTAGATAAAACTATAGAACTTAATACTAATGTCAAATCTCCCCCCCCCACACACACAATACCAGAATCTGCTATAATAAAAAGATATAGAGAATCATGCGGCAAAAATTTAACATTTGGATCTAACGCGCATTTGTTAAATAGAATTGACGATGGCTATGAAAATGCCAGACAATTTGCTCGAGCATGCGGTTTTAAATATTGAACAATTTGTTTAAAATGAATACCAAAAAAAACTTGATCAATTAAAAATTCGAATTTTAAAAATATGTCTCTTTCTCAAATATTGTTCGCTTTCTTTAAATGCAAAACACCCAGTATTCACTAGGTGTTAGTCTTTAAAATGTGATACAGAGTGTACGCGTGGCGCGCCTACTAGGAATTGAACCTAGAGCTAAGCCTTAGGAGGGCCTTGTTTTATCCTTTAAACTATAAGCGCAATTTTTTTTACTCTTCGACTAAACTACATTTTGTTGACAATGTATCTTCTTGCTCGCATGCTTAATTCTAGTCAGGTTTATATACCATAGCAATAATTTGCTTTGAAATAACCTATAATTAATTAATTAATTATCTGAAAAGAACTCAGTGCAGGCTTTGCACTCATATTTATATAGTGTAAAACCTACTAAATTTGATCATTGAGAACAACAAAAAAATAATGTATATTATATTAGCATTAAAAGAGATAAAAATCAAGCAAATTACTAAAAACTTTTTAAAATAGAAATCTTTTGCGTCAGAAAATTTAGAAGAATATATTTTTCTAAATCATAATCTTAAATTAGATCTTTTGTGATCAACCACTAATATGGGCACAACCAAAAACAAAAATCTAATTCGACAAATTTTCAATTTTTGGGAAAACTAGCTATATTTTCTAAATTGTTGCTCTTTTCTAGGTTTTCTTTGCATTTTTAATGTTTTAAACCTGTTTTTCCTAGTTTGCTTTTCGTTTTTATTGGTTTTTTGTCATTTTGGACACAATTAGTCACTCCTTTCGCTTGGAATAAGACGTTTGTGCTATATGTATCTGTGGATATTGTACAGTAAATTCCTCTCCATAATTCCATTTTAAACTTGCTTCAGACTGTTCAAAACATCTGGAATATAGCCGAAGTAAAGTTGATAGAGATTGTATTCCATAGAATCACAAAATAATTGAAATATTGATTATTATTATAGTCATTAATAGTTGTTAGTCAACAACATTTGAATAAATAGCTTATAATTAAACTAACATGATAATTAATTGTAAAAAAGCGTGCGACAAACGGCTTCTATGATAAGTAAATCCGCTTTTGCAAAAGATTAATTAAAAAATAATCAAAGAAAAATTAAGCAGAAATTATTAAACGGCTGTAAACTCTTTAAAATGAAATGCAATTTACCAGGCTGGTTATTATATCATTAAATAGACAGGTTTTCGGTTGTTTCCATATTTAAATATGCGGCACAGTCATAAGCACACATAAGGAAAATTATATCTACGACTGTACCGCACTATTTACAAATTTGGGAGTTAGCAATTGCTAACTATAATAATTATATAGTATAACTTTTATATAGTCAAGCGTTTTGATGCCATTTCTGAAAAAAATTTAAACTTATTTGCAACTCTTTCATTTACAAACCTACAATATCAAAAATTATCACTTGTGACAATAGAATATAGTGTTATGCTGTTATGTTACAATAGCTATTCTGGCCGATATCAAGAAAAAACTTAAAAATGTGCAACTGTTATTCAATTTGGCAGAAGGTTATCCTATTTAAAAATTCTCATAATTCAAATATTTAAATTAAAAGCATAGCCTTTTCGATTTTAATATTTTTAAACCTTTTAACACCCATATTTAATTTAAAATTTTACTTCTTTATTTACATTATTTTGCATTTCATGAGTAATTGTTATATAATTATGTTATGAAAGCATCTATGCTTAATTTTCAAAGTCTCAGAGAGGCTAACAGCAAAATATTTCTAATTGAAGGTGATGACCCTTATTGGTGCGACCACGCAGTAAATTTTTTTATAAACCTCGTGCCTAATGAAAACAGGTCATTTAATCTTAATATTCTAGATGAACCTAGTGATTTTAGAGATATACTTAATGCTGTCGAGTTTTTCTCGTTTTTTTCAGGAAATCATGTGATTATCGTTAAAAATATTTCTATCAGTGAATCCAAATCCGCAAAAAAAGAGGAAACACCTCCTAAGACAAAATCAAAAAAGAAAACTAAGGTAAAGGAAAAAAATTCTGATATCATTGAAGCGGCTATTGACGGTGCTGGCGATAAGTATTTAGTTTTTCTGAACACAACTGGGTTGTCAGCTAATATAAAAAAGAAAATGACTATAATAGATGCAAAAAAATCCGACCCGTTCGAACTTAGAACTATTATTAGTAACAATTTCTCAAAAATAGGTGGAATTGAAGCATCAGCAATTAATACATTAATTACCTACACTGTTTGCAATATGGCTAAAATATCAACGGAAATGTCTAAACTAGAAGCTTATTGTGAGGGTAGACAAGTTACACTAGCAGATGTCGAACTTTTAGTGTCAGATACTGAAGAAAATCAAATGTATGATTTTACAGGTGCAATTACAAGTGGCAACAAGTCGAAGGCTTTAAAAATTCTTGACAAGTTTATCACAGCAGGTGTTTCATACATATATATTCTTGTATCACTGACTAATCAATTCCGAAGAATGTATTATGTAAAAATTTCTGACAAAAGCGACGATCAACTTGTAAACATATTTTCAGTTAAGCAATTTGCTATTTATAAGGCAAGAGAATTAGCAAAAAATTATTCTGCTCAAACCCTTTCTAGAAATTTATTTGCTCTTACTGAAACCGAATCAAATATAAAAAGTGGGCTTATGACAGAGAAGGCGGCATTTGAACGAATTATATCAATTCTCTTAAGTTCTTAAAATCTACAAAAAATAGGAAACTTCCTCTTAACTATATTCAAGGAGAATATCAATATTTATGATCAAAACACGAATTATCTTTAAAAAGTTAACAAAATTACCATCTATATTTTATATAGTCATCTTGTTTGCTACTATTTTTGCTTCATGTGTTTATCAATTATCTGTAACTAAAGGTATGCTTGTCGAGTATCTTCCAGAGATTATAGATTATGGGCCAGAGCAACTAACACCTAATCTTATTCAAACCATTTGGACTATTGGTATTATAATAACTGTTCTTTTTTTCTTGGTCGTAATAGAAATTATTATCAGTATCGCAAACACAATTTTAAAAAGGACTGGTATCAGAACCACAGGGGCCAAAAATTTTAAGAACCTCGCGCGAATATCTGTCATCGCATCCACTGGTGTAATGGCCCTTGTTAGATTGCTTTATTATGTTAATCCTAACATCGAGAATTTTGATGGTCTCTTTAATTTGATTGTTTATTCTTTCTTTTTATTTCTAGGATTCTTGATAGCTCAACATGAATTTATTTACATGGGAGACATCGGACGAGCTTTTTCTCGATTGGCTGATTTTTATTTCTTTGCTCATCTTGCATTTTCAGCAATTTCATTTTTGAACGTGTTAAATAGCGATGAAGGTTTGCCACAACTCATTTACTATATAATTGGTCCTGCACTCTATCTTTTATTCTCATTAGGTGGATTGCTCTTTACACGCAAATTTGTAGCAAAGCGTTTCATGCAAAAACAACTTGACTTTATTGAGCACGACATTAAAATCACGCCTGTTGACGATGATGACACACCACAACCACCAACTGATATTTATAAGGATTTTGGATTTTAAGATTTTATCTATATTCCTCTAAAATCACCATTTGTCAATGATCATAACCCGCATTTTTATAACCTTAAGTGCTATGAAAATGCGGGTCTTAATTTGGCAATTGCACTTTTCTCTAATCTACTTACCTGCGCCTGTGATATCTTTAGTTCAGTTGCAATCTCTGTTTGTGTCATTCCTTTATAATATCGTTGCGTTATTACTAATCGTTCCTTATCTGGCAATGCTTTTACACCATCCCTCAATACTATTAGATCATCATTTGATAATTCCTCAGATGTATTGCTGATCTGATCAATGATTTTTGCACCATCTTCTGTCTCACCATACACAGGTTCATAAATTGACACAGGATCTGCTATAGCATCCAGTGCAAAAACTAAATCGCTATAAGATACTTCGATCTCCTTCGCAATTTCCTCTAATTTCGCTTCTTGAACATTCTCGCTCTCAATTTTGTTACGAGCAAGCATAGCCTTATACGCAATATCTCTTAAACTCCTGCCTACTTTCATTGCAGATGACTCTCTAATATATCTTCTTATTTCACCTAATATCATGGGAACTGCGTAGGTTGAAAATCTAACATTTTGCATTATATCAAAATTGTCAGTCGCTTTTATCAAACCCAACATCCCTATTTGGAAAATATCATCTGACCTATCACTAACTTTAGAAAACCTTTGTACCATGCTTAACACCAATCTCACATTAGCCATCAAAAATGTTTCTCTTAATTCACTTTCTCCACTCTTCATCCGTCTAAGCATTGACTCAGATTCTTTTCCAGTTAGTTTTGGTAAATTGTTTGTGTTTATTCCCGCTATTATTACTTTGTTCATTTTACTCTTTAGTATTGCATAATTTTTAAAAAATATTCTCTTCTCTTTTGGTTTTATAATACTGTTGGTTTGTAATAAGAGCAATGACAAGAAAAAACATAACAAGGCAACAACCAAAAAGGTGTCTAAAAAAGAAAAGCAATTAGGAGTTATCAGTCGTCCAAAAGAAAGTAATTTTAGCGAGGGTTAATAGCTGGCGGATTTCGGCATTTCAATGTAGCAGGGCCGTAGTATGTGAATTTTGAAACCACATACAAGGATATAGCAAGATAAGGCAAGCAATTAATCACACCAGCACAGTGTTTATGTTGGCTGGGTTAATGATGGCAATGCCGAGAACCACAGACATGCGTGATCCGCAGGATAAGGTTATGCGCGAATATTTCGAGGGATTAGTAGAACAATTTACAAAAGCAGGTAAGCGATGCCACACCATACACAGATTTTTATAGAATAAGTCCCAAAGAGCGGAGAATTATTTTGGTCATAGTAAAAGACGAGGACAACGAAGTGCAAAAACTATTAGAGAAAGTCCGACCTAAGCAATTTAAAAAAACATTTGTTTGCTGATAATAGAATATGAGAGCAATTAAACAAATCTAACCACCAAGAGATAAATTAAAAATGGATTTGAATGAACTCGCTAATGCGTATGTTGGTGAAAAAACAGCCGCAGAAGAAGCGTTCGCTAGAAAAGATGAAATTTCCGTGCTGTTAAAAGAATTAATGCAAACGCAAGAAATCAAGTCCGTAGTATTAGAAAATGCTACAGTACTATTACCCCAGGTTTTTCACTATTTTTTAATTCATATCTCTATGAATGACATTTTATTTATTTGCTTTATTATGTAAAAAAATATACAATATATAATTATATTTTTATTAATCTAAAAGGAGCTACCAATGGGCGATTATGAGTTAGGGTGGCAAAACTTAATAGACCTGGCAATGATTTTATTGGTTTTTCTTTTAATATCTTTTTATTTCATCCGAAAGAAAAATTTAAAGCCTCTCGCCATTTTTTTTCCTCTCTATACTTTTTATATAGCAATTATATTTCTTGACTTCGTTATTGGTATTCCTTTTGCTCGTTATATAATAACACTCACAATTCTATCATATATAGTTTTCTTAATTGTAATCTATCAAGCAGATCTTAGATCTTCCTTTTTTAATTTATTTAAAAACAAGCATGAAAAAGGTTTTTCCACAGAAAAATACACAACAGACGATGATTTAAGAGTAGCAATTGACGAAATTGTTAGAGCATGTCAAACGATGTCTAAGACGCGAACTGGTGCGCTAATAATAATTGCAACAACCACGATTTCTTCACATATATTAGAAACAGGGACTGAATTGGGTGCTCTTATTTCTGCCCCTTTGCTAGAAAGTATTTTTAATACAAAAGGGCCACTACATGATGGCGCTGTGGTAGTAAAAGGAAATCGCATATTAGCAGCAGGTTGTTTCCTTCCTTTATCAGAAAGTACTGAAATTGCAAAAAATTTAGGAACTAGACATCGCGCTGGCATCGGCATTACAGAAGGATCAGATATATTGACTATTATTTTAAGCGAAGAGACAGGTGTTATTTCCACTGCAAAAGATGGAAAAATAAGTAGATTTATTACATCAGATAGATTAAAAGATAAATTAAGCCAATCCTTTAATTTAATTGCTCCTAAAAAAATGCGAAATTAAATCTAAGGAAATTTTGGAGGTCGATTTTTTTAATGCCAATTATTACCAATCCTCAAGTGCTCATTCCCGTAAACCATGACCTTAAAAAATGGGCGACTGTAGCGTGCGATCAATTTTCTGCAGAACCAGATTATTGGAGAACACTAGCTAAATATGTTGGGGATGAACCAAGTACTCTAAACCTCGTTTTCCCAGAAATTTACATAGGAAAACAATCCGAATCACAAACGATAACTTCTATCATAACACATATGCAGACTTATGACTCGGAAAATCTTTTCAGTGAACCTTTAAATGCTGTTTTGGTAGAGCGTCAAACTGTATCTGGCATTCGCAAAGGAATAGTACTGGCCGTCGATCTCGAGTCATATGACTGGAGAAATCTTAATTTTCCAATCAGAGCTACAGAAGATACTATGTTAGACAGACTTGCTATTAGAGTTGAAATAAGAAAACGTGCAATCTTTGAAACACCACACACATTGCTTCTGCTAGATGACAATAAAAAGGAAATTATAGAACCAATATATGAAAATCGTAGAAATTTAAAAAAAATATATGATTTTGATTTAAACATGAATGGTGGGCATATTACTGGTTATAGTTTAAATGACATATCTAGTTTGTCTGAGAAATTAAGCGCACTTGCTAACCCAGATTTTCAAGTGCAAAAATATGGATTAAATGCTGGCATAATTTTAGCAGTAGGCGACGGCAATCATTCAATGGCAGCTGCTAAAATATTTTGGGATCAATTGAAATTAACCTTATCAAAACCTGATAGAATTAATCACCCAGCACGCTACTTTTTAGCAGAGATGATCAATATCTATGATCCAAGCATATTCTTTGATCCTATTCATCGTATTGTTTTCGGTGCTGATGATGATTTTATAAAAGAAATGCAAAATTCATTATCTGGCGAGGGTATTATAAAAATATTGACAACTAAAGGTGATTTTAATTTAAACGTACCATTGATCCAAAGCGACGCTATAGAATCTATACAGAAATTTATAGAAAAAATGCTTGCTCTCAATTCCAATTTGAAAGTCGAATATGTTCATAATCAGAATCATCTTAAAAAAGTTGTAAATGAAACGAGAGGGTTGGGTATATCTATGCCCGCATTCCCAAAAGACGAATTATTTAAATTTGTTGCTACGAAAGGCAACTTGCCTAAAAAATCATTCTCCATAGGAGAACCAGAAAATAAACGCTATTATTTAGAATGTAGACGTATTAAGTATTAAATTTGATTTATATCTAGTCTATTTTTCTTGTTAATTGATAATTGCATTTTTGGAGGAATTAATGAAAGTATGTAAATTTGGGGGCACATCAATGGCTACTGCAGAATCTGTTTTAGCTGTAAAAAAAATAATAGAATCTGATTCTGCGCGCAAACTAGTTGTTGTGTCTGCACCTGGTAAGCGTTTTAAAACAGATGATAAAATAACAGACCTTTTATATGCTGCATATGAAGAGAAATTAAAATATGGTGTGCCTGGTGCAGCACTAGAAGAAGTATGTATCCGTTTTGAGGTTTTAGCTGCCGCACTAAATTTGGACATTGATATACGAGAATATATTGAAGAAATTGAAACCAATTTAATTGAATCAAAAACCCCAGATTATATTGCCTCAAGAGGCGAATACCTGTCCGCTGTAGTTATGGCAGCGCTTTTAAATTATAAATTTATTGATGCTGGTGATATTATAAAATTCAGATACGACGGAAGTTTTGATGCTGAATTAACAAGAGATCTCGTCTCACAACTTAAAAATCTAGACACGGGAGCAGTTATACCTGGATTTTACGGGCGAATGCCAGACAAGAGCATAAAAACCTTTACAAGGGGTGGCTCAGACGTTACAGGTGCTATAATCGCAGGAGGAGTTGATTCATCACTATATGAAAACTGGACAGACGTGAATGGATTTATGGCATGTGACCCCAACATAGTAGATAATCCCAAATTGATAGAGACAATATCATATCAAGAACTAAGAGAATTATCATACATGGGTGCGAATGTTTTACACCCAGACAGCATATTTCCAATCTATAGTGTAGGGATTCCTATAGTAATTAAAAACACTTTTAATCCTATGGCCCAAGGAACAAAGATATTAAAAAATGTAGAAGAGTTTTTGCGACCTGTTGTAACAGGAATTGCAGGTAAAAAAAACAATACAGTTTTAACTTTAACTAAATCCATGATGAATAGTGAACTGGGTTTTGGCAGAAAAGTTCTATCAGTTTTGGAGCGTAACGGCGTCTCATTCGAACATATCCCTACCGGAATAGATGCAATGAGCATTGTAATTGCTGGAGTTTTGCAAGACGAGCTCGCTAATAAATTAATTCAAGACATTAAAGGAGCCGTAAATCCAGATACCCTTGATATAAGCACAAGTTTAGCTTTAATTGCAATTGTCGGACACGGCATGGCAAATCGCAAAGGAACTGCCGCAAAAATATGTAATGCATTATTCAGCGCGGATATAAACATTAGAATGATTGATCAAGGTTCTTCAGAAATGAATGTTATCGTAGGCGTTGAGGATAGCGATTATATAAAAGCCATAAATGCGTTATATAAAGCATTTTTTTAACCCTAACTGTGTGATAAACTTTGAAGATTCATACAGAGAAACTGCAACTTAAAAAACGCTATTTCTTATTAACTTCATTCACAAAAATACTGTTACCAACTAAATAGAAGAGTACCCTATTGAAAAATTTTTACATCAAAATATTAATCATGGATTGCTAATTTATACCAACGTAAACAAATCAACGTAATTTGAATTCTTCAAATTTTAATGGGTTGTTACAAAATTAAAAAATCTGCTTCATTTGTTTGCATGGTCTTTGCTAAAATTTTTCGGCTACATCAAAATCTAGAATTTAAAATTGAAAACTTGCTTACTAAATGACGAATGATTTAAGATCTAAATGCGCTTGACAGTGTTATTTTAAAATCTAAGGCGCAGATTGTTTAACTTTTAGCGCAGCGTATTATTTAGCAATTTACATGAAATTATTCTGCTTTCTCTATTATTGTTTTTAGCCTCTCCACCATGCAATCAATATGACCATATTCTATAATGAGTGGCGGTAAAAAACGCAAAACATTTTTTCCACACGCATTAAGAACAAAACCATTCACTAACATTTGCTTAACTAAATATGCTGCAGGAAGATGCTCGTTTGTTTGAAGTCCCACCATCAAACCAATGCCTCTAACTTCCTCTATCCCCTTGCTTTTTATTTCTTTAAGTTTGCTAATTAAATACTCCCCTTTTAGTCTAACACTTTCGAGAAAAGCAGGTTCACATATTTTATTCATTACTGCATATGAAGTAGCACAAACTAGCGGTGAACCACCAAAGGTAGTGCCATGATCACCTGGTTTAAAACAACTAGAGATTTCTTCTGTCGCCATGCAGACACCAATTGGAAGTCCTCCACCTATCCCCTTTGCAGCGGTTACTATATCAGGTTCTATCTCATATTTACTAAAAGCCCAAAGTAATCCAGTGCGTCCACCGCCTGTTTGAATTTCATCGATGACTAAAAGTTGACCTCGTTCACGAGTTAACTTCCTACATTCTTGCATATATTCATTTGTTGCAGGAATTATTCCACCCTCGCCAAGGATAGGTTCAATCATCAATGCCCCAACTTGTGGATCATTTAATGCATTTTTTAAAGCAGCTATATCATTATATGGAATGTATTCGGTAAAACCAGGAATCAAAGGTCTGCAAAATTCATTATATTTAGGCTGGCCAGTTAAGGAAACTGTTGCAAAAGTCCTACCATGGAAAGAATTACTAGCTGTTATAATCTTTATTTTGTTTCTCTCATTTTTTTCGTGATAATGTTTTCTTATAAGTTTAATTGCACATTCATTAGCTTCCGCACCACTGTTTGCAAAAAAAACACGCTTCAAGTTTGTACCCTCTACAAGTCGCTTAGCTAATTTGCCACGATGTTCGTTATAAAAATGATTAGATGTCGCTACAATTTTTCCTAATTGCTCAGTTATAGCATTAACAAAAATAGGATGCTTATGGCCTAAACTATTAACTGCAATCGCAGCTAAAAAATCTATATATTCTTTGCCCTCAGAATCCTTTAGTATGCAGCCCTCTCCTGACACGAATTCTATAGGAACTGTTGCAAACGTTCCCATTACATATTCGTCGTCTATTAATTTAGTTTGCTCAAATAAATTCAACTTTTACCTCCTTGTAATAACGTTTAAGTTTTTATTTATTCTGTTTTAGTTAATCTTAATTTTGCAGAAAATTAAGCATAAATAGCATTTTGTGATAGCATTAACACACCTATAGTCATTGCTAAGAGTGCTATTAAAATGAGGAAAGACCACTTTATCCACTTTGGATATTCGACAGTTGTAAGGCCCAGTATTAATAACAACCCGGCGTTCGTAGGCAGAAACATATTACTAAAACCATCTGCAAATGTAAATGCGAGAACCGCTACTTGTGGATGCACTCCTACTACACCACAAATATCAAATATTATAGGCATTATTAATAATGCTTTTGCAGAACCGCTCGGAACAAATATTTCAAAAACAAAGACAACAGCATAAATTAAAAGAAGTGCGGTGTTTGGGTTTTGATGTCTAATAGATTCTATTATTAGATATAATATAGAATCCATTATATCGCCTTCTGTGACAATATATCGAACGCCCCCTGCAACTAATATCATTAAAACAGCTGGTACTAATGCCAAAGAACCCTTTCCTAGTAATTTAAATAATCTTTTGCCTCTAATTCCACAAAGGACTGCTGCACCAATCCCACCAATTATATAAACCGCCACAGTTATGTACATCACATATTCAGCAAGTGGTTGAAAGAAAATAGATGCTATAGAACAAATTACTACGAAAATCATCCACCATGCAAACCAGCGGATGGCCATATCTTTCTTTTTATCTCTTACAAATGCATCAATATTAAATGAAAATTCTTTCTTTCGCACGAGATCTAATGCGTAAACCGGCGACAAACTAGGACTCTTATCAATTCTTTTTGCATAAACAAATATGAAACCCGTTACAATTATATATGCCAATACAAATGTCAAAATTCTCGGTCCAATTCCAGAGAACAAGGGTATCCCACCTAGCGTTTGCGCAACACCTACTGAGAATGGATTTACAACACCTGCTGCAAAACCACAACTAGCCGCTAATATAGATATTCCTAGTCCTACTAAAGCATCCCAACCCATTGCATAACAAAGCATTACAATAACTGGTACTAATGCTATCAATTCTTCAAACATGCCGACGGCACTGCCTAAAAACATGAATGTAAAAGAGATAGCAAAAATTAAAATATACTTTCTATTCTTAAATTTAGCCGTCATTGACTCTATTAAGTATATAAGAATCTTGCTCTCATCTAAAACCGTGAATATAGCTCCTATAACTAACATTAGGACAATGATTACGTAGATCATTGTTGATCCCTCTACAGTTGGAGATAATATCATAAGAGGCGCCAACAGAAACTGCCACCAAGTTATTCCGTCTAATTCAGGATTTTCCTGATAAGTACCATCAATTAAACTGCCTCTTTCATCCCTTTGATATTCACCCCTCGGCAACACGAATGTCAGGACATAGGAAACAATTACCAACAAAAGCACCACAACGACAGCAGATATTACTGCTCGCTTGCTTAATTTGATTGCTTTCCCTTCCTGACGATTTCCAGTTATCTCAGGTAATTCAATTTTTTCTGCATTATCCATTTGTAACACTCTATTTCAAATTATTAATATATCATATTCATTTTGTTTCTACTTTTTGACAACCAGGTATTTCCTCAGGGTTTCAAGAACTTCCTCAAAATCTAAAGGTTTACCTACGTGGGCATCCATACCAGCTACAATACACTTTTCCACATCTTCTTTAAATACATTTGCGGTCATAGCTATTATAGGAATGTCTTTGCTCGATTTTGTGTTTGACTTGCGTATCAGTCCAGTTGCTTCATATCCATCCATCTCTGGCATTTGAATATCCATGAAAATAATATCGTATTTATCAGGTTGTTTGAGATACATATCTACTGCCTGCTCACCATTTTCGGCGCAATCGATTGCAATCGAGGTGGGTTCTAATAGTGCGATGACTATTTCTCTATTGATTTCCACATCTTCAACAAGCAGGAGTGTAAATCCATCAAAACAATCATGTTCGCTATTGACTTTTGCATTTTCCTCTTCAACTATGTTTTTTAAACCAATGCACTCATTAATACAATTCGCTATTGCTGATGGGAATAAGGGTTTAGGAATAAACATATCAACTCCAGCATTCCGCGCTTCTTCTGCTATTGTGCCCCATTCGATTGAAGAAATCATTATAACAACAGCTCGCTCAGAAATAGTTGATTTAATGCGACGCGACAACTCTATGCCATTCATTTCAGGCATTCTCCAATCAATAAAATAAATGTCGTACGCACCATTCTCAGAGATTTTAGTTAGTGCGTTAATCCCATTTGAAGCGAGATCACAATAGACTCCAAGTCGTTTTGCTATATCTTCGAAATATTCTAATATATCTGGCGCATCATCAACTGCTAGAATTCGTATATTGCTCCAATTAATATCTGAACGCAGAAGTTTTGCAGGCGCATTAACTCCTCTCTTCATAAATACATTAAATGAAAATGTGCTCCCCTTTCCCAATTCCGATTTAATTTGGATATTACCACCCATCATCTCTATAATTCGTTTTGAAATTGTAAGTCCCAGTCCTGTTCCACCAAATTTTCTAGATATTCCACTATCTGCCTGTGAAAATGAGTGAAATAATTGTGATTGTTGTTCATCAGATATTCCTATACCGGTATCCGTCACATCTATTTTAATTTCACACCGGCCATTGTATTCATTTACCAATTTAGTATTTAAATGAATATTACCTCCATCAGGAGTAAATTTAATGGCATTTGACAAAAGATTGGTTATTACCTGTACTAAACGCTGATCATCGCCTATCAAAGAGTGCGGAATCCATTTATCCAAATTAACAGTAAATTTTTGATTCTTCTCATCTACCCTAAAATTGACAACATTAACTACTTTTTGTAGTGTTTTCTCAAATTCAAATTCTACTGATGTCAATTCTAGTTTATTAGCCTCGATTTTAGACATATCAAGTATATCATTTATTACACCTAGTAAATGTATTGAAGCATCATTTATTTTGTTAAGACAATAATTTTTGCGATCTATATCCATAGCCGATAGACCTATAGACGTCATGCCAATAATAGCATTCATAGGAGTTCGCATTTCGTGGCTCATGTTTGCAAGAAAATCACTTTTAGCTTGACTGGATCGCTTAGCTTCCTTAAGCGCCTCAATGCGTTCTTTATCTATGCGAATATTATCTGTAATATCAATTCCTATAACGCCTATTCCGTTTTGACCATTTTTACTTATACTAAATGCATAAGCATGCAAAATTCTAGAATCTCCAGATTTTTGTTTGTATGGTAAAATATATTCGCTATTCCCTTTTTCTCTTATATCCGCTAAATGTTTATTAAAGATTTCATCCTTTAATTCCTGACCAAAAAGCTTTTGCATGCCTTTATTTGCAAGATCCGTCGGATTATATCCGAACTGGGTTATTGAGGCCCTATTAATATAACTTAACATCCCATTACGGTCTAAGTGGCATATAACTTGTGGTGAATTTTCAACTATCGCAGATAGCATTACTAATCTGTCGTTTGTCTCCTTGTTATTTAACCCCTCAGTGTAAAGATTTCCAACTAATTCTATTAATTGAATCTCTTCTTTTGTCCATTTATGCAACTCAAGATGTTTTTCCACTATTAATGTGGCTTTTAGCTTATTGCCTATATGTAATGGTTTCGAGACAATTGATTTGACCCCATCAGGTAATAGCTTTTGAAATTCTGCATCTTTGTTTATATCATCTATTATGATAGCTGAAGAATCACCATTCTCTAAAGAATGTTCGAATTTTTCAAAAATTATTGTTTTTAGCGCTATGTCAACGTTTGACGTTTCATTACCATGTCTCCATATCAGAGTTGTTTGCGCGTCGGGATTGTTATAAAAAAACAAGACTCTGCTAGCTTTTAAAAAGAGACCTAGAGTCTCTAATGTTTCTTCTATTGTTTTTAAATTATCAGAGCTTGCCAAAAATTTAGTTGATATACTTTCTACCAATTCAAGTCTTGAAACATTTGCCTTTAAAGAATGTTCTTTGATAAGATGAACTGCTATTGTGACTCCGCCAGATAAAAAAACTAAAATTACAGATATTGTAAGTAGAATTGAGTTGACAGATAATCTCTTTTGAATTTTAAAAATATGTTCATCTGTTATATCAATACCCACCACAGCAACTATATCTCCATTTGAATCATATACGGGCGAAAATGCTGATAATAAGCCTAAGTATTCTTCAGAGTAGTAACCTAGTTCTGTTGAAACTGTTTCGCCTTTAAAGGCTAATTCAACAATTTCTTCCATTTCAATTAAATCTGTATCCAAAGAATATGTAGTTTTTGGATCAAAGTCATTATCAATTATTGCTTGTGCGTTGATAATTTTTCCATTTGAATCTATATCTCCTGCTCTATAATAATATATATAAATTAAATCATGTTCCTTAGCAAAAGCATCTAGGCGATTTTTTAATTCATTATATTCAGGTTTTAACATATCATCAGGTGTTTTATATAAATCAAGTTCATCTGAATCTACAAAATTCGAAGCTAAAATACAGGTGGATTCTAATCTCCTAGCAATATTAATTTCCAAATAATCCGATGCTTCATTTAATGAGGAAAAGGAATAAAATGCGACTACTATTGCCATGATTGCAGCCAACAGAAATACAATTGATAATATGTTGTTTTTTAGGAGTGCTTTCATGGTACCTACCTACAAAATATCAGCATGATCACCATATTTAGGCGAACAAAACTCCAAATCTTTAAGTTAACTTCCTTAACAAGGTTTTAAGTCCTATTAATAAGTATACAATAATAAGTCATAAAATGCAACGATACAACACTTTTTTTATTCCAACTCATAAGTAAACAAAAAATAAAAATTACGTGTATCGAAAATCATCACCTAAAGTTTTTTATTTTTATTCTCCATTTGTTGATTGATTCTTGTAGTTAATAAATTGTTTTCGCACATAAAACTTTAATTCAAAATCGTACCTCGTACTGTTTTAAATAATACAAGTAAAAATATAATTTCTTTTTTGTTCGCTTATGCATTATTGCATTCAAAAATATCATTTCTTTTTATGAATTTAACATCTTCTATATAATGACTCTAAAAAAAATTACATTTTTAACACAAATTAACATTACTAGCTAAAAGGTTTTTTATATTATTTTTGGTATTTTTCTGTTTTTTTTCTCAGATAATTCAGAATTAATATCATAAAAAAAATTAACACAAAATTTGCATTAAAAATGTTTACATTTTGCAACATTTATGATAATCTTATTATGTTAAAAATGTTTACATTTTGCAACATTTAGTACTATTAATTTTTTATTATATGGAGGCACAATATGGTCGATTCTTCACAAGAAGAAGTTCAAGAAGAAATTTTGGACGAAAATGAAAAACCCGCCAAACCCCTGGCGACCAAAGGGATAATGGGTTTTTATAATAAGCACTTTAATAAAACTGGTTTCCAATTAACAAAAAACGAACGCAACTGGACCTTATATGATTGTGGTAATTCGGCTGTTTTTATGTTTTTTGTTTTGGTAGGGGTATCAATTGGAGATCTAGCACATAATGTTCCATTCTTTGGCGAAAACCCTACTACCACGATGTCTATTTTTAATTCTGTTTCTGGTTTAATTATTGCAATCCTAGGGCCAGTTTTAGGTGCAATTGCGGATAACAGAGGTAGGAAAAAATCTTTGTTTAAGTTTTTCATCATAATGGGGCTGTTTGGTTGCTATGGTGCCCTGTTTGCAAACATATCGAGTTTCTTTGCAAGCGACATAGCTTTTTTCGTAATTTTCTTGATTTTTGCAATGCTCATACTCATAGGATTAGGTGGCAGCCTTCTTTTCTATGATTCAATGCTCGCCGATGTTACAACGCCGGCTCGCAGTGATCGTGTTTCATCTTCTGGTTACGCTGTAGGTTATGTAGGCAGTTTAGTCCCATTTATTGTTTGCTTACTTATTTATTATTTCTTTATGGACCCTGCCTACTCAGTAGAAACCTATGGAGTCTCTGAAGATACTGCGTATGCACTTTTGCGACTCGCTATAAGTGTTTGTATAGTTTTATCCGGCACATGGTGGTTAATATGGAGTAGACCACTTTTAAAAACTTACAAGCAAATTACAGGTGTTGATCCCGTGCCACACCAAATTAAAGATGCATTTATTAAACTAGGGAAAACCTTTAAAGAACTGAAAAAATATAAAGCGCCATTCTTGTTTTTGTTTGCATTCTTCTTTTATGTTAATGGAGTTAATACTGTAATTGCACTCTCTGCTACATATGCAAAGGACGTTCTCACAATAACACAACCAAGTTTGGAAACGTCCGATTTAAATATCTTCTTGATAGTAGCACTCATAATGACACAAATTGTAGCCGCCTCTATGAGTATAGTTTTTGGCAAACTAGCCAATAAAACAGGTGCTCGTCCGCTTATTATCGTTTGTGTATTGGGATATCTAGGATTTGTAACATATGGGGTATTCATGCGTACAATATTTGATTTCTTCGTTCTAGCTTTTGGTGTTGGAGTATTTTTAGGTGGAATACAAGCATTATCTCGAAGTTATTATTCTAAATTAGCACCCATCGAAAAGCAAACAGAATTCTTTGGTCTGTATGATATATTTAATAAAAGCTCAAATTTCTTAGGCAGCTTTATTTATGCAGGCATTACTACAGCTTTAATCGGTGTGCCAGGTGGAGTAAAATTGTACCTAACAGACGAATTTTACTTATCACACCCTCAGATTGGTGTGGCCTGTCTTGCTGTATTCTTCCTCGTTGGTTTCATTTTATTACTTTGCATACCTCACAATAGCGCAGATAAAGACAAAAAGATTAAATCTTCAACTGATGATGATACCGCTGAAGTTGCTCAAATCAATGAATAAACTTAAATTTTCGTAAAATATTTTTGATTGTAATAACCTATATTTAGTATGTCTCATGGCCTAACAATTCATTGCTAGGCCATTTTTTATGATACCTTGCAATTTTTAAATTAATAAAGGATATTAATCTTAGATTAGTCTTTTTGTATGTACGATTTTGAATTATTATAATCACCCAATCTTTGTAATAACCTGAAAATTCTTTGTTTCTAAATTGACAAATTTGTGCATATATTATATATCATGGGAGAGGCATGCAAGGAATTGATTATACATTTTGTGAATTGCGAGATAAAGAAGTAATTAATATAGCAGATGGAAAGCAACTAGGAAAAATAGTAGATTTAGGTTTGCATTGCGGAGGAAGAATCCATGGGATTATAGTTCCAGGTGAAAAGCGATTTCTAAAAACTTTTGTAGGAGGCGATAGCATATATATACCTTGGGTTTGCCTTGTAAAAATAGGGGACGATGTTATTTTAGTAAATATGCCCAGTTCTCCTCCAATAACAAGTAACGATCTGCAAAAATATTAGTCACTTTGTACATCGTAAATTCTCGAGCTTTGAAAAATCGACGAAAAAACATGCTAATACTAATATAAAAATATCAATTTAAACCGAAATATTTAAGCAATTTTGAATAAAGAATGCGATTTTTGTTATTTTGGAAAAAATCGAGATTAATTATAAGCCAATTTTAGAGTAAAACCCTAGTTTACCACTTTAATTTGCATATAGTAGTCAAGCAGGTCCAAAATAATTTTTCAAGATGCAATTTAAGAAGTAACTGAAAAAAATGAGACTGCCCTTAAATATTACAAATTAGACACCCAAAAAACTAAGAGAAATTTTTAGCAAATCAAAATCAAGTCATTGGCTTATTTAAAAGTTTACACAAAAGTTTGGAAACTTCCACTATTTGATTAATTCTTTAAATTTCCGCGCGTACCTATAAAATGGATGAAATAGCCGCATAATAAAGGTAATTTTGAGTTTTTTTGTCTTGTTTTGCCGAATATAACATAGATAGCAAATAATATGTTAAAATAGTTTAACCTTGAGTTTTAATATTAAAAGTTGCTTGTGAGATTTGCTTGATTTATAAATTTAATTCACATGCTTTTGATTAGATTGTTGAAACAACATGTATTCATGTTAAAATTCAAAGCAAAAACACTATTATTGGAGTTGCCGTTATGAATGAATCCGAACTTGGATCATACAAAAAAATAGCACGAATTGCAAAGCGTCGTATGCGTTTGAATGATTATGCAGATGTACAACTAAAGAGAGAAATAGGAATTAATCGTGACTTTTCTCTAGATTATAGAGTGTTATCATCTAACGAAATTTGCAATTATTATAATCGTATACAAAAATTGCAATCTAAAGAACACATTTTTTCTGCAGTAGGATATTTGTTAGATTTTGAAAAACACGCTAAGTTAAACCCCGCAGAGAAGGAACGTGCTGTTTTTGCTATGGGTAAACTTTACCGAGAAATAAAAGACATCATAGAGAATGCAGGAAAATGAGATTCGCTTAAAGAAATGAACCCGTTATTATATATGTTATAAGTGCCAATATTGCTATGTCTATTGCTCGCACACCTAAATATATAAATGCAGAATGCCTTCCTGGTATTGTTATAGGCAAATGCCACGCCCCATTCAATTTGGGTATTAGCGATTGTTTATTTGAGTATAATATAAGTCCTATGGCTGTGCCGAGTGAAAAATACCCAATATAGGGTACAAGTGGAAAATAGTCGGCCGTTAATCTCCAAAATGCTTCGACATGTATAAATATACCTAAAAACAAATTATCTGTTTGGATAGTAGATTCTAAAGTTCCACTTCCTATGGGTGAAAAGTTTGAATTGTAAAACAAAACTATTAAAATTCCTAACACCCAAAAAATTAAAGCCTTCAGTATTCTGTTCATTTTCGGAATTTTATTTAGAATTGCATCTATTAATGTTATAATTAAAATCGAGGCTGCAATACAATGGAGCACTCCAAAATAAATAGTAATTCCACTAATTCCTACATAATCCTCTAAAAAAACAGAACCTACTGTCAACAAAACTGCAACCATAGCTAGTTTCAATCCACGTTTAAAATTATTGCGACTAAATGAAGTAGAGATTCCTGATACAATAAAAAAAAGTATTATGAAAAAAGGCCACCAAAAATCTTTCAATGCAGAAACATCAAAGCTGTATGCAAAGTCTTGTGCTTTTATTAAACCTATGTTGTTGCTTGAGGTCCATGCCTCTCCAAACAAATACGCCATATCAAATAACGCATGATCAAAGGCTACAAGCAAAATAGCAAGACCTCGCATGAAATCTATTTCCCAAACTCTTTTTGAGAGGTTTAGTTTTTCTTTCTTCCTATCTTTTGTCATTTGTATTCAACCCTTTCCTTAACAGGTTGTCCATTTTTAATTCTAAATGTTTCAAATCTATCTTTGTATTCATGTACTAGTAATGTTGTGTCCCGCTTGCTAAAATAAACCTTAGGGGTCTCAGATTGTGACACCTGATTATTAGGCACTAACGGCATTTCCATCTCAGCCACATCTGGCTTGCTAATAGCCATAGCAAAAGGGGATAGCCCTAACCTGGAATTAGCCGTCTGTGAATTTTGCAGCGTTTGATTTGGGTTAGGAGTAGGATTATTATAACTGCGCTGATATAAAGGTGGGGAAGCATACATCGGGTTAGAATTCATATAATTTTGATTAGATTGTACGAAATTTTGTGAATATGGTTGCCCGGGGTTATTCATTGGATATGCCATTGGTTGTGTGGGCATGTTTTGCACTTGCTGATTCTGCGGGTAATTATTTGCCATTGGTTGAGTGGGATAAGGTTCAGCGTAGGATTGGCCAAAATAATAATTGCTACCATTAAGTGGCATATTGCTTGCTGTGGTTTCCTGCTGATTTTCGTTTTTCAGTTCATCCTGAGGTAATGGATTTGAATTGTTCGATCTAGCACGCTGCCATATTGGATTAGCAAATCCTGACGACACTCCTCTGAAAGGTCTGAAAAAAAGATTTCGACCTGTTAAAATAATGACAAAAACTAAACAAAGTGAAAAACCAGAAATATACAAATCCGAATAAAAATCGCTCACAAAAGGATTAAATCCTGTTGTAAAATGTAATATTAGCCCGAACAAAACATATATGATAGGCAACCAAAGTCCAAAGAATTTGCATATTTTTATTAATATAAAAAACAATATTTTTAGTGATACAAAAATAAGGCGGAACAAGGAACCAAAGAACAAACCCAGCGTGGTTGGTTCTATTTGTTCTATAACCCTTTCTTCTATAACGCGCTTTTTACTCATATAGCATTCCTCGTCTAGATTAACCCTATTTTATTATATCCGTATCCATATACTTAATCAATTTTCTGGGCACGCTTACACTTCCATCATCGTTTTGATAATTCTCGAGAATAGCTGCCACAGTACGTCCAACTGCTAAACCACTACCATTTAGTGTATGTACAAACTTAATAGACCCATCTAAATCTCTAAAACGAATATTAGCACGTCTAGCCTGGTAATCTTTAAAATTTGAACAGCTACTTATCTCAACATATTTGTTATATGATGGCAAGAAGACTTCAATATCGTATGTAATAGCGCTGGAAAAACCAACATCCCCAGAACAAAGCTTGACCGTGCGGTGTGGCAATTCTAATTCTTGTAGAATACTCTCTGCGTCTTTTGTTAGTGACTCGAGTTCTTCACTGCTAGCCTCTGGTTTCGTAAATTTAACCAATTCTACCTTATTGAACTGATGCTGCCTTATCAATCCACGTGTATCGCGGCCTGCAGCACCTGCCTCACTTCTAAAACAAGCGGTATATGCACAATATTTAATAGGCAAATCAACGACAGGTAATATCTCGGCTCTATGTAAATTTGTCACTGGAACCTCTGCTGTTGGTATTAAATAATAGTTTGTATCTGCTAAATGAAACAACCCATCCTCAAATTTAGGTAGTTGTCCTGTCCCAATTAAACTTTCTCTATTAACTATGTATGGCGGAAATATTTCAGTATAGCCCGATGAAACATGCGTATCTAACATAAAATTGTAGACAGCACGCTCTAATCTTGCACCCAATCCACGATAAACTGTAAATCTTGCACCTGTTATTTTTGCCGCCTCAATTGGGGACAATATCTTTAGCTTTTCGCCCAGCTCCCAATGTGGTAGTGGCGCAAAACTGAACTTTCTAGGTTCACTCCAACGCCTAATTTCAGGATTATCATCAGATGTCCGTCCATATGGCACTAGATCATCAATAATGTTAGGAATTGAATACATTAAATCTGTTAATTTGTTTTCAACTTCTAAAAGACGCGCATCAAATGTTTTTATCTCTTCTGTTAAAATTTTCATATCACTAATAATAGTTGACACATCTTTGCCAGATTTTTTTAATAAAGCTATTTGATCACTAACCTTATTTTTAGCGGCCTTTCTGGATTCAGTCTGCTTTATCAAGTTTTTTCTCTCGTTAGATAGTGTTTTTATCTCTTCTAAATCAATGTTGCTATTCCTTAGATTGAGTTTGTTTTGGACATACTCAATATTATCAACAACATATCTAAAATCCAACATCTCAGCGTCTCCTTATGTTAATCAAACTATCGATGCTTGACAGCTCCCTATACCTAATGTAAGGGGTTCTTGGTTCGATGAGCGCAAACCTTCTCGCGTGAGGGTTCTAGATGCTCTTACCAAGCGTAGATTTCGGGATCCATTCCGTGTTTTGTTTATACAATAGACGTAACTTCATCCAAAATATTTTTTTTCGCAATTCTCTCTAAGCAAACTTTAGTAACTAAATGATTTGTCAGAGATTTTACCTCCACAACTATATGGATTTTGAGCGAATCAATCATTACCAATTTTTTCGCCCCTAATCAAGAGAATGACAGAAAAACAATATGTGTCTCATATCCTCATAATTAAGACTCTAAAATACAAGCACTTCAGATATTAGTTAGCCTAGAAAACTTTTATAAAACTATTTATGTTGTAACTAGTTTTAATTACATTCTACAACTTAACTAGAATTGATAAAAGAACATTTGTTTGTAAACAAATAGACTGCATAATTAAAAATTTTAAATGCAATTCTTTATATTCTCGGTATTATGCTCTAAATTATGTTCAATTCATAATTATACACTAAAATCATTATATATGCAAATCAATATTGAATACACGCACATCATCGCAGAAATAGTTAATTCTCATAGTAACGTCCATATCGGGCATTGGTATAAATTTTAAACTTAGAACGAAATTTGTGACGCTTAGTTAAACGTTTGTTTTACTCTTTATCTTTTTCAAGACTCTCTCTGTTGTTTTATAGAATATAGCCAAAACAAGTGTTATTATTGATTGTAGGAATTGTTTTTATTATCAGCTTTCATTAAAACAAAAGCAGAAGATTAAGAAATACTGGAATTGTAATTGCAGATATAAGTGTTGATAACAAAACCAAACTCGTAGGCGTTTGCGTCTCACGATTAGCTAGGGAACAAAACATAATCAGATTATTAGCAGCTGGCATGGATGCGAGTGCCAATATGTTTAAATTTATACTTGTTGTATTGTAAAACACCGAAATCAGTTTAAGTAAAGCAAATGCTAGTAAAGGAGTTATTATAAGTTTTATAACAAGCGCTAATGAAATGGGATATAATAATTTGCTTTCACTTAAGGACTTTCGTATTTGAAAATTTGCAAAACAAATTCCCACCATCAACATAGCTAGTGGACCTACTAAATTACCCATTAAACTTATTATTTTTTGAAGGCCTGCTAAACTATGAGCACGTGTGAAATTTAAATTTAACAAAAAGAATGGTAATGCTATTAAAAATGCAAGCGTTGCTGGATTTAAAATAATGTTTTTTATACTGACATGTTTTTTATCTTTTGTTATCAAATAGTTGCCAAATGTCCATGCTAGTATGTTAAATGCCACTATTGCAGCACTTGCATATACCATAATTTCGCTATTTCCTGGTGCTAATATTTGTAAAAATGGAACACATAAATAACCTATGTTTCCAAAGGATGAGGCATAGGATAACACCCCACCCATGTCATTATTTTGCGATGTAACTCTTAAAACAATTTTGGATATTATTGCTGTTAAAACAATTAAAATTGCTGTCAATAAAAAACATATGGCCATGTTTAACAATATTTTCTCGTTGAATGGCGTATTTAAAAAGGCATCGAATGTTACAAATGGTTGACATACGTAAAGGAGCAAAACCGATATAAATTTAATAGATTTCTCCGAATCTATCATTTTTAGTTTTGCTATTATAAAACCTGGAATTGCCATTAAAAGCATAAGACCAATATTTTCGAATGATTCTATAAACATTATTTAACAACCTATAACTTAATCGAGATTAAACTTTTTGTGTTACAATTTAACAAACTTTTATGTTCTGATATTAACTCTTTTTAGTAACTAAAAAAACCTCAAATAAAATATTTATCAATATTTAAGAAATTTTTGTTTTAACATGGATCATCCTAGAATACCAGTATTACAACAGAGTAGCGCGAAGAAAATTTCGGTGTTCTAAATTTCTCCGCGCAATACCTGCGCAAAAATTAATTTGCAACTTTTATCAGAATTGTTCCCTTGCATGTTAAGCTTAGTTTTTCAGTTAATCGTCTCCTTTATTATATCATACTTTGTCTGTTTTGTCTGTTTGTTTTATGATTATTATCCGCTCTTGCATGCAAATTATTAGTGATTTTTGAAATCATATTGACTTTTCCTCGCTAAAAGTTTATAATATAATCATCTCAATATATAGAGGTTTATATCATGAAAATTTCAATTATTCCAAAGTCGTTTTTTGTCTTTGTATATGTGCTTTTGTTTATTGGCTTACAAATAGTTGCCTTAGTCTTTTTAACAAAAACCAGTATTGAAAAAGCATCTGCTGATACAAATGTAAACACTACATATAACGGAGGGTATAGCTTATTATCAAATGATAGCACAAAATCTGATATTTCTGATCATACATATTATGTTACAACATATAAGATTTATGTGAGTAATAAAATATACAAAAATACTGGACTCCTTTTAGTTGTTCCTCCCACCTCATATAAAAAAGGTACTATTAATTCAATAACTCAAACCGAAGCTCTAACATTTTCATATAACATGTCGACATCCGTGACTAATACAATATCCACAAAACTTAATGCTGAGATTGGAGGCGAATACAACAAGATTAAATCTAAAATCGCAACAGAATTAACAACAGCTATCAGTAGAACTTATGCTATATCTTCATCCACAACTTACGAAATTTCTGTTTCGCGGTTGACACAGGTATCCGCTGACTATGATGGCTATTATGGATGTATCACAATGACTGAACAATCAAAGCATTGTGTTATAAAAATGTCAGTAACCAAATACACGGAAAAGAAAAATGGCGCGGGAACTTATAATGGCGAATATTCTGCAGAAACGATCTATTCAGAAAAAGAAGTTTTCTCTGAATTGATTCCTTATTACATCAATGACAAATTTCTTTTTTATTACCATGACATCAAAGTTTGGAAAGATCCTATGAGTTTTTACAATGATTTGTATAATTTACCCATATTAGACGCTATCGAAAACGAGAGAACATACGTAAGTAAAGAAGAAGCTGATGCATTCATAGAATTGCTCATTTCGCTGTTATCAATATTCAAGTTTTAACTGAATTATCAATATTTTCTACAAGCAGGACTTTATCACATGGACAATTTAATTTATCAGATTCACGTGTCTTAGAAATTTTATCTCCCGTTTTTACAAATGTAATAGTGCATTCGGAAATTACTGAGAAATTTTGCTTGGTATTTATAGATTAATAAAATATTTTGGAGACTTTTAATTATGAAAAAATATTTAGTTATTGTGTCTATCGTTTTGTTGGTTTTTTACATGAACATGCTAATTTCTTGTGCTAATACAAATAACGAGCATGCTGATGCCGCAATATTTGTTGGTGAAAACTCAGAAATCATATACCTTTCACAAAAAAATTTTGTTACTAAACCCTCAATAGATACAGCTTATTTAGTTTTTAGTATCATATCAAATAAAGCATTAAATGTTGTTAATTCTTTTATGTTATATAAGGATGATGAATTGTTAGATGTTCAAATTAAAAATCTATTAATGTCTCAACATCTTCGCAACAGTGCATATGAACTTATTAATGCAGGGGACTTTCGATATTCTATTTCAATGAATCTTTATTATAGTGAATTATATTCTCCATTAATTGCAAATAAAGTTATTACTATAATTGATGATGTAGAACATTTTTTTAACGTAAATATTATATTTGAATACGTAGAACCAAATATCGAAAACAATCCCAACTGGATGGGCACTATACCGATGGCACATGAACAAAACATGACACTTATTCGATGTTATCTAAAAGTGCATCCGTTTGTGGTTGCTAATGTAAATAATATATACTTAGCCGCAGACAATATGCCTCTTGTTGCAATAGCGTTTAGTGCTGGCCATGATGACATAAAAAACGCAATAGTATATGAACCAGATATGGAATTAAAAGCAAATACTGAATATTCTTTTTACATTGGAATTAGAGATTCAGATGTTCCATATTATTTTACCTCAGCATCCTTGATTTTTGATGTAACAATTAATAAGGAATATAATACATTTTGGTACTCGGATTTAGACATGATTTCCGGAAACTTTGACAAAGGCATTTTGTATTCACCTATAAAACAAATTTGAAAACTTTAAAATTAATCTTGTAAAATTATTTTGTTAACAATTTTTTACAGAAGCACATGATAATTGAAAATTTGTGTGATTTTGTTTTTTATTTTAACTATTGTCAGAAGCATCTAAAAAATGACTTTAATCATTTTTACAATGAATTTTAAAGTAAAATGTTTTAATAAGATAATTACATGAGGTTTTTAACAAGGAAAAGATATGCATGTCTCTCAAGAGTAATAGTTTTATCTTTTGTTCTGGTGAGCTTGCTTCTTTTATCAACATAAATAATAAAGATATAACTGTGATTGTTTTACTTGGAAAAAATGATAATTCAATATGTTATTCTGAAAAATTGTGGTTTAAAGACTATCTCTGGAATATTACTATTTCTATTTCAATATTGCTTCGAAATATTTGATATCTTCAAATTCAAATTTGAGTGCGTGTCTTTTTGGAAAAAAATTAAAGATTAATCAATTAAAAATTTAGGACCTTATGAATATTTATATAACAAATACAATTAAAAGATTAACTGATTACACAAATTATATGGTGATTTATATAGTTGGCACAATTATTTTATTAGTTCTACTTACAATCTTTAGAAATAAAAAAATTTTAATAAATTTGTTGAGTTATTCTTTGCTAATATCTCTATTTTTATATATTTTAAACCCCTCTATAATGATACAAGTAGTGTTTATGACGAATAACTATTTACAGTTTTATATGTCAATATTAACATTTGTTTTAATGTATCTGAATTTTCTGGGTGCTATTTGGGTAGCTGTTGATTTACTAAGGTCTAGAAGGCAAGTTTCTCCAGTATATATAATATTTCTAGTGGCAGCCTGTTATCAATTTCTCAATCCTGAAATCGTTCTATACAATACAGACGCTGAAACAAAATGGCTTAATAATGTATCAATGTATGCCTACTCAATTTTCATGCCACTATATGTCTCATTGTTGGCATACCGCTTTTACTCAGCTATTAAAGGAAGACAGACTATTAGTTTTAAACAATGCGTGGAGTTTGTTTTTCTTTGTATAATATCTTTCCCATCTGTTCTTTTATCTAGAACAAATCTTATATCGGTTGACGAAGGAAGAATTGATTTTTGGGGATACTTTGCAAAACACCAAACTAAAATATTCGATGTTACGTATTGGTCTCTAATGCTTTTTATTTTAGTTTTTAGCATAATCTATCTTCTCTATATCTTTAAATATTGTGAAGACAAAAGATCTATGTGTTATGTTTCAGTATTGGGTTTAGCTTTAATTGCGTATTTGAGACGTGCCACTTTTTTCTTCATAAATCCTTTTGGATTAATGATTATGCTTGAATCTGCTTGTGGATTTATAATAATTGCTATATTACTATACTTGAAATTTAAAATTAAAATATTCGGTTATATAGTTGTCTTCTTCTCAGCACCCTCAGCAATAGCATACATGATTTCATATACAGGCGCGCATAGCATGCCAGATTTCTTTTCATACATGAATATCGATTCATTACTGTTCCATAGTTTCATGATACCAGTAGGTTTTTCTGTTCTTGGATTTGAAAAATTTGACAACTTTAAAATGGTACTAAAGAGTTCTGTCTTGCTATCCTTAATTAGAATTCCATTTGCAGTTTTGGGATATGTTTTTGGCTATTTAGAGTATCACCTGGATAAACCATTTAATGTTGAAATATATTACAATGGTTTTTTGTATAAGCAATTTATCTTCCCATTCCTCGAATCATGGGGTACTGCATTTTCGTATGTAAAAAATGGTATTGTTTTTTACCCATTAAATTTTATTATCATACCAGTTTTGTTTTTTATGTTACAAATCATCACATTTTTTTGTATTACTAAATATAGAACCATTCGACAAAAATGTAAAGAGAAAACTCTATGTTTAACTTAAAATTTATAGATACTATCATTATGTTAGGAGGTTTACTCATTGAAAAACAAATTAATCCATATAGGATATTTTAGTATAATTGTATTGTTATTAGTCGCTACTGGACTTGGTGTTTACATATATACAAACTCATTCAAACTTAAATCACTTGACAATTATGAATTGGAAAATGATTCAACTATAATGGGCAATTATGATGAGTTTTTTGTAGAAAATTCATTGATTACTAAAACAGAATTGGAGAATGCAAATATAATATATTCTGATGCATCTATTGTCCAGTATCAAGTAAAAAATATTGATGTTGCTCTATTAGATTATGTAACCAAAAGTTCAATACTTGGCAAAAACAATGAAGACGACAAAATTTATTCAAATACGATAGGTATAGTTGTAGATATTTATTTTAACAATGACTCGAGTACATACTATATATCTATTTTTGATTATTATAGTATAGAATTTAAAATAAATTTAGGAAAAAATTATTTGCGTACTGTTAAGGTTGGCGATAAGCATAAATTATATGTGAATCTCTTAGAATTTGAGGCATTTATTAGCAGTGCAACAATTAATTTAGTAGAATCGCAACTAGAAGTCAGGCTAAAATTTGTTGAAAATATTGATCTAAGCAATTTAATTATTTTAGCTGATTCAAACGCAGTAGTGTTAGTTTCACAATCAGATCAAAAATGTTTCAATGTGTCGATTGAAATAACAAAACAATTATCACTGCTGCCAAATGGAAAATATAAAGCTTTCATAAAAAAACGTGATGGGACTTTTGAGTATGTAAGTTTTAGTCCAATATTTGATGGAGACACTAGGCTAGGTATTAAGTTTGATTATGAATATCCAAGCGAAATCATTTCAATTTGCATATTGGAGACTTAATATGATAAAGCTAGTAAATATTCATAAAGCATTTGGTAAAAAAATCGTCCTCAGCGGTATAAACCTCGAAATAAATGAAGGTGAATTTGTCTGTATCGTTGGAAACTCAGGCGCAGGGAAAAGCACATTATTAAATTTATTAGCGCTCTTTGATCTGCCTACTTTTGGTGAGTACTTTTTAGATGGAACAAATGTATACAAAAATAACATTGACAGAGCTAAGGTTCGGTCCTCCACATTTGGATTTGTGTTTCAGACTTTTCACTTATTAGAGGAATTAACCGTAGCTGAAAATGTCAAGATTCCGTTAATATATGCAAATAAAAATGCCGATGTGGAAACAAGAATTAATAACATGCTTGGTAAATTTGGATTAGATTCAATAATCAACACAAAATGCAAATATTTAAGTGGTGGAGAAAAGCAAAGGGTGGCTTTTGTGAGAGCAGTAATAAACAATCCAAAATATATTTTATGTGACGAACCAACTGGTAATTTGGACAACAAAAATTCACAGGAAATAATTCAATTTTTAAAAGAAGAACAAAAAAACGGAAAAACGATAGTTTTTATAAGTCATGATTTTAAAACTGTCGAGGAACTTAAGAATGAAGGTGCAACTACATATGAAATTAATGCTGGTCAAATTAAAAGAATATAAGAATAAGAGAAATGGTCCTAAAATTACTCATGGAATGTTTTTTAAACATGTAGCAACATCTGTATTATCAAATAGAACCAGGGTTTTATTGACATTTTTAGGAATTGTAATCTCCTCCCTCGTCTTTTGTATAGCCGTACTGAGGTTTGATTTGCAATATAAACAGTTGCAACTTAACTACAGCAATTATCCTCAAAACGTTGTTGTTGCAAAAGGCAAATTAAATCCAGTAGACATAATAAATTTTAAAACTAACTTTTCTGACATAAACGTTATAGTTGGCAGACTTGACACGATAGGATATATTGAAGAAAATAAAAACTTATCAGTCTGTCCGATTGGAGTTAAAGAAAATTTTTTGTCAGGTTATATATATGATTTTTCAAACAACGGAGGCGTTTATTTATCATCTTTGGCGTATGGGCGTTCATTTAATGATGCAGAAATTAAAGGACTTGAGAGTTCTGCAATCATTAATAAAACAACTGCCAAAATTCTTTTTGGCACAGAAAACCCATTGGGGATGTTAGTCAGGGTGGATTATGAATCTGCCACTCAGACAAATGCGTATAAGATTATCGGCGTTATCGATGACTCATTTGGAATGCAAAGTGATTATTCTGATTATATCAATCAATATAAAGATAATATAAATATTGGCATATACACACCTGAACAAAATATATCCAACAAATCAATCAACTATGATTTTTCAATATTTTATACAAACAATCTTTCTTTAGAAAGTATATTCTACAACGAAAAATATATAGATGGAGAATATAAGCTTTTCACAAACTCGGAAATCTCATTTTTTTCTTTTAAGGATCATGAGAAACAATATAATGAGTCCCTGGAATCATTTAAATCATCATATGGAACCTTTGTAATTGTTATTATCATAAGTGAAATAATAGCCCTCAATATTTTCATGTTGTTCTCTATTAAAGAGCGGATTGAAGAAATTGGAATCAGGAAGGCCATAGGATCTAATAATTTTTACATAATGATGCAATTTATGCTCGAATACTTCATTATTGGTTTATTTGGAACAATAATAGGAATCTTATGTGCAAATTTTATTAATCAAGTGTTCATTGTAGTAGATAGTATAAAAGACGCATATATTTTTGTTGCACCTAGCATGACACCAAATATTATTGTATTTTTTGTTTCAAATTCAATTATTCTTTTAACATCGTTAATACCTGCATTAATTGCGCGCAAAACCCAAATAACTGATGCATTGAGGTTTATATAAATGAAAAAGATTCTTATTTATTTGTTTGCACCACTATTGTCGATTGCTATACTAATTCTAATTACAATATCTTTGCATAATAAAAGCCTTCCAAAAAGCTATGAATTTTCAACAAAAACCGATTTAAAAAATTACCATTCTGTCATTCACAAAGGGAGGTTAGAAAAAACAAAAAATTTTACAGCTACAGTTATAAAAGAGGCTGTTAATGAATTATTAATTCCTTTATCAGCAGAAATTCATGTTTTTGTTGGTGACACTGTACCAAAAAATCAATTAATATATTCTACAGAACTAACTAATATTTCGTTTGATTATTCTGTTATAATACTTGCTATTAATATGATGGAAGATGCTTATAAAATCACGTACAGGAGAAATGATAACGACTATATTGAATTTAAAACATCTAAAATTGATTATTATGAAATACCAATAAAGGCAACTATAAGGATTAAATTTAATGACACATTGGCAATTTCCCAAATTGAATCGAAAGAAAATGTCAATGATGAATACAATTTTACTTCTACACATATAGATTTATCAGCAGTGACAAGTGTCGATGTTAGTGTAGTTGTGATTATACAGGCTAAAAACGATGTAACTTATATAGAGGCACGCGCCTTAAAGAATTATCTCTCGAACAAACATACGCTAGAAATCTGTAATATTTATGCAAACAAAAATCCACAATTTTACACAAAAACCATAACAGTAGAATGGTTCGATGGCACTTATTTCATTATAACAAGTGAAAATGTATATTCATATGAAATGGTAAAAGTCTACATATAACTGTGCATTATAAGCAAGCCAATATTTTACTAGTGTGTTTTAAACCCTTCACTTCCATTTAGCGATTGTAGATGCTGCTTTTCATGAATATTTTCAGGTTTGCTATAATTTGAGTAAGAACGATTAGCATTTCTGTTTCTTATTAAACGAAACTCAATTTCAAACTTAAACACTTGCATTTTCAAACTTAAATATTAAATTTGCATATGTTGTTTACGGCATTGTATTAGTGACTGTGGGTTTTTACGCATATAATCTTTATTGCAACCTAACAATAGTCAATGGTTTTGTGTTGTGAATATTTTACCAGAAGAGATTTTAGTATTGTCTGTTATTGAATGAATGTAATATTTGATGAATTGTGCTTTTTTTATACACTTATATTAATTTTTAAATTAATTTTTAAATTAATCTCGGTATTATATTGACAACGAGCGTCTTTTTAGTATATTATTATAATATATAATATGTTTCGATGGTAGGACTCTCTATGGTATTTAAACTTCAAAAAAACATCTGTGATTTGAATACTGATTACACATTAACATCAATCACTGGTGAAGCGATTTGTAAATTATCGCATATAAAGAATGGTTTGATCGTTACTAATAGTCGTAATCAACAACTTGCAAAAGTTACATATTCACCTAGCATTGCTAGAATTTCAATAGCTCATGTCCAGGAAAATGATATTCCTACTTGCATAATTATAGAACGTGATAAAAATGGCCTTTTTTATATCACTAGGGAAGTCAATGCAAAGGAGTCCTCTAAGTATTTACTTAATATTCCTGAGTTCTCTCCACGTGGCAATATAACGATTTGGGGTAAACCTAGTGACTATTCTTTTGATATTTATGAGGGTCCAGAATTGTCTGCTAATATCGTACCTAATTTAGATGATGACACTCATTTTATGCTTAACCTTAACTATGAGGCCAATGTAATACAAATGCTATTAATTGTTCTCTCAATTGAAACACTAAACTCTCTTAGCAATTGACCGACAGACTTTTAATTGCATTTTCTCTAACACCTAAATTAATTTTACCGAATTAAAAATGCTCATCATGTTGCTGATTCCTCTATAAATATTAGGCTTCACTTGAATATTGATTTGCAATTTTTATATTACTACAATTACCCGCACAAATTTTCTATATCATTATTAAACTTTTTTGTTTTAACTAGTTAAAACTATCTTAACTGAACCCTACATTTATTGTATATAAAGGAGATATCTATGGCACACAAGAATGCGCGCATCATTTATTCTCTAGTCAGCGCTGGATTTTCGCTAGCAATAATATTGCTTTTTGGTGTTGTTCTTTTAAATCCAATCGAGACATCACTCTTTTGGGGTGTCTCTGCGTTGGGCACTATTAATATCACATTTTACCTAACAATCATACTAGTTTATATTATCTATTTGTTATTTCCATTTTTATCTAGTCGAATAAAACAAATATCCGATTTTCTTTTGCTTTTATCATTGCTAGCTACTTTAATTATTGCTATTAACACTACTTATAATAGTCAGGAGGGTTGGTTTCTTGCACTTAACTACTTCGTCAAAAACTTCGGTTATACCATAGGATTTGTTCTTGGCTTTTCTTCTTCTAGTTTGATTGGAAGTATCCAAACGCTAAGTCTTGATCAAAATCACGATGCTACTAATAAAAATTATTTGCACCCATTGATCATTTTGATTTCATTTTTTCTGTTCACAATATTATTTATGGGATTATGGAGATATTCGAGCATTTTTGCATTGTTAATTATGCTTTTTTCATTATCTTCTCTAGGGGTTTTAACAATGACAATTCTTATTAGTCTAAAGCCAAAAGCTGTCAATCTAAAAGCAAACATAATCAAAAACGAGCAAATCCCCAAATCTTACAAAATTTTTACAAGACAAAACATCCTGCCATTCTCTTTCGCATCATTCTTTTTTCTGCTGTTTGCGGGAATTGGAATATACGGGATTATTGATAAAAATGAAATATTGTTTTTTCCAGGTGCACCAATACCAGGCACCGTTAGAACCTTTCAAATTGCCACTGTATTGGCGGCTACTCTGTTTGTAATAGCTGTTATTGTCCTAGTGTCATTTGAGCTCAAAAAGAAGCCTGAAAAAACTGATTTAAAGTCTGCAAAGACTATCACACGCAATTTATTTAATCCAGTTATACGCATTTTTAAATCACTCTTTGAAATGCTAGGAATCATTGTAGGTGTATACTATTTTTGCATTGTAATTTATCTGCCTATAGCTTTCATTAATATAGCAATATTTGGAATTCTGGGCACACTTATTTATTGTGGAGTACATCTTCTCGCTTCAAAACTAATATCAAAAAATTATTCCGCATTGGTTGACAAGTTGTTATATTCTCTCGGTGTCCTTTTGTTTGTAATTTGTATGTTTCTACTATTAAACGATAATGTCACTAATGGTTTACAGTATGACAAATACACGAACAGTATGTCAAATGAATGGTTTCCATTCAAATTCATTTTATCAAGTGGACATTTCTTTACAATGGGACTATCACTAGGGCTTATAATCTCATACAACTTCAAACAGAGATTTTTCAATGATAAAAAATTTAATCCAAGTAGTGGTAGAGTAGTAGGGCTTATTCTAGCATTTTTCTTAACTGGACTAATGACGGTTGGTTTTACACATGCAATAACACTATTAAAGGGTGCTGGGGATTGGCCACCAACATATAACATGAAAATATCGAACATTCCATTTGGCGAATTCTTTACTACACTTTTTACTTGCTGTTTCGCGCTGGCATATGTTTTAGAAATTCTATCTGACATAGAATCATTTAAGCCAAAACAAAAAGTTCACATACCTCTTGTTTCTCCTGCGACTGCTGATCAGTATGTTTTTTTGCAACCACAGGTAAGACATACAACTACTTTCAAAAACAGAATCCTCACAACCTTTAATAAAAGGATTTTTGTCAGCATAATTATTTTTGCTGTTTTGCTAAGCAGCACTGTTTATTTGGGTTTTTCATTTGAAAGTTCACTTGAACGAGATCTTCTTGCATCAAGTAGTGACTTTTACATATGGACTACAGACAGTTATGAAAAAATAATGCCCTCTAGTTATATTCCAACCAATGCATATAAATCTGTCGATTATGCGGAAATTGATGTATCCAAAAACGAATATGGCAGTCTGCAAATTATTTGGTACGCAAAACAAAATTCAACTCTCTTAAATGCCAGAATTGTTTCTGCCCTGTCAGATGACGGCTCTAGCCTGTCAGAATTAAATATTCGCTACGCTGCGCCTCTATATGATCAAAGCTATCCAGAAGTTTTACAGCCTGTTATTAACACACCTTTAACCAAAGGAAATCATACATCATTCTGGTTTGACTTTTTTTCAACTGAAAACCAAAATCCAGGCACATATAGAGCGATAATTGATTTCACATATAAAAACAATAAAGGAGCAACGAATTCTATTGAGGTTAATATCTCAGTTAATGTTGCTAGCTATGGCTTACCATCTTCCTCTCACTATTATTACAATCTTCCATGGGGCGAAACTCCATACACCGAGTCTTTTTATTCTCATAAACGCCAATTTCTCAATGGCGCTGAAATAGTCGAACCTTTAATCAATAATTCATGGTATGACGAAACAAGTAAAACATGGGATTATACCAAACCATTATCTGATAGTGTAAAGGAAAATGTATACAAAAATTGGAATGTTACAGTTGAAACTGGAATGGATTTGTGGTATGCGTGGATTGATTTAGCAATTAAATCCTTAGATTATGGAAGGCCCTTAATACGACTGGATTATTTGACATATATTGCTAGAAATGACAGTGGGATAGGCAATCCCACCAACTGGAAAGGTGAAAAATGGACTGGGAATGCCTGGTTTGAGAGTGAAAGGGAAAAGCTTTATTCCTATTATTATTTCATAAATGATCTTTTGTTGTCTATAGATGTAAATGATGAGACTCTAGCGGATTGGGTAATAGTAAAATGGAAAGATGAATGGGATCAGCCACAGTTCTTTCCAAGTTCACCATCAGGTAGGCTTTTAGAGAGAAGTGAACTCTATAAAATATATGAACTCGAAATTTCAGAAATGGTAAGAGCAGGCAAGGATGCAGCAACAGCAGCAGGTGCTGCACGCGGTATACGACTACTTGCTAACGTTAATCCAGTGGCTGCAAATATGGATATTTTGTTTGACTATTTTGATATTTATTGTCCACTATCATATGCAATATCTGATTCACTTGTGCAGTATTGTCATGAAAATGGAAAAAATGTATGGTTATATACCTGTGTTCAACCCTTTGCACCATACGCCAATCAGTTTGCTTATAATCAATTATATGAAACGCATATAACTCAATGGCAGGTTTACACAACAAGAACAGAGGGTTATTGGTTGTGGCGATCAGATTACAAAAATCATTCAAATTATTTTTATGGATTCAATGGCTATCTAGATGGGATTTTTATATATTATCCTGATGGGAACAAACCAGCAGAAATAAATGAAAATTCCTTCTATACCGGAATTCGTTTTGAAACTGCGACAGAGAGCATCGAGGAAGTTGAGCTTTTTATAATGCTAGAAAACATTTTACTGAGTCTTAAATCCTCAGATGTTAACAATATTACTAAATACAATCAGATTTTAAAGGATTTTAATTCTAAGTTGCGTAATTTAGTAAAATCCATGTCAGAATTTACTCATGACATAAATGAAATGCGAAGTTTTATTAAATGGACACGTGAAACAATAGCTGAACTTTATAAAGACTTTTTTATAGATCAAGAGGAATTATTTTATGAAATCATAAACAGCAAGTGGAATACTTTTAATAACCCATTTAACTTTTGATTTGCAATTTTCTGGCCTCCTTGAATCTTAAATTTTCAATTTTAGTCATATTACGACAAAACATACAATTTTATTAATATAGTTTCGGTTATAATAATTAAGTATGACTTGCATGTATAAAAAGAAACTGCCCAAAATTAATTTGGCAGATGATATAAGAACTATCCAAACAGATCGCATCGAAGAATTAAAAAGTGAAAACGATGATCTGAAAAAGCGAATCAAAGATTACGAATTAAGAGAGTCTAGCATAGCTGATGCACTCCTTATCGCCCAAAAAACCGCTAGTGCATATGAATCAGAAACCAAACTTCGCTTTATGTTAGAATGTAATCGACTAGACAACTACAGATCACAATGGTTAGGTCTCATCGATAATCTAACTGACGCCGAAAAGTTGGGTGAAGAAATTTTGCGAACACATGCTCTTTTAGACCAGTGTGCTAGGGATATGCACAAAATAATAACTAAGGAGTTTGGAAATCTCTCTGTTGCAAATCAAACCTATATTAAAGAAACAGAGCGCTTAAGTCGAGTATTATCAAATTTAAATACCTCTCAAACAATGCCAAAGTCTGAACTCCAGCGTCTAATAGACGAATTCGCTAACTCTTTTGAATGAAATATACTCTTCTTTTGTCTGTCAATACAAAAGTTAAGAGCCATTCGCAGATAGATTTTTAAAAAGATAGTGTTACTTATCTTTATTATAATTAAAACAATTATTACCTATATTAACTCAGATTCTAAACTTAAAAAAATCAAAAAAATATTGTTAACTTAATTTACATTTGTAAATATTAACAACGCTGCTTTTTTTTTCTACATTTTCATGAAATTTTTTTGTACATATTGTGTTTATGCATTTAAAATTAACTTTCACAAAATTTACATACAAAAAACCAGGTTTTTTTATTGACAATTTTAAAAAATAATGTAAAATGTATATATGAGACTGGTTTTTTGAAAATTCATGTTTTGTTAACATTTAACAAAATTGAATTACATAATAAAAGCAAAAAATCTATTCCTTAAATTTTCAAATTACAAACTTCTATCTCATTAAAACAGGAGCGATACTATGTCTGCTGACAAAACTGAAAAAAATGTTTTACTCGAAAAGTTAGCAACCACTTTCGGTGTTGGAAAACCATTCTTTATTAGCGAAGTTTATGAAACCTGGCCAGATTATTCACAATTGGCCGCGTCAAACCTTCTTTTCTCGCTTCTTGATGAGAACCTCGTAAAGAGATACGACTCGCAAACCTTTTATATTCCAAAAACACTTCCTTCAGGCGAAACCATTAATCTGGATCCATATTCTATACTTGAACGCAGATATGTAACCGATGGTAAAAACATTTATGGCTATTTCCTAGGTGAACAATTGCTTTACTTGGTCGGTATTATTAAGACACAACCTACCAAACTTATTATTGTTTCAGACAGAATTCAAAGCAGAACACGACCTGTTTCCTTTGAAAAATACTTATGCACTGTGCACCGATCAAAACACAAAACAACCCAGGATCTAGCCAATGCACATATGGTTCTTAGTATATTAGATCAATATGATGGACCACTCACCCCTGAGATAAAAGAAAAAATGACTGAACTGTTTAAGGGTCTTGATCTTAAAATTGCGGAACTGGAAAAGTTTTTAACTCGGTTTCCAACTTCAACTCATCAGCGCCTTTTGGATTCAGGACTCTCAATAGAATTGCAATAAAAAAAGTGCTTTAAAAGCACTTTTTATACACAAAATATTCTATTACTCTATGCTTTTACTCTACACTTTCTAGTAATTTCAAAACTTCTGCTATTGTCCTTGGTTGTGAGGGCAGGGCCATGTGTCCCACATATCCTTCTTTATCTGGCAATGTAGAATCTTCTTCTATCAGAATAACATTTTCTGCATCAACACTTAAACCGCATATCCCACTATACAAAGGCACAATGCCGTCCCCCAGATTTTGGGTTATATTTCCATCTGGATAATAAACCCCATCTTTATAACTAACAGTTACAGTTGTTTCGCGGCCATTACCTTGGATATAATATGAATTTACTAATTGGGTTATGTGACGTCCATCACTTAAAAACATTGAGCTGTAATAGTCATCTAATCTACTAAACATGCTCTTAGGTTCTCCGAGGGAATTTTGCCCCCACTCTGTGTTTTCGCCAAAATGCGCTATGGCATCGGAATAAGATAAATATTCACCATCAACCATTAGTGAAGTAGCTCCCTCTTCAAAATGTGCTGTATTATTAAATTTAGCAAAGGGTATTAATTCAAAGGCTGAAGGGAAATCTACTCCGACTTTTAAATGTATGAATGAGCCTGGAAGTTTTTTTGTTTCCATGTATTTTGTAATTTCAGAGGATCCATAGAAAGGTGTACTTATAGAAACAAACAAGGAACATTTTTCAATATTAGCTTGACTTCTTGCAAGATACTGGCTCACTAATATGCCGCCCATACTGTGCACTACAAATTTAACATCCGTAAAGCCATGCCCTTCTATAAAATTTTCGAGTTTCTCCGCTTCTTCTACGTTGGATCTGCGCCAGTCATATTGATAAACTAACACCTCTTGCTCTGTGCCTTGATACTTTTCTTCTATCGCTAGAGTAAGGCCCTTTACAACTGTAGGCGTTAAACCAAAAGCTTTAACTTTAGCCACTTCTTCTAAATTAACTCCATACTTCCATTTTGCAGATGCACTGTAAAAATCAGGTGTAACTAAGCGCTCAGAAACTTCGTTATCTGGCAACCCATCATCATTGAATTTCAAATATCCATATTCAAGAGCATCCATTAATAAAGACACTTCGGTGAAATCTTCTGCAGACCAGGCAGGTGTGTTTGTCACAGGATCATATAATATGCTGCCCTGCAAACCTGGAATTACAATAATTGCACTCTTTTCTGGCGTTTTATCTTTGTTACAAGCAAATGCAGTAAACATAAAAACTAACATGCATACAACAACAAATAGCGCTATTACTGCCCTTTTTAATTTCATAAAAACACCTCCTAAACTTGTGTTGGTTAAAAAACTAATCGCTTTTATTAAACAATTACCTTTAATTTGTGACTATTTAACAAGTTCTGTTTTGAATTCAGCCCTGATTTTTGTATCCAATTCGTTTTGTATTTCAGGATTGTTTTTAATGTAATCTATTGCTTTATCGCGACCTTGACCAATTTTTTCATCTTTGTAACTAAACCATGAACCGCTTTTAATAATGAGATTCTTTTCAACTGCCATATCCAGCAAACAGCCATAAATCGAGATCCCATGGCCAAATATCATATCAAACTCAGCATTCCTGAATGGAGGTGCTAATTTGTTTTTGACTACTTTAACTCGCGTCCTAGTGCCTACTGCTACATTGGAATCCTTTATCCCATCAATCTTTCTAACGTCTAAGCGTACACTCGCATAAAATTTGAGTGCCTTACCACCTGAAGTTGTTTCTGGACTTCCAAACATCACTCCAACTTTATCCCTCAACTGGTTTATGAATATAACACAGGTATTTGTTTTATTTATTACAGCAGTCATTTTACGCAGTGCTTGTGACATTAGTCTTGCTTGTAACCCTATATGCGAATCACCCATATCACCTTCAATCTCGGCTTTTGGGGTGAGTGCTGCAACTGAATCAATAACTATTATATCCATGCTCCCAGACTTAACTAATTCTTCTGCAATGTCTAAGCCTTGTTCGCCATTATCTGGTTGCGCTACATACAATGAATTAATATCAACACCTAATTTTGCTGCATAAATAGGATCTAGAGCATGTTCTGCATCTATGAATGCAGCTATCCCACCCATTTTTTGTGCTTCAGCTACAACATGTAGCGCTATTGTAGTCTTACCAGATGATTCAGGACCATAAATTTCAATTACACGTCCCCTAGGCAATCCGCCTATCCCCAGCGCCTGATCTAAAGGTAAACACCCTGTAGGAATAACATCAACAGCAAACCTATCAGTGCTATTCAAATTCATAATTGCGCCTTTGCCAAATTGTTTTTCGATTTTAGCTAAAACTTCAGCAAGTGCTTTCTTTTTCCGTTCTTCGGCAGTTGGTTCACCTCTATTTTCAGGTGTCGCTCTGCCTTTCTTGTTTGTCTCTTCCATTTGACAACTCCGTTTAGTAATATTTATTAATATATTTTAGCGCATAAAACAATGCGCAGTTTTTCGTTTTGTTGCGTATTGTAAAACGGTCACCTTTATACAGATTTTTATAAACCTCTGCATTCCCAGTACCTACAACAGCAATATAGACAGTCCCCACAGGCTTTTCTAAACTTCCGCCTCCAGGCCCTGCAATACCTGTAGTTGATATCCCTACTTTGATATTAGGAGCACTCATAAAGAGTCCTTCGGCCATCTCAATTGCTGCCTCTTCACTAACAGCACCATACGTTAATAGTGTCTCACTATTAACATCTAGTCGTTCCATTTTTGCTATATCTGTGTATGTAACGAGTCCCTCTTGAAACATTTGTGAAGCACCCGCCACATCTATTATTGAAGATGCTAAAAGTCCCCCTGTACAACTTTCTGCAACTGAAACACAAACGCCTTTTTCAATTGCTTTGTTTACAAATGTTTCGGCTAGACTTAACTCACCCTGCCCATACATTATATCACTTATGGTATTTAAAATACAAGATGCCGTATAGTCATCTACTTCTTCAAAAACAACAGTATAGTCCCAATCGTTTCCTACTATCTCATAAGATTCAACACCTGTACATTCTTCAATTCTACGCCTGATTTCGTTTTCAGTGGCGCAACATTGCATTATAAGCTCCATAGCCTAGATAGTGCTCCTATGTATAGAATCTATGCTTTTTGACTCAATCATCACTATAACATTCAATTTTGTATAGTACTTACTAGACACAGCTAATAAACTCCTATTATACCTAAAACATTACCATATAGATGGAAATCCGTTTTTGTTATTTTAACAAAATAAAATTCACCTATATCTAACGGTATGTCAGACGTGAAGTAAACTAAAGTATCAATATCAGGCGCATTATAATCATTGCGTCCAAAAAAAAGGCCTTTTTTATAATCAATTCCTTCATACATTACTATAATCGTCTGGTTTAAATATTCGCGATGTTTTGATACTATAACCTGACTTTGCTCTTTTGATAGTTGTATCGCTCTCTTGTGTCTGATAGTTTTTGGTAACATACCAGGCATGGTAGCTGCACGAGTTCCTTCCTCTTTTGAATATTCAAAAAAACCCGCATAATCTATCATACCAGATTTTATGAAATTTAGCAAGAGTTGAAAGTCTTTTTCTTCCTCACCTGGAAATCCAACTATAAAAGTTGACCTAATTACTATCTTAGACGATGCATTTTTTATTTTCTCTATTAGAGCTCTAGACGCCATCTCACTAGTTTTACGATTCATTAATTTCAAAATACGATCTGATATATGTTGTAATGGCACATCTATGTATTTTGCTATTTGTGGCGTGGTTGCTATCATTTCGATTAATTCATCATCTATGAGTTCTGGATAGGCATACATCAATCTTATTTTGGAAAACTTTAATTCTATAAAACTCTTTATTAGTTCTTTGAGTTTATATGTGCCATACAAATCAATGCCGTAGCGAGTAATATCTTGGGCTACGATTATTAATTCGTTAATCCCCATGTCTTTTAGACGCTCAGCCTCTTGCACTAAATACTCCATACGCTCCGATCTGTACCTGCCACGTATAGATGGAATAGCACAATATGTACAATGGTTATCACAGCCCTCTGCTATTTTTATATATGCATAACTTTGAAGGGTAGTTGCTAAACGCCCCTTTTCATAAGGCACAAATTGTGGATTTATAACCACACGTGACTCTTCCCTCTCTATTATGTTTACTATATCATGATAACTATTAACACCTACAAAAACATCGACCTCAGGCATTGATTCAGATAATTCCTTTCCATACCTTTCTGCTAGGCAACCTAGAACAATAAGTTTTTTGTTAGTATTAGCTTTATTATCTGACAAATCTAAGATTGCGTTAATGCTTTCTTTTTTTGCGGCCTCTATGAAGGCACATGTGTTTATAACTAAATAATCCGCATTTTTGGGGTCAGAAACAAAAATGTATCCAGCGTTAGACAATGTATGCATTATGTTCTCTGTATCAATACGGTTTTTTTCGCATCCCAACGAAGTTATGTAAAGAGTCTTAGCCATTATTCGTCTTCTCCATATAACTCCTTATATTGGTCATAAGTTAGCAATACATCTCGCGCCTTGTTTCCATTTTCGCGAGCTAAATACCCTTTCTTAGTCATAGCATCTATCATGCGTTTTGCCCTTATATAACTTATACTGTAATTTGTTACTACAGAATTAGTTGAAGCTTTACCATCTAATATGATAGCTTTTAACACACGCCTAAATAGCGGATCATTTTCACCAGAGGACATTCCACCATCTAAATCGCTCACCGGTTTGTCTGGATGCGAAGCACCCTCTTTTCTTATATAAGCATCGAGCTCTTCATCAAAGTGCCCCTCATTATTCGCTTTAATAAAATCACAAACCGCATCTATTTCACTCGAATCTAAATATGCACCTTGCATCCTTTTTAAGTCAACGTTACTTTTATACAACATATCCCCTCTTCCTACAAGTTCTTCGGCCCCATTATCATCTAATATAACGCGACTGTCCACATTTTTAATAACTTGAAAAGCCACACGATTAACGACGTTAGCAGATATTAAACCACTTATTATATTAACTGTCGGCTTCTGTGTAGCAATAACCATATGAATGCCAGCTGCCCGTCCCTTTTGGGCTATTCTAGTTAAATTATCTTCTGCAAGGCCTCGTGCCCTTAGCATTAAATCAGCCATTTCATCTACAACAAGAAGAATGCGTGGTAATTTGGGTTCATTAATCTTGTCTCGTTTGCCGTTATTATACTCGTCTAATTTCCTGCAATTATATGCTTCTAGCAATGTATAGCGCCGTTCCATCTCATTTATAACCCAACTGATTACAGCAAGTGAATGTCCAATTTCTGTTATTGGATCTTTAATTAACATATGAGGCAAACCTTTATAACTAACAAACTCAACTCGCTTCGGGTCTATTATGATAAATCTCACATCCTCTGGCGAATGCTTAAACAATATACTAACTAACATGGAATTCATAAAGACGCTTTTCCCCGTGTTAGTTGCTCCTGCTACTATGAGATGACTAGTTTCCGCTAGATTTGCTACATGAGGAACACCATCTATATCCTGGCCCAATGCAAAAGTAATACCTTCCTTTTGACAAATAAACTCACTACTACATATTATAGATTTTAAACCTACAGTTTCAGCCTTATCGTTTTGAAATAAAATTCCTACTGCATCTTTGCCCTTAATTGGCGCTTCAATTTCCAAAACTTTCACTTTAAGTCTCATCTTTAAGGATTCTACGACATTTAAAGACTTCACTCTCGACACCTGCAAAGCATTGTCCAATCTCATCTCATATCTGGTAAAAACCGCACCACGTGTTGCAGAATACACATTAGCACTAATACCAGCTGCTGACAATTCGTTTTCAATCTGTTCTTTCCTCTGTGCATAATCACTTGGATAATTTGACGTGTCAGTTGAATAAGTTTTTAATAAGGAATGAGGTGGGGCACAATAAGGGTGTTTTAAGTTTTTTAATTTTGGTACAATTCCTGTTGGGATGCCATTTACAGAGTCTGGCACTTGCACCACTAAATCATTATTGTTTTTAATTCCGACCACGGGTTCGATGGGCGCGGTTCTAACTACTTCTGTAGGTTTTGCTACTGATGATGAGCCAAATCGGTTTTTAGAATTAACAGCATCTGTATCAATATTTTCTTTCTCAAAAGCGCTTGAAGATTTTATATTTGCTTTACTATCTTCAATGACCGTGTGTCTCTCTATTGTATGGTGATGTATGGTCTTTTCATGATCCGAATCCAAATTAACTCTTTCTTTTGTTTCGTTTAAATTACGCATATCACCATTTGAATATTTTGATAATGAGTTTTTAGCGGCTCTTTCTACAAAATTATCTTCGTTTTTAATGTCATTTTTAGTGAAAAGTGGAGTCCTTTTGATAATGTCATCTATCTCGGTTTTTAAAGCCACTTCCCGATTAGATTGGCTAGTATAGTTGTCGCCTTGGTCAACTTTAAAAGAACTCATGTAATTTGCTATGGGATCGCTTTTAATTGGTATCGCTTGACCTTCACTCTTTGTTTCTTCAAAAGTGTTAAGCGTGCGTAATTCTTCAGTTGCACTAAAATCCCCAAATACTTCTGCTACTGATCTACTCCTATTATATCTGTTGTCTAAAGGATCAGTTTGCATATCTCTATGGAATTCGTTTATTGAGGAAAACAGTGGCTTGGCCTGTTTTTTGCGTCCTGCGTTGTCAAAAACCTCACTTATGCTTCTATTTCCTCTAACTCTCAATGGATCTAAAAAAATCCTATTCGCACCCTCATAATCAATCGGCACTTTGGGTTGATTTTCACTATTATCTATTTCTGCTAGCTGCTGTTCACTGTTTAACATTCTTGAATATAGTTTTATATCATCAGACTTTTCGTCTAAATATCGCCTATTGTTTTTTGGTTTTGCCACTTTTTTGTTGAAATACAAATATAAACAGAGCAGTGTCACTGCTAGTGTTATGGCAAATTGTACTATTAACAATAATGAATATGAAAATCCAAAAACAGCTGCTAGAGGAAATGTTATGATCGAAATTAAAATACCACCCACAGTTTTATAATTATTTTTTTGCAATGGCGCTAATAAATAATTTGAATTACTATTAATTATGGTTTTTGAAAAAGCTATGTGTAGTGTGCAAATCACTAAGAGTGATATTAATAGGATAAAACAGAGAGTTCGCTTGCTGATTTTTCTAAGAAGTCCTCCCGCTAGCAATGAACTTATACAAATTGTTGCGAGGAGATAAACAAAAATCACATACCCAAAGACAGACAACATAAAGTCATGTATAACTGGAAGCGAGGATAGTATTACTAATACTAATGCTATAATTCCTATTATATAACCTACTTTATTTGCAGGATAATATTCATTTTTCCCTTTGGGTCTCACTACCTGATTACCTCTTTGCTTATTTAACACTCACTCTGTGCCGGGCGGAGAATTTAATTCACCCATTTCATACCCAGCTTTGTTTGATTTCCCATACTGACGATTAAAATTTTCTTTATTCTTTTCTATATACCTTGCATATGTTTCTTGAGAATCCATACCTACTTTTATACACGAACTTGTAAGAAAATGCAAAATATCTATTAACTCTTCCTTTACATTATCAAAATTTATTTCTTTTGGGTTTTTCCACCATTTAAAATTAACTTCACTTATGAGTTCAGCCAATTCTGATAAGATTGCAAGTGCTTCTTTTTGTATCCACTCTGCCGGTGTAATATTCTGCAGTCCTCGTTTTTCAATTACATCGTTATCAAACTTGGATTGCAATTCGAATATTACATCTAATTTATCTCTATCCATAATACTATTGTCTACCTTTTTTCTCTTTTTGTCAAGCCTTAATTATGCTAAATATATCAACATCTGTTTTTGGACCGACATACGCCACTGAAACTTTTTTAAAATCAAAAATTTTTCTAGCTACTTCATTCACCTCGTCTAATTTTACATTGTTTACTTCATCATAGTGTTTTCTAAGATTAAAATTTTCACGATCATATAGCAAACGATCTGCCGCTATTCGCATTAACGCAGTTGAACTCTCCACTCCCAAAACTAATCCAGTTTTGATTTGTTCCTTCCCCTTCTTTAATTCCGCTTCTGTTATTCCACTTTCTAGAATCTCTGTCAGTACTTGTTTAACCAAACCAACCGCTTCTTCAATGTTTTTTGGGTTTGTTGCTAGATAAACAACAAACATCCCATTTTCTGGCGATGTGTATGTAGTAGAAAAAACATCATACACTAAACCCAACTCCTCACGTATTTTTTGAAAAAGTCTAGATGACATACCTCCACCTAGTATGTTTGATAAAACGTTTTCTGCTGACATTTGTTTTGCTTTATTCTTTAGAGCAGGAAATGTAAATGCTATATGTGATTGTTCAATTGGTTTAATTTTTTCCAAGATTCTGCCTTCTTTAATTTTGATGTTTGGCAACCTTGTCAATTTTTTGTCTGACTTTTCTAAATTGCTTTCAAAATACTTTTCAACTAGTTTTATTGCATCATCTTTTTTTACATTGCCTGCTATTGAGATTACAATCCCATCAGGAAAATAACACCCTTTGATATAATCAATTAACTTTTCCCTAGTTAGAGATGAAACTAACTCTTTACTGCCTAAAATAGGCAATCCCATAGACTGGAAACCATAATGCGCTAGAAAAAATAAATCATGACAAAGTGATTGTGGTTCATCTTCACACATGCTTATCTCTTCTAATACTACTTTTTGTTCCTTTTGGATATTTTCCGTAGTTAGTGTTGAATTAAAAAACATATCAGACAAAACATCTATACAGTTTTCGATATGTTCGCCTAAAGAAGATGTATAATAAGCAGTTGTCATTCGCCCAGTAAACGCGTTAATTTGTGCGCCTATTGATTCCATTTCTTCTGCTATCTCTAAAGCTGTTCGCTTGGTTGTTCCTTTAAACAACATATGCTCTATGAAATGTGATATTCCGTTTAACTCTAAGCTCTCAAAAGCACTACCAGTTGCAACATAAACACCCACAGAAACACTTTTTGTTTTAGTGTTTGTATTTAAAATTAACCTTAACCCACTTTTAAATTTAATAATTTTTCCCATTAAAAAATAATCCTGTATATTTTAATATTGCTATCTCTCGTATTGCAAACGAGTCACTATAATTATACAATAATTTTGTTTGTTTTCAAAAGGAAACATTAAACTTTTTATCTTTTATACCATAGTACTTTGATAGGTTTATAGACTTAAATCTACAATATCTACAAACTTTATTTAAAATTATACAAACTATCCAAATCTTAGATTCAATCGTTGTCATAGACCACTTGCTCTGATAATTAACTTTAAATATAAACTGAACTCTGATCATGCTTAAATTCTAACATCTTAAAAGCAGCACTCATCTTGGAATATGCGACATTGTATCCTTTAAAATTTATTATGCCTCATCAATTAGGAGCAGCTTTAATACTGTTATACATTAAAAAGCATCGTTATCAAGAGTTTATTAAAATAAGGTAATTACAATAAACTTAAACTCCATTAACTAATCTGCAATTTACAAATAATCTTTTATAACAGCTAATAATTTGTCATTATCTAAAACATATGTATGGTGTTTTTCATTATTTACTATTACAATTTTACTATTTTGCACATTCTTGACTATTGCGTTAGAATGTCCACGCCTTACCATGTCATGTTGCGCTAAAAAAACAACCACCTGTGCTTTAATTTTTTTTAAATCATTTATCCCTATATTGGGTTGGGTTAACATTAGTTTTAACATGTCGTTTTTTGTAAAAATATATTTACACCACATTGGTATTCTTACTCGCAACTTTAACCCATTTGGATTGAGATTTATCCCACTTACTAATATCTTGTTTATAAATGTCTCATTGATTATTACTGCTAGTAATGCTACAATCCCACCATCTGAAAATCCATAAACTAAAGGTTTTTGAATTTTTAAGTATTTTATAAATTCTAAAAGATCGCAGGCCATATCATAATAACTTAATTTTTGAACCCTCTCCGATTTTCCGTGACCACGACTATCTAACAAATAAACTTTGAAGCACAATTTAGCTAGTTGTTCTGCTATCCTTTTGAATATACTACTATCTTCACCATTTCCATGTAGAAATATTATATCTCTGGCACCATCACCAATTATTTCATAATAAAGAGACAACCCTCGGTTTTCAAATAACATAAATCTCCAATAAAAAAATAATAGTAGATTAAAATTAAATTAAATTAATTAGATTTAATTTTTTGCTCTTTAATTATATCACTCATTTGCAAGTATATCAAGAGGCAAAAACAATTATAACGTTTAATATAACAATTGATTATCTCTAATCAAAGTAATACTTCTAAGTGTTTTTTTGCATTAAGTTCTCTAATAATTTTTTATACAAAATTTTGAGTTTCAAGATGCACTCTTAATTTTTTTGCTCCAAACTGCTAATTTCATCTCCAGGAAAATGAAAGTGTTTTAAATGCTTTTTCATATCTTTTTCTAACAGCATTTGTTAAATTAAGAAGTCTTAATCGTTTCCCACCTTCTTTAAACATCTTAGAATACTTAGCCAATCTTTCTACAGAAGTAGCATCTATTGCCTTTATGTTAATCATATCCAAAACAATTTCATCACAATTGTTAACTTTTTCTCTTACAAACTCAATAACCTTTACAACACTCACAAAACAAAGTGCACCATCTAATTGATAATAAAAACTATTTAGTGTGGTTTTTTCTGGAATCTTTATAATTTTGATCCCTCTTGTTATATTTACTATATTCAAAACAAATGCTGATATTAAACCAATAGCTACCCCAAAAAGCACACCAAAAAATATGGTAAATAAAAAGGAAGTGGCTAGTATTATTGAATCACGCACGCTAAATAAGGCAAATTTTAATACTAGTTTAAATCTACTCATGTTTATTGCAACCTTTACTAAAACTGCTGATAAAACACAAAAAGGGATGAATTTCATTATTGGCATAAATAGAAAAAACATTATTAGCAAAATAAGCGAATGTGAAACGCCTGCCAATGGTGATTTGGCCCCGCCGCTTATATTAACTGATGTACGTGCCAGAGCACCAGTAACTGGGAGTCCACAGAAAAAACCACTCATAATATTTGCAATGCCGTGCCCTACTAATTCTGCATTAGGATCATATATTCGATTTGTCATTCCCTCTGCTACAGTAGCAGACATTAAACCCTCGAGTGCAGATAATATAGCTATAGTAAAAATAGGTATTATTAAAGATTTCCACTCAACATTGTCGAAAGAAAGATTAGACATTGTTTCTATATCTGCTTTTATTGTGCCATACGTGGATCCAATTGTTTTAACTTCTATTTTATCAGTTAAAATAGCTTTCAAAACTATTGAAATAGTTGTAACTATAATAATTGAAATTATAACAGATGGTATTTTTTTGTTTATTCTAGGCAACAAATATATAATTGCCAGTGTTAAAAATGCAAGCATAAAAGTAACTATGTTAAATGTACCTATGCTTGTTAAACATCCACTTAACTTCGGAATAAAATCAACACTGGCATTAACTATAGTAAGCCCTAGAAAATCCTTTATCTGCCCTGCTAAGAGAATCACACCTATGCCAGCTGTAAAACCTATTACCAAAGGGTATGGTACAAATTTTAATGCCTTTCCAATATGTATTAATCCAAACCCAATCAGTAATACACCTGCGCACATTGTAATTATAACAAGACCACTTATTCCTATAGTTGGATTATTAACATAACTCACTGTGACAACTACAAATGTGGCACTAGGCCCACCTATTGAAAATCTGCTCCCACCAAAAGCTGATATGCAAAATCCACCAATAATTGCGGTTATCAATCCCGCTTGCAATGTAACACTAGATTGTATACCTAGTGCTATCGATAATGGCATAGCGACAACCGCTACCATTAAACCCGCTGTCAGATCCTTAACAAGATTAGTTCGCTTGTATCCTCTAAATGATCTGATTATTTCAAATTTCATTTTGTCCCCTTAACGATAAACTCCCAATTTTTTCATAGTATTGTTTTTGGTTAATATAAACCTTATTTTAAAATCGTAATATTTTATACCATTAATCTGAAAATGTTAAGTAATTTTATATGCATTCGCATTTTGAATTTGCTAATTGTTTACTATTAAAGCATCATATTGTTTTAATTGCATAGATTAAAAACCACTTATCATAAATTTAGGCTGATAAAATATTTTTTTTGGTTAGCATTATAAATTTTCATTCAACTTTTACTGGATTTAGTTATTGAATCATTATTTGTATATAAATTCTTATCATTACTTATTAATTTGCTTTTGTGGACTTTTAATAATACAAATTTCACACTCTGTATTGCAAAAATTCATTTTAAATGCTATAATTTTATAATTAATATTTATCGTTTTGTGCAAACTCTAGACATGCAAATTAATTGTTGTATTGCATTCATAAATATTTTGAATACACAAATTAATGTCTAACGGAGGAAAAATGAAATATAATTTTAAGAAGTCTAATTTTTCTAATTTTGGAATTTTCGAAGATAACAGACTCCCGCCCAGAAGTTATTTTATTCCATTTTCTACGGAACTGGCAGCAGCTTCTGCCACTCCTGAAAACAAACGCTATACCAGTGATAAAGTAATCGTTCTTAATGGCGAATGGGATTTCAAATATTTTCGCAAAATTAAGGATCTCCCTACAACTTTTGATAGCGATGATCTTGATTTTGACAAAATATCTATTCCATCCTGTTGGTTTAAATATGGGTATGAGCCACCTGTCTATTCTAACGTAAAATACCCATTCCCTGTAAATGTGCCAAGTGTTCCAAAATCTAAACCTGCTGGCACTTATAGTAAAGACATTAATGGTTATGTTTATGAGGTAGGCGATACACAGTACAATAGTGTTGGTGTTTATAGACGTTTTATAAACATAAGAAATTTACAAAAAAAACGTATCCTTTCATTCCTAGGCGTTGCACCATGTATTGAATTATATATAAATGGTGAATACGTGGGTTATGGTGAGGGTTCACATAATACATCTGAATTTGATATTTCAGATTTTTTAGTAGAAGGTGCTAATGAAATAGTATGTCTCGTATACAAATGGTGTAATGGTTCTTATCTTGAGGATCAAGATATGTTTAGACATACAGGCATATTTAGAGATGTATTATTGTTTGAACAGGATGAAACCTATATATATGATTTTGAAAATATAATCATACGAAATGAAAATAGTTATAATCTTCAAATTTCTGTTAGCATTAAGAATTTTGCTGGATATCGTTTAAAAGCGACACTTTTTGACAATGGCGTGTTTTTAGCCGAGCGTGAAGTTTTTGCTACCGCCGAGACAAAAATAGTACTTGATGATTTAAAAGTTATAGAATGGAATGCGGAACAACCAACGCTATATTCGCTTATTTTAACGTTATTAAAAGATGGCGATGTAGTTGAGTCTATAAAGAAAGATATAGGATTCAAAACCACAAAAATCCAAAATGGGATTTTCTTTTATAATGACAGAAAAATTAAATTGAAGGGTGTTAATCACCATGACAACTCGCCTGATAATGGTTTCTATTTAACGCCTGAAGATATTCAAAAAGATATTCTTTTAATGAAACATTTCAATATAAATGCAGTAAGAACATCACACTACCCACCCGATCCGCTTTTTATTGAATTATGCGATAGATACGGACTTTACGTAATAGATGAAGCTGACATTGAATCTCATGGTGCTCCATCATCTAAAATTAGTAATAACCTTAAATGGAAAGATCATTTTTGGGATAGAGTTTCTCGTCTTTTTCATCGGGATAAAAATTCTTGTTCTATAACACTTTGGTCACTAGGCAATGAATCGGGAGGCTCTAAATGTCACTATTATTGTTATTACAAACTCAAGAATTTAACTCCTTTGAGTGTTCATTATGAAGGCATTTGTAACTCCCAGGAATTTGGTCTTGATGTAATTTCTGAAATGTATCCAGGTGTTGCAAGAATTGAAAACTTACTTAAAGGCACAGAAAAAATTACTCGAAAACGAAAGAAAGCTTTCGTTTCTAAACCCTACATGCTATGTGAATATTCACATGCCATGGGCCTGGGCCCTGGTGGTGTTGAACCCTATTGGAAACTAATTTATGCGAATGATAAATTCCTCGGTGCTTTCGTGTGGGAATTTGCGGATCACGCTATACGCAATGAAAATGCTAAGTACTTATACACATATGGCGGCGATCATGGTGAATACACCCACGACTCTAATTTTTGTGCGGATGGTTTGTTTTATCCTGATAGAACACCACACACAGGTGCTTATGCAATCAAAAACGTATACAGACCGCTCAGAGCACAATTAGTAGATAAACGCGGTGTGATTGAAGTTACTAATCACAATTCATTTAGATCATCAGAATATATTACAATTAAAGGGCTTGTTTTAAAAGATTCACAAAAAATTGCTGACTTTGAAACCACCTTAAACATCCCACCAAGAGGCAGTGAGCGATTCAATTTGCTGCTCGATGATCCTGATGGAGATATGTTTATTAATTTAGATTATTATGATGGTAATACAAAAATCGCATTTGAACAGTTGCGCTTATCTGAGACACCTTTCAAAATTAATTTAAAACAATTACCCTCTGATTTCGGATTAACTATTACAGAAGAGCGTGATATTTTAACGATTAAATTTTCTGGTGGGCATGTTATATTTAATTCACTTTATGGAATATTAACAGAATATTGTGTCAATGGTGTTAATTATTTGCCAATTATCCCTGACAGATTTCAAACCTCTGGATCATTATATTCTAACATTTTCAGAGCGCCAACTGACAACGATAAAGAATTAAAAAAAGATTGGGAACTGGCAGGGTATAATAAGACTTATCCTATATCAATTTTAACTAGTTACGATATAGTAGATAACCATGCCATGATTATTATCAAAACATATATCAAAACTGATGGGATTGCTATATTCGAATCTGTCGATGAAATCAAAATAACTACTAATGGCATTATTTCAATAAAAAGCACAATAAATCCGATTAAGGATGTTGATAATAATGATAAGAAGCTAAAAAAATTACCGCCTCTGCCTCGAGCAGGAAAAGTACTAATCCTAAAACGCGAGTTTGAGGACGTAATTTATTATGGGAATGGTGAGCTAGAAAACTATTCAGATTTCAAAGATCAATCAAGAATCGGCATATACAGATGTTCTGTTGACGACTTTTTGCAACCATATATAAGGCCACAAGAAAGTGGAAATAGATCTGAAACTCGCTTTGTTGTTTTTAGAAACAACCACGGCGATGGGTTAATGATATTAGCAGAAAATAAACCTTTTAATTTTACAGCCAAACGCATTGATGATTTTTCACTCGCTGAGTGTTCGCATGTTGAGGATGTTATACCTCAGAATTTTGTTTATGTAAATATCGATAGCGATGTAAGTGGGATTGGATCAAATAGCTGCGGCCCTAAATTGAATGATTCTTACCTTTTAAATCCTTATAAAGAATATGTTAATGAGTTTAAAATAGTTCCTTTTTCCGCAATATCGGATGATAAAATAATCTATTGATTTACATGTAAATTATAGACCTAAATGATCTGAACGGAATGATATCAAACTTTGAAACTCCTGCTAATAAATGTTTGTCTAATTATCGCAGGCCTTTTGCACATGTTTGGTTTACTATTTGTGCGTTATTCGCGTTTGGCTATTTGATTTTGCTTTAAATCTGGATGCAGCATTACAAACACATTAAATCAATTCTAATTTCAAATACCATAAAACTCGCACATTATACCATCTTTAATATTCTTGACAATATTAGCAAAATAGTATATATTTATTTATGTTGCTAGCATTTAATATTTGTTGATTGAAGCACTTTCGTTAATTGTATTATTTATAAAGACCAAACCTTCCTTATATTCGAGCAATATACTTGTGTTTTTTATAAATAGCTATTTTACTTGTAGCTTTCAAACAAGGATTGTAGTTCAACATTAAACTAGACATAGCTTTCTATATTCATTTAATTATTTGCACATTTGCATGCCAAAAAACATACCCAGCATCTATGCAGTCTATATGCACAATAATTAATGAATCCTAAAATTTAGTGTTGGTTTCAATGTTTTTAACATGAATGACAAAATTCTGGTGCGCACGTTCGGTCTCTTATGAGTTTATAAATAATAGTTTTGGAGGTAAACCTCGAGTGGGGTCTAATGAAAAAAATGAAAAGGGCATGCTGCTTGTTAAATTAATAAGGTATTTAACGCTTGTTACAGAAGCACGAAATGAGCCTGCTAAAGGCAAGTATCCTAATGGAAGAATTAAACGATTTTTTGATACACTAAGATCTAACACATCTGGAATGCTTTTTTCGAATGTTGCATCCTTTTTGTTTATTATTCCTTTATTAGCAGTCCTGTTGGTTTTCTTCTCCCTAGGCGCTGAGCGAATCCTCTATATGCTTAAATCTATGAATGAGCCTTACATTCTTTCATCTTTTGGAATTGGTTTGTCGGCTGGTGTTAATGTGGGAGAAATCCAAAGCGAAATGATGGTCCCATATTATTATCTAATTCTGGGTATAGTTGCAACCATACCAATTTTTGGAATCGGTTTTTCAGGACTCCTTTATGTTTCATCCAAAATGATATGGGGTGAGAGTTTTATTACAAAGAAAGACAAAAAATTAATTAATGATATCCCGCGTATGGGGGTTGAGTTTTTTCGTGGTGTAAAATTATTTTGGAAAGAAAGTTGCTTGTATTTTACAGTATTTGGAATAATTCTAGGTGGCTGTGCTAGTTTAATCGTCTTGTTTGTTCAAAATTTCTATCTTGATACACTGAATGTTGGCCACTATTTTGGTTTGGTGTTGGGTATCATAATTATGATTTTTTCTTCTATGGTATTTGTTAATCTCATACCTTTAGTTGCAACATACAAGATGAAAATTCGACATAAACTAAGAAATGCCTTTGTTTTTACAATTTCATTCTATTTCACAAGCTTTTTATTAGTTGTAATGTTGCTATTGCCTTTTGGTATTATGTTTACTGGAAATTTTGGTATGGTTGCTGTCATGGCTGTTTTATCACTCATAGGATTCTCATTTTATGCTCTTATGTTTGTTAATTATTCAGACTATTTATCCGAAAACATAATTATTCCACTATTACAACATGTGCAACAGGAGGCACTTAAAAAACAATCTATGCAAAATAAAAAAACTCCTGCCTCAAAAAAACCAATTAATGATAAACAACATTTAAAATATAAACGAAAAAACTAAAATTTGTTTTTTCTAATATCTACAATTTTGCTTTTCTCGTAAAACTAATTAGTATAAGGAGCTTTTTAAATGGCTATTTATTCTTTATCAGATAATTCAAATGATACAAATTTTTTCATAATGGAGGCCCAAACCTGTTTAGAAAACAAAAACTATTTAGGGGCTGTAAGAAACTATAAGTTAGCCATAAAAAACGAGCCTGAACGCAAACATGAATTTTACAAACAAATTGCCAGGATATATGAAGATCTAGGTTGTTACTTGGAATCTGTTCAAATTTATGTTGAATTATTAGACGATTTATATTGTAAAGAATATATTGCTAATATTGCAAGATTGCTTCTTAAAATGGGCGACACTTACAGCGCTGTTGCCGATTTTGTTTCAAATTCTATACTTAGACTTAATCAACATAATTGGTATGTGTCAAAAGGGACTGCTGCGCCTGTTGTCCCAGACACTGAATTTTTTGAGATCCTAAAAAACTCACTTCCAAATACTGCTACTAATAGTAATCAACCTAATACCAACTCTGAAAATTTGAGTGATGCAGACTCAAAAAATAAACTTGAGTCTTTTACAGCAGAAAATAGCAACCCTTCAGAGTTATCTCATGTTTACGAAAAAATGGTGCTTAGCATGATGGAAAGTGGCATGATAAGCCTCTCCAAGAAGCGTACAATTGAAGCAATGGAAAATCTACTAAATGCATATTACACAAAAAAATACGAAGTTGTAATTCAAATTGCATTATCCCTCGATGAATCATCTCCATATTTAATTGATGTACTTAAAGTAGTCCTCTTCTCAACTATACATGCTGGTGATAATGAGATGTTCAAAAAGTTTGGATCGCTTGCAGTTAAACATAACACAGAATCAGATGCATCATTTGTAGTTAGGTTATACAAAAATGATTATTCCACATTTTTCGAGCGCCTGTTTAGAAAAATGGGATCTCCGCATGATGAATTGGAATACTTCCGCATTTATCTTAATAAGACAATCAATGAAGATACTAAACCTAATGAGATATGGGAAATTCCAAAAACCTTAATTACAATTAAACGATACGATTTGCTGACTAAATTTCTTGATGTTTTAAATTCAATTATACCTGATACACAATTATACAAAATAACATTCATTATAATATCCAAAATACTCAATAACCATGCGGATGCATCTAAAGCAATTAAAGAGTATCGTGAATTTTATTTTACAGACTATAATGGCAAATGCGTTGAATGGCTTATAAACCACGAAAATAAGTATATCTATGATTGGCTGAATTATTTTTTTGCTGGCATATCAAAAACACAGGAATTCGCAACTGACTTCTTTAACAACTTCGCAGACAAATACATAGATACTACGATAAGAAAAAACATAACAACCGAAATGCTTTTAGAATTTAGAAACACTTTTGATATTGTCTGTCAATATGGATTTGCATCTCTTGTTGAGCGAATGAGTTCTCCCGCATTTCTTCAGAAACCAATTATAAAAGAATTAATTTTCGATTTTCTTAAGTTAACTCCTTATAACAATTTTATCAACTCATATAAAGCCTCGTTTTTAAGTGCTTTTTTTGATGATGGTATTGAAGAACTATCTGTCTTTACAAAGAAATGTTATTTAAGAACTGATATCAGAAAACCAAATAAAACTATATTAGAATCATCCGAATTAACAGTGATTTATAAAAATCTTCTTTCATCTCTCATTGTTCACAGCGGCATAATACCAGATTATAATGCTATTAATAAAATACTAGCGTATATTAATAGGTTCCCTGATATTTTTAATAAATTCGACACCTGCGTTATCGCTGCATCGGCACATTACTGTATTTTGACTATGCTAAATGATGTTGCACCATTATCTGAAATTTGTGCAGCCCATAAGTGTGGTGTGTCTCTAATAAAGAAATGTTTGCAATATATAAAATTTAACCCCGACATTGTATTTTCGCTCAAATAACCTATCTGAAAAATGTTCAATGTTAGTGCATTTTTAAATGTATACAAACATTTAATTTACAAATACTTGTTCTGTTAAAAAAACTAGCCGGGCCACTACCTTGTTACTAACAAGACAGTGATTTGATTATATCTAATACCAACACTGCATTTCGCAACAAATCTATTATACCTCATCATCACATTAATTTTTCTATTCTTATATACCCAACTAGTCTTTCATCTTATTTGAATTGCTAAAACTAAAAAATCCTATTTCATTTCTTTTAAATGTCCTTTTTCATATATATTTCTAATTTCCAACTAGAATATCAATAATATTTAAATTTCAAGCAAACAAATTCATTTTTCAATTGACAATCTATACGAAAAAATGCTAAAATATTAGAGTTATCATATGCTAACTATAAAAAAGATTTACCTGGAGGAAACATGGTAGAAAAAACTCTTAATAACCTGCTTCCGTTGCAATGTGGCACTGTAAAAAAGGTAACTGCAACTGGAAAACTAAAACAACGATTATTTGATATGGGTATTACAACTGGAACTCGTATTGTTTTAAAAAAAACAGCTCCACTTGGTGATCCTATCGAAATAACTATACGCGATTATGAATTATCACTAAGACTAGCAGAGGCAACTGCCATAATACTCGAAGTGGAGGAAACAACTGTATGAAAATTGCTTTAGCAGGAAATCCGAATAGTGGGAAAACAACTCTATTCAACAATCTAACAGGGAGCAGTGCTCATGTTGGGAATTGGCCTGGTGTTACTGTTGACAAAAAAGAAGGTTTTTATAAATATAATAATGAAAAGCTTTCAATAGTTGATTTGCCTGGTATTTACTCTTTATCTCCTTATTCACCCGAAGAAGTAATAGCTAGAAACTTTATACTAAGTGATGTACCAGAAGAAGCTCCTAATCTCATCATTAATATTGTAGACGCTACTAATTTGGAGCGAAATCTTTATCTTTCTACCCAACTTTTGGAAACGGACATTCCTATGGTTATTGCACTAAATATGATGGACATCGTTCATAAAAATGGCGATACCATTGATATAGATGCATTATCAAAGGCGATTGGCGTGCCAGTTGTTGGAATTTGTGCATTTAAGAATAAAGGCATTAAAGAACTAATTGAAAAGGGCATCTCTGCTGTAAACGAAAAGAAAGGTGCAACATCTGTTTTAAAGAATTCTATTATTTCTGGTGTTTTTAGTGATGCACTCGCAGCAGCACAAAAAGCTGGTGTTCGCAATGAGCTTTTTGTTGCAGTTAAACTAATTGAAAATGATCTTTTAGTAACACATGCTTATTCAGAACTCGCAAAGGAAGTCAATTCTATAAAGGCGAAGTATCAGTTTACAGAATACGATAATGACTACGAGTCAATCGTCGCCGATTCAAGATACAAATATATTAATTCCAATTTCTCATCTTTTCAAATTAAAAACATAAAAAACACAAGGGTCTCTCGAAGTGAAAAGGCAGATAAAATATTAACTCACAAAATATGGGGAATACCAATATTTGCTTTGATAATGTTTGCTGTTTTCCATATCATATTTAGTGGGGATTTCTTATATCTAAGCATCTTTGGTGTTGAACCAATAGAAGCACCTGGTGTAATTTTGCAAACCTGGTTAGGCGAATTATCTGGAATGGGAATAGAAGCTGTAGCAGAAGGGCTTTCAAATGCTGCTGAGTGGGTGCAGAGCATGATCGTTGATGGGCTTCTCGGTGGCATAGATGCAATTCTCTCATTCCTACCACAAATGCTTTTGATGTTCCTTGCATTATCTATAATGGAAGAAACAGGTTATATGGCAAGAGTTGCTTTTATATTGGATAGAGCTTTCCGAAAGCTTGGTTTGTCTGGCAAAGCATTGTTGCCATTACTAATGTGCTTTGGTTGTGCAGTACCTGGTATAATGGCTACAAAAGCACTCGAAAATGAAAAAGAACGAAGAATATCTATCTTAATTGCTCCTTTCTTCTCATGTGGCGCTAAGATGCCTATATGGGCAGTTTTTGCGGCAACACTTTTTGTTGACAAAGGCGGAGAATTTGTAGTATTTGCCATGTATTTCATTGGAATTGCTACTGCTGTTTTATTAACTCTTATTTTAAGAAAAACTATGTATAAAGGTGAAACCCCACATTTTATAATGGAGTTGCCTAATTATCACTTACCTCAAATACGATCTACCCTTAGACACCTCTGGGATAAGTTTGTTCATTATTTAAAGCGCGTAACATTGGTAATTGCAGGTGCTGTAGTAATCATATGGCTCTTAAGTTCATTCAATTTCCGCTTTGAATTTGTAGAAGACATAGGTGATAGTATAATTGGTGTTATTTCTAAAGGCTTAAGTTGGTTATTTGTTCCACTTGGTTTCGGCATGGGTGACGACGGTTGGATGTTTGTTGTTGCAGTATTCACAGGTTTGATAGCTAAAGAAATGGTCGTTGCTACTCTAGGAGTACTAGCTGGCATGGACGGCGATTCTATTTTAGAAGGTGGTGAGTTGGCTGGCACTTCCATAGCTGTATTGTTATCTACATTGTCAGTACCAGCTGCAATAGCGTTTATGACATTCAATCTTCTCTCTGTCCCCTGCTTAGCTGCGGTTGGTGCAGCTGGTGCAGAGTTGAGAAGCAAAAAAAGATTGTGGGGCTCAATCGGCACTTGGTTGTTAACAGCCTACGTTGTTTCTTTCGTTATATACTGGGTTGGCACAATATGGTGGCTTGGCCTTATTCTAGGAATAATTGTAGCTTCAGTTATAACTTTGTATATTTTGGACCACAAAGGTATATTAAAGGTCGGTAAGTTTTTTGATAAAATATTCCCTCGTAAATCCACAGGCATATAGAATATATAAGTTAACCTAGGGAGGTTTTACAATGAATCTTTTAACTATTATATCAAACCTTGGAGCAATAACCGAAGTTTTAGTAGGAATAGGCGCTGGTTTATTGGTTTTACTATCAATAGTTAGTGCTATTATTCGGAAGAAAAAAGGCAAAACATCTTGTGGTTGCGATTGTCCCGGATGCAGTGGCCAATGTAATTCCATGAAACAATTAGTTGGTGACGAAGAAAATAAAACTCACTCACCAGATTAATTATAAGTTATGAAAAAGTCAAAAGCCACAAACGTTTGATATGTTTGTGGCTTTTTGTTGTTAATACAAATATTAGTATAGTTTAAAACTTTGTTTTTTAGTATTTATTTGATAATATTTTCGATTTATCTCTGCAGCATTTTACTGCATTTACAATTATATCCTGAAAATTATTGTTCTTAAAATATGTTATTGCCTCTATCGTAGTCCCTCCTTTGCTGCATACATTTTGCACTAATTCACTTACTTTTTGATTTGAATCACTAACTAATTTTGAAGCTCCTATTAAAGTTTGTATTACTAATTCTTTGCTCTCGTTGTAAGTCAATCCTCCTTGCATTCCAGCATTAATTAAGCCTTCAATAAAAAAATATACATATGCTGGGCCAGATCCACTAATAGATGTAACAGCATCAAATTTATCCTCATCTAATACTAATGTTTTACCACAATTGTTAAACACTTCTAGTATTAATGATCTTGAATTTTCTTCGACATTGTCAAAGCAGAGAACACTCATTCCATATCCAATTAAACAAGGTGTATTTGGCATTACTCTAACAATACCAGTCGATTTATTTAGTTTTGCCTTTAGTGATGAAATTTTAACACCTGCCATAATAGATACTACTGTGGACGCCTTGCATTCACTAATATCATCCAATATTTCGTAATAGTTTTGTGGCTTAACGCAAATTATAACGATGTTAGATTTTAAAAAAATCTCTTTTACAGACAATGCAACTTTGACATCTTTTAATTTATATTCTGATGTTTTTTTATCATCTATATCATATATCAAAATTTCTTCTGCAGACGTCTTTATTTTTTCTGAATTTCTTAATATGGTATTTAAAATCGCATCAGCCATCACACCGACACCTATAAAACCAATTTTGTACTCAACATTCATTGTAATGTAATCTCCTTTATCTTGTACTTTTTAAATACATTTTTGTTCCTGTACTAATACTTAATACAATGTGAAAATATTATATATAACTTCATCGTCAAAAGTATTTTGTAGAATAAAACGTCTCTAAAATCCCAAATCCTAATCACTAAACCTCAATAAAGCAAGTGATTAAACATTTATATTACTATAAGTTAATAACTCGAAGCCAATATTTTTCTATTATACTTAGTTTTCAACTTGGCCATTTTAACATTTTTTATAAACATTTGCAAACCATTTTACGTTTAATTTCTAAGAAAATTTCATAAAGTAACAGTTAAGCAAAATTTAATTTTTTTTTACTTACCTTATTGTTGCAACAATTTAATTGACACTTATCAATTAAAATATTATAATTATTGTTACATAGGGAAGTGGCTTAATGGTAGAGCAGCGGTCTCCAAAACCGCCGGCTGCACGTTCGACTCGTGTCTTCCCTGCCAAGTTCGGTCTCATTAACACGCCTTGCAAAAGGCGTGAAGTCAGCCGAAAATCGCATATTTTATATGCTTTTGCGTTTGGGGCCTCCCTGCGTTTTGTTTGCAACAAAACTCCAAAGGCTTTCTATTGCCTCCTAAAAAGTTAACCCACTAACAATAACACAAAGAAAGAAACATGAAGAAATTATCATTAATCTTTTGCGATAAAGAATTTGACGGTTATAAAGTAGCGAGATTATTGGGTGTTTCTTATAACGGAGCGTCTATATTTCTACGAAATATGGTAAAAAATGAGCTGCTAAAAAACGAACACGAGAATGTAACAAAATATTTTATCTCATTATAAAAGATAAGTAAGCCTTTTTTTTAGTTTAATATTCCTGTTTCTTCAAGTTTTATATAATCTCCCAAATATTCCGCTTCACCCCCCTATAAGTAACTCCATAATTTTTGCCAGTTTGGCACGCCGTGTAAATGTGTTTAACTTCGTCAATTTGCCTATCGTCCAGCACAACGAAACTTGTTGTTTTCCCTGTACCGTCATTATCTTTGACAACATTTTTATTCCAAGTGCGTAAATCTATAAACAAAATTTCGTGTTTTGTATCTCTTAATTTCCTCTATTTTGCATTTGTAATTAAAAATACGTTTCTGGATATCTATATAAGTACAAAATATTTATGAATAAATGTTGATTAAGTTGCTACCAAATTTTTTTGGAATTTTTTTAGGTCATGTGTTCTTCCTTAAAGTTCTTTTACTAAACAATTCTGTTAATCTTTTGAGTGACCAGGTTTCATAATCTAATTGTAAACCCATTTTTTTTTACTATTGCTTTAATTACTTCATCATAGTGAAAACATGCATATAGCCTACTAGACGTGTGATAGTAAGTTTGCTCAAACTTCCGCAATTTGTTCAAAAACAAATAAATTATCTAATTCCTTCTCTAATAATCTCGCTATTACTAAACCTACAAGAGCAGTTATTGAATGGTAAGCAACGCTATATAATGGGATTTTCTACTCAGAGTTTACAGAAGTACCTGTGGATTACTATATCTTTCTAACAGAGCGTTAATATCTAGGCAACACTTTTAGAGAAGAAACAAAGAGTGAGGAAGAGGATTAGAAAAGCATCGCTCTCAGATTTTTGTTATAATTATATATAATGTCGAGCAAAATTTAATATTGGGAGAAGCCAGAGCAAATAATCAAGTTGCGCGCCTACAAAGACGGGAATTTTTACTAGTTCAAACCGCTTTGAAGATGGGGATAACGGAAGTCACGTTGAAAGGTTGGATAAGAATAGTCCGATACACTGCATGAATTTTATTTTCAAACTTTATAAAGTTAACCATTTCATTTGCTTATTTCGCTCATTAAATGCTATAATTCTTTTATAGTTATTTAACAAAAAAAATAGGGATCTTTGGTCTTAAGTTATAATAATCTTTTAGGGAGTTGTTTATTGCCAAGAGCATATCAAAAGCTAATCTATATAAAACAAGCAGACCACTGCACACCAGCACATACCAAAAACCATCAACTAAATATAGATGAGTCTTCGCATATACATAAAGTCTTAGATTCTTATATTCCGAGAATTATTAAAACAAACATAAAAGGTGGCAATTAGTATGACAACAAAGTCATTTTTAGCACCATTTAAAAATATCATAATTCGTAACTTTGATTATAAACTTCTTGTCGAAGAAATGCAAACGCACGAAATTAGAGTTAATGCAATTATCACTGACCCACCATATTGTGTAAGTCGAGACCACCAACTTGGTTTTTCAAATATGGGAAGGAATGGGATGAATTATGGAAAATGGGACTATGGATTTAACCACAAGCAATGGATATTAGATTGTGCTGACCTAGTTGTTGACGGTGGTTCAATTATCATTTTTACTGACTGGAAAAATTTATCTTATCTTGTTGAAGCACTTGAAGAGAAACAATGTATTGTCAAAGACCTTATTCGCTGGGAAAAATCAAATCCAATGCCACGCAATATTGACAGCCGCTATGTTATGGACTTTGAGGTAGCAATTTGGGCTATCAAAGGCGGTAAAAAATGGACATTTAATCGTCCAGGTGATAAACCCTATTTGAAACCTGTTTATAAAAGTGGAGTTGTTCTTGGCAAAAAACGAGTTCACCCAACGCAAAAAAATTTAGATGTTGTCATTGACATTATTAAAGTTCATACCATGCAAGGTGATTTGGTGTTTGATCCGTTTTTGGGATCCGGGACAACCGCTCTTGCCTGTTTGAATACTAATCGAAAGTTTATTGGAAGCGAAATAGATGAAAAGTATTTTGAAATTGTAAAGGAGAGATTAAATGGTAATTTCACCACTGAATTACCCGGGCAATAAAGCAAAACTTCTTAAAGAAATTATTCCTCTGTTGCCTATTAATATTGATGTATTTTACGATGTATTCGGTGGAAGTGGCATCGTTTCTGTAAATTCAAGCGCAAAAAAAATTATATTTAACGACCTCTCAAAAGAAGCATTTGCGTTGTTTAAATATTTTGTTGAAACGCCTACTGAAAAAATTATTGAAAATATGGAAATGTTAATTTCAAAGTATGGACTTACATATTCTCGAATAAAACCCAAAGACACATATAAAGAATACAATCATGAGGGGCTTTCTCTTTACAACAAAAATGGTTTTGCACAAACACAGATTATCATAGTCAAATTACCTACTAATTAATTAGTGTTACTAGCTATAAATTTAATAGGTTTGTCGCCTATCCATGAATACTTTTCAGCCTTGTTAACAATTTTTGATAACACC
>JAIRKT010000063.1 GCA_031259965.1 Christensenellaceae bacterium | reverse complement strand
CGTAATGAGTATGCAGGGCACGTTTGTTATATTACCAATGATAAATCAATAGCTACTGCCGAGAATGCTTTAGAAGAATATTCAACTAGAGATTATATTGAAAAAGATTTTGATGAAATGAAAAATGAATTAGATGTTAAAAGAATACGTGTCCACACGGATGGTAGAATGAAGGCTCGATTATTTCTTCAGTTTATTGCAGAAATATATATGAGAGAAATTAGAGTTAGACTTGGCATGGATCCATTTTGCAAAAAACTTACATGCACGGAAATTTTCGGACAGATAAGGTCAATACATAAAATAAAATTTAAAGGAAAAAGAAAAGATGTTTTACCACCCTTAACAAAAACACAAAGGAAAATCTTAGAAGCTATAAATGTAGTATATAAATAGATTATACACATTTATAAAAACAGGGATTTAGGAATTTTAGTAATAAAAATCAAAATTTAATAAAAATTTTTCTTTATTAAGGCTAATATCAGTAATTTTACGCGCAAAAAATCAGAAAAAATTGAATTTATCTTGAACAAGCAAACAAATTTTCAATAATTGCGTAACATTCGAATAGCAAATATATCTTTGTTTTATGAGAAATTATGAAGATTTTTAATCTTTTAAAATATTAAAAATGTATACGCAAAAAAAGCGGAATTTAGGTAAAAACAAAAAAATATCATGATTTTTAGGTTGTGGAAAGCTAGAATTATAGGGTTTAGCGCAAACTTTTCTGCATTATTCACCATTCCCATTTTTAAATCTTTTTAATCTTTTTTATGGGGAAACCCGAAAGATGGGACAAAATGTATGTAAATTATATGAAGTTTGAATAATTAGTTATGATCAAACATGTCATACAAACTAAAAAGTTTGATACTTAAATTTTCACTAGCAAATTCTTTTGCTCTTTCGGTAAAACCAGTTTTAGAAAATAAATAGCAATATTTAGTTTCAAAATTAACAAAATATTTAGCTTTTTCAATTAGTTTAATTATCTCGGATTTATCTACTAATTGATTACTCCACTTGCATTCGCCAAATATTGCTTCCTTATTGTTAATACTAATTGCAATGAAATCAATTTCCATTTGTGATTTAGTTTTGTTGTTAGTTCCCCACCAACGACCAATTTTATCAGGAATGAAGGGCAAATCGTCCATTTTTGAAGCCATATACTGAATGCATATTTTTTCAAAAATGCCTCCCATAAAAGTATTGATCAACGGCAAAACACTTTGATATGCATTAGCACCTTTCAAATAATTAATTAAAAATAATTTGCTTTCAACCATATTATACCAGAAATTGTACATATCATCTTTAATGCAGTAGATTCCTTTGTGCTCACTTGTCCCATCAATGACAGGTTTTGAAATCTCGACAATTTCTGCTGTTATAAGTGCAGTGAGACAGTTTTTAATTTTTTCTTCACTAATTTTAATTTCGAGTTTGTTTTTAATTTCATTAAAACTTGTTGCACCATTCGCTATAATGCGTACGATGTCTTCATGAATGCCAGGATCTTTGAATTCTTGACCAAAAAGATTCTTTGGCTCTAGAAAAAGATACCCTTGAGGAGAGAAATAATTAAATATTAAATTTTCATCAAGAGGGTTATTACTATCAAAAAGTTCCAAATATCTCGGGACACCACCTGTAACTCCATATACAAGCGCCTGCTCAATTAAGGAATATTTTGATACAAATTCACGAGATTCAGAAAAAGTAAAAGGTGAAATTTTAAGTTGAGTAGTGCGTCTGCCGTATAATGGACTTTCATATCCAAGAATATGACGTTTCATAAACGCAAGTGAAGAATGTGCGAGAATTATCATTATGTTAGTTCGTTTAAATTTTTTATCAATAGCAAATTGTAATTTGTTTAATAGTTTAGGAGTTTTGAAGAAAAAATAAAACTCGTCAATTATAAATAGCAGTTTGATTTTTTGTGAAATCCTATATATAATATCAAATAATTTGGTAAGGTCTTTTGATAAAAATGAATCCTCAATAATTTGAAGAGTTTTTGCAAGCTGGGAAACATCGCTTACAAAAGTTTCAATATCGTCATTTTCAAGTAAAATAGTTGTTTTGTTATCAGCAAATTTAGATATGAGGGCTGACTTTCCAACTCCACGCCTCCCAGATATCGGGATAAACGAAAATTTATTACTTTCATACATTCTTTGTAAAAAGTTTAATTCTATGTGTCTACCATAAAAATGCATATTAAGCTCCACAAATTCTATTTTTAAAAGAATAAACAAAATAAAATTTAAATATTTATGCCTATATTATAAAAAAAAAAATCTGGTTTGTCAATATCTTGTATCACCCTTGTTTGCCATTATCTAAAAAAATTAATTCTAGTTAATTCTCATAGTAACGTCCGTTTCAGCCCCATGTGGATCTTTCATGTGGAAATGAAAATTTGGTGAAAAAAACAAAATCTCTGACCCGTTTAAGAGTTTACCCAAAAATTTGTAGTATATCAATATTTATATAGATATCTAGAAACGTAATTTTAATTCCAAATACAAAACAGAGGAGAGTTAGCATAAAAATCTCTTGCTTTTAAAAGCATTATTTCTATCAACTCTTGTTATAGATCACTAATTGATGGAATTGTTGTTGCGTCGTCTATACAATGTTCTTGTTTTATACTATATACAGAGACAGATATAAAGGCCTCAATCGAATTTGGTCTTACATGTATAACTAATCCAGCATTATTAATTGTCGATATGAATGGGCTAAAAAGCATATTAGTATTTGGCGCTGGGTTGGGTGGATAGCTTCTGTAGATATGGATGTCTGTTAAATTAGAACAATATCCAAATGCTGAATCTCCTAAATAATCAACGCGAGTTCCCAAATACAATATTTCCATTGAACTATGAGCAAAGGCATCCGCAAATATTATACATCCATAATTTTTCGGATTAATATATACTGTTTTAAGATTTGCAGTGTTTGCAAAAGCACTCCTGCCTATGTATTTTATAGAATCAGGTGCTATAAATTTATCTATGTTTGTACCATTAAATGCAGATTCTCCTACATTTTCTAGAGTCTCTAACTTCTCAAATCCCTTGTTAGATATGCTGCCAACACATATGTTAGTAAGTTTTGAATACCCTGCAAAGGCATAGCTATTAATTTGGCGCAGAGTAATTGGCAATACAACAGTTACAACATTTCTGTTAGTAACATAGTTACTAACTTCCGTGACAGTTTTAATTACTTCACTGCCTTTCGTGTCACGAATAATAATAGCAGATGGAATATATTCGGCTTCATTATTTTGATTTGACTGATTGATAATATATGTTATTTTTACTGTCATATCCTCTAAAATCTCATATCCAAACTGAGAACCAGAAGTTGCGTCTCTTAAAGAAATATCATTAACATTAAAAAGCCTCGGCATTAGAGCCTGCGTCCAACCTTTTAATCTGTATGCGGTAACATCTGGAACTAGATATTTAACTTGACCAACTGTTAAACCTGTAAAAAAAGGCACGGTTATTGCAGGAGGAACAATTGCGTCAATATATACAGTAGTTAAGACTGTATTACCATAAAATGGCGATTCATCATACATTTTAAAAGAATTACTTGTTAGTCTTACTATCTCCATTGCGGATGATTCAAAAGCATATTTTCCAAGCCTAGTTAATTCACTGTCAGTGTTAAAAACAATGTTTTTTAATTTGTTTTGGTTTGCAAAAGATCTGTCACCTATTACTTGTAGTGAGTTTGGAAAAACTATAGACTCTATCTTTTCACTAAACGTGACAAAAAAAGCGTTCTCTCCTATTTCTTCTAAACCCTCATGTAAATATATCTCATAAGTCGTACCCGTTTTTCCTGCCCCTGCAAACGATCCTTCAAATGCATAATTGGATATTTTTTTGATGCCGTATGTCCCATTTGAGGATTTTTTGAATTGCGTATTTTCTAAATATGCACTTGTGTATAACAGTCTTAAGTTGGTTGTGCCTTGAAAAGCACCTTCCCCCATATCCTCAAGTTCTGAATTCTCCATAAAATATATATATTCGAATTTGGAACCTTTAAAGGCTTGTTTTCCAATGCTTTTTACATTAGCTGGTATAAACAATGTATTCTCTCTCGCGAGGCTTCCTGTGTGATCAGGAATATTAGAAATAAATGAAGTTGCTGTATTCCAAGTGACACCTAAAAAAGCTTCATCTCCTATTGTCTCAACAGATTCAGGAATAAAAAAAACAGGTGTGCCATAAACATAATTCCAGTTGGCAAATGCACGATTGCCAATAGTTCTAATATTAGACTTTTTGTAATCGCTTATCCCATCCTCTTTAGTTTCATCGAGCGGATTAAAAGTTATTCTACCAGTGAAATTCTCAAATGCAGAAGCACCAATGATAGATATGGCCAAATTTAATTTGATTTCTTGGTTGTCAGCCCCTTTGAATGCATTATCCCCTATTCCCAAAATCTTATACCCATCTATTTCGTAAAATATCGTAAGGCTGCTTGTGTTTTGACCTGTTTTGGTTAATCCTGTTATTGTCGCATATTCACCACTTTCAACGCTTTCACTAATTTTATATGTGTATAAAGGCTCAAAAAAGGCATATAACGTAATATCATTTTGATAGGTGAATTTTTCATCTAAATTAAAAAGATCACCTCTGCCAGCATCTTCTGTATACCAACCTGCAAATCCGTATGCGGTTTTGCAAAAATTAAATGAGACTCCACTAATCAGTTGATACTGCATGTTATGCACTTTGTAAAATGTATCAATTGCGCTAGGAACGCTAGCAAACTTTATATCAAATTCAGATACATAATTAATTCCTGATTCATCAGAAACAACTGCGCCTTCTGGTAGTCTTGTATGGTCGACGATGTAATCTTCATCAATAGGTACATATGTGGTTAATTTAAAAACAGGATCTATCTTCAAAGTAATAAAATTACTTGAAAATATCGAAATGATTTCTACATCGTTGTTTGTCTTGTAATATATATCTGTTACGGTTACTTTCGCCTCTCCAGAAACTTCACTTGGTGTGTATGTTAGCGATATTATCGTTTTTTCAGATGATATTGAAAATGTTGACTCGCTGTTGCCTCCGCTTTTGTAACTCTTGTTATTTATTTTTAAGGATGAGATTTCATATTTTTCACTATTAATTAGACTTATCTCAACAATTATCGATTCGCATACACCGTTTACCGTTGAAACACATAAAACCCTATCAGTATCGTAATTTCCATTAACTCTTTTAGCAGCAATTCCTAAAAATGTTGGGATTTTTCCCTCTTTTGAATTATTGGCATTATCACATGCCAATAATCCAATCGAGAAAACTCCCATCACAATGATAGTAAATATTATTAAATATATCTTTTTATTTATGCCTAACTGCATGCCTAATTCTGCCTTTTTGTCGCATTCTTTGATCTCTTCTGCGAGATGCAACAACTCCAATTACAATTGAGAACAGTACTCCGCCCAAAACCCCTAGCGATATCCAAAGTATATTTTCGATAGATTTTTTGCCAGTAGTATCGTTGTTTGTGTTATTATTGCCTGCAGTTGAATCATCACCTGAGTTAGGAGGGTCAACCACCACAGTATTTTGCTTGGTTTTGAGTGTTGTAGCGTAAATAGTGTATTCGCCTTCCTTGACTTCTATATTATACTCTCCCTCTTCATTAATTTCAAAAAATCCATCTTTAGATTCTATTATTTCACCATTTAAATATGTTTTTGCGTTTGGATATGCATCATTTATCGCTATCAGAAAATAGAATGGGATTTTATATGCGTCACCATCATTTTCAGTTTGAGTTAGAATCTCAACGTCTCCCTCATCAACATAACTATTAACTATGTATTGTAATCCCTCTACAGCAAAATAATTAGAAGAGAGTGGCGTAAAGTTAATTTCATAAGAGTGACTTCCTAGTTTTTTAGTAGATTCTCCTACATATGAAAAAATTCCTTCTACTTCTGTCTCTTTAAAGGTAGCAGTACCAGATGGAGTTGGTAATCCACCTTTGGAGTAGGCTATACTGTCATCGGTTTTTAATACTATTTTTTCAACAGTTGCAGGTGTTATAGTAATTGACGCCTCTAATTCCTTGTCAACAAAATATTGTTTAGAAATTTTAACCTTAACAATTGCAATACCAACATTCAAAACTTTTGATTCATATTCAACACTTGCGTCTTCAGGCAGACCTACAATAGTAGGTACATATGGTAATATGTCGTATGCTAGAGTTTCATCATTAAATTCTAATCCTTTAAACTCAGCTATAGTGATTGTTAAATAAGCATTTTGAACTGTTATGTTGTAATTGTCAGATGCCACACTTGCTTCAATTTCATATGTTCCAGGTATGCCATTTGCTTCAGCATAACCCTTGAATTTGATCTCAGTAAAAACATACCCCAAACCTTCTAATTCAAAATTTGGTGTTAACGTGCCATTTATGGTTGGTAATGCATCAGAGTAGCCTATTGATTGACTATTTAGTACTAGTGTTGCATCCTTTTTTGTTATTTGGGTTTCAAAATTTGCAGTGTCCTCACTTACAGTATAATAGTCACTATTAACTTCTAATGTAGCGGTATAAAGACCTGCATTTTTTACAACTTTTTCAAATACTATTTTTGCAGAAACTAAAGCGCCTTTTTGTGGTTTTTGATTTGTGTCTGTCCAATATTCCTCAGTAACTGGATATTCTTTTGAAAATCTTATTTGCCCATTATATTCATAACTATCACTTAAATTCCAACTATACCCATATGGACTCCACTCAAAAGATAATTCAAGTTTCTCAACTTGGTATTTCCCTATGCCATTTTGTATAGCAAAATCAACATTGCTAAATATGTTTGTGCCTATAACATCGTATGAGCCCGGCTTTAACATTCCAATATCACCACCTTGAGAATTAACTCTTAAGACAACATTCGTATTAAATTCGTTTTCATCAATTTCATAATTAAAGTTATATTCTAGTGGAGTTGAATCACCATAAGTTCTTTTAAAAGTCTCCACATCTTTTAAGTCCACATAAATAGTACGTTTTGTAATTGATATGGTAAAGGAGTTGTTTGATTCTAAATGAAACTCATAATTACTATTTTTTATTGTTAACAGCACATTATAATCACTCACGTCAATCATTTTATCTATTGGAACAACTATTCCATGTGAATAAATTTTTAAATCTATAACACCATTTAGTGTATCTGCTAACATTATTCCATATTGGGCATCAAATTTAATATTAGCTGTATCTAAAGAGTATGCACTACCAGAATATTCAGTACTTATATTGGTTGTATTCAATTTTAATTCTGTGGGTGTTATAGATACACTGCCCATAGCCTCAATAATAATTTCTTCGTAATTGTCTCCCTTTATAATGGCTTTTATTTCAGTAAACACACCCACATTAATACTACTAAAAGGATTCGCGATAAAACCAGAAGTTTTTGTGTATTCCTTTTCCATTGTTAATAGTTGATTATTAAACATAGCTGAATATGTTATGTTTAATTTATCCTCTGCTCCTTTCAAACTATTTGCAAACAAACCCTTAAGTGTGCTTGAAAAATCAATCCCATATGCCACTCCATTATAGTTTAATGAAATATCATTTTCAATGGTTATAGGCATTGAATTACTATTGGTTATTATAAATTCATTACTCAAATTCAAAGTAGCTTTTTTAATTTTTATAGCCTGCTCATAAGTATAATCTATGAATAAGGGCATATCCTTCAGAACAACTTTTAGCGTGTATTCGCCTGCATTTTTAGGAGTGTACTCCAGTTTGGATTTATCAAGCGTATAATACTCAAGTGTAATATATTCTTTATATTCACTAAATTGCAATTTTGCGTCTAACTCTGGTGTATATTCAACACCACTGTATGTAACTTCATTATTTTTTAGTATTATATCCAGCTCACCCTTCTCTATTGTTAATACACCTGCTGTAAATGTGATATTGGTATAATTGTTTGCGAGTACATCATATGTGAAAGTTACGTTTCTATCATTTTCACTCACATTAACATAATAATCACCCAATACATCACCTTCTTGGTAAGACCACGCATAAGTGAATATTCGGCTTGTATCTATTCCAGGTGGGGTAGACTCAAAGCCTATTGCACTATATGTAACACTAAACAGAGCATCGGACACTTTAGTATCTAAGTATTTAATCTTGATTGAATTCACAGTTACTGTTAAATTGACTGGTTTAATCTCTAACGTAACAGTTTTCATAAATTTTTTATAATTTTTGTCCTCATTAGTAATTTCTATGGTATATTCGTATATGCCCACATTAACATAACTTTGTTGTGTGTAAGTTATTTCATTATTGCCAGATGGGATGTTTGTTGGTTGAATAGTGTGACTCTCTCCATTAAATAACACACTTTTAGCATTAAATACAAGAGAAGAAATGCCAGGTATATCGGCTTCTTCAACGTTAAACGATTGGACAGATCCAGCGACAAACGAATAATTTATAGCAAACATATAGTTAGTTGATTTTAGTATTGCTTTTATATTATATGAACCTACTGGATTACCTTTTTTATAATTGGTGTCAAATCCCACTGTGGCTTTATTAAATTGTTCGTCCAAAATCTCTACATTTTGGTCAACCGTGGTAAATGTATAGGTTACATCTTCATCCATTATTTCATAATTATATTTGATAGTTTTTAGATAAGCTGTGACATATGCCTCTTTTCTCATGATATAGAAATCTAAATGATTCTCTTTGTTTTTATTACTAGGATTGAAATTAAATATAATTTCATGATTTTCATCAGGATCTATGGCCGATAATTTTAATACATATTTGCCCGCACTCCTTATGTCTGAGTTTTCCATAAGAAAATCGTTGTGTGTGAAATATTCTACTATATCAACTTTAAAAGTAAAACTAGAAAGTATCTTACTAATTCTAAAATATGAGTCTTCCACTTCTTTTCCATCGTATATTTTGGCATAGGCATTTGGAAAATTGGAGGCATAAACGCCTGGCAAATCTTTATAATCATCCTTAACTATAGTAATTGTTTTCTTAGTTATAATGACATGTGCATATTTGTTGCTCCTTGTATAATTTTTACTATCAAAACTCTCATCTGGTTCATACTGAGCATCTATCCTGTATTCACCTCTATTAATAATTTCAGTGGATGGAGTAATAAGCGCTTTATAGCCAGCTGGCATAGTTAAATAATATTTATATCCACCCTTGTCATCACCTTCTGTCATTGTATTAATCAATCCATACCAATCATGGCCACCTATATTAGAATACCCCAACATGTTCTGGCCATTATATTCTTCCTGAAAATTCACCATAGTCATTGGTATTATTTCTTTGTAAGTGTTATTGTCTTTATAAAAAGTTAATGTAATTTTATCCTCTTCAACACCAGCAGGTATTCCCCAAGATGCATTCTCAAATTTATTAACTGAAGAAAATTCAAATACGAAGTCTTTTGCGTCTCCATATGGTGTCGGGTCTACCACTTCTTCGCCATTCTCTATTGACTTAGTTATGTTTTTAGTTGTATTTGAACTAACAACTGATTTCTCATTGTATATATAATCTAAAATATTAGTATTTGTGTTAACAACTGGAATTGCAACTTCCGATCTCAAATATCTAACAGTACCAGAATTGCTACCAATTATTGCAGCTGTTGCATTTGGACTTGTAAAATTAGGATCATTCTTAAAGGAACTTTTAGTTATCACTCCCTCATTATAACCTATGACGCTCTTCCCTTCGCTTGATGTAAATTTTAAATTAAAATCAACGTTTGTTATAATGCCTTTGTTTGTTTTTATCAAAGGATTTTCTGATTCTGGTAATATAGTTTTTATTACTAAATTTTTAATTATACCATCTGGACCTATCTCATCTATTACAGAACTTCCATCATAAGACATTTGACCGATCATCGCATAACCAGCCCCATCTAAAACTCCATTAAGCATTGCTATACTAAATTTGTAAAAAGTCGTATTTTCAAACAAATATATATCATTTGCTAATTCATAATAAAGTGAAACACCAGATTGATTTGCGGTCTCTAAATCGTTTAGTTTATTTAAATGCTCATAACTCGTAATTTGGTATGGATCTTCTATAGTACCATTTCCTGATAAAAATTCCGCACTATCATCTTCAAGCACAAAACTATCCACAGCGGTTGGAAAAAGACAATTACCTGAGCTCTTCGCATTATATACTCCATAATTACCGCTATCATAGTTGTTCGATGGAATAATTTCAAAATCACAATTGTATAGATTAATTTCTTTTTTTTGCGATACCTCTACATTAGCATCTGTAAGCGTTGTAAAATATAAGTAGTCAAATATATCATTTATTTCATAGTTTTGCAAATATGATCCACTAAAATGTTTATACTCTTGAATATTATTAGAATCAGCACTATTAAAATATCCTCTTAAGGGCTCGATTTCTTCATCATTTTCTAGTTTGGCAGCATAAGCAACACCATTTATTATACCAAAATACTCATAGTTCGAGACGTTTATTGGATCATTGTATACATGATAATTTCCATAAGTGATTGCAAATAATTCATTCGTACTAGTAGACGTGCTTTCTATATAAACAAAAGAGTCTTGAATTGTCCCAATGTTAAGAACAGATATGCCAGCTGCATAATTTGACAATTTAGCGTACACTTTAACATTTGAAATGTTTCCAGCATTGATTTGTGTAAGAGCAGCTGCATAATCATTTTCCTCACCTTTTAGCTCAAAATTTACAAGTTTGAGATTAGAAACAGTTGCAGGTGTTGGTAACCGATAATCCGAACCTATCATATAAAACAAAGATTTAACATTATTTCCCCTAAGTCCTACTATGGCATGATTGTTTCCCTCAAAATTCCCCTTAAAAACACTACTAATGATATAGTTTTCATTGGTTTTATATTGATATAGATAAATATCGTTCTTTAATTCAACAGTGCGCAAATTAAAATCATCACCACCATTCACTAGAGCTGCAAATTCAAGAAAATCTGACTCGCTTCTAATATAGTAAGTGCTTAACTCCTCTGCCTGTGTGTTACTAACTCCCGTCAGAAGACTAGTTAAAATCATAATAGCACAAATAAGTACAAATAATGTCCAAATTACACTAAATTTATTTTCAGACATATTCCCTCCAAATTTGCAACAACGCTACTATATATTTCCCCCTATTTTTTCCTGTTTGAGACACCAGATTTAAGTGTCTTTTTTTCAAACCAAGAAACGCGCTCTTTGACCAAATTTATTTTTGTTTTCCCCTTTATCCAATCTAAAACATGTAGCATTATGCCCATTAAAATGTGCAGATAAAAAACCATGATACGCCAGATTAACACAGCCCAGAATATATATCCAGCTGAAACCGACGCAACGAACACACTGTAGAAAATACCTTCAGATACGCCCGATGATCCTGGTGTTGGAATAATTCCAGAAGACATACTAGCAAAAAAACCGAGAGTAAGGCATTGCCAATAATCAATGTTTGTCTCGCCAAAAGCCCTCAATATTAAATATGGAATGGTTCCTACTGCAAAATAGTCTATCAGCGAAGTTACACCTACTATAAATATAATAGACTTATGTTGGCCTAAATATTTGATAGCTGCAAGGAAACTATCCATCACGTCTTGAGCTTTAGCGACAGCTTTCTCATAATCTTTAATAAGTTTAATTTTATGCAACAATTGAACACATTTGCTCGTAATTTTAAGCATAAACGGAACTTTTTTAGAAAATATTATTAGAAAAACTGGCAACAGAGGTGTTATAAAAAGCCCAGCAAAAGCTGCAAACCTTACTACACCAGGTACGTCCTGAGGAAAAACTAAAAATAAAATCAATGTAATTATGTTTATAAAAAACACACGTATCGTATATTTAATAATCGGCAGACTCACGGCAGTTGGAAAATCGATGTTTGCTTTTGCAAGATAGTTAACTTGAAAAGGTTGTCCACCTGTATTCCAAGGCGTTATCATATCATAATAACGTCCCATAAGAACGACTTTTAAAGCTAAAATAAATCTGTTTCCATAACCACATTGCTTTATCAAAGCAAAGAAACTTATAGCATTACTTAAATTTCCTATCACATAGAATAGAAAAGCAAGTATTATAAAGATTATATTTGCCTTTAAGACTTGAAATAAAACATTTATTGGAACAAAAGTAGAGTCATTGCTTCTTTCCATGTATAAAACTAAACCAATAGCTAATACATTAAAAATCACAAATACAACAAAACTAACTATTTTTCGAGTTTTTTTGTTCTTGCTAGCTTTGTTGTTTTTTGAATTCTGATTCTGCTCTTTGGATTCTAATTCTGGTGAATTTGTTTCTACTGAGCTTGCATCGTTATTAGATAAAACTATTTCATTCTCTATTTCTGGATTTGTTTGATCGTTTTGAAAAACACTTTTAATATCAAAAATTTCACGGGCAGCTTCGCTTTGTTCATTTTTTTCTAATGAATTTACGACACCTTTACCTGGCAAAACATAACAATCAGAATCAATCTTCTTGTAAGAATTGTCTACAGATGAACATTTAGAGGATTCCCCATCCAAATCTCCATCATGATGCACATTAAAATTATCATTTTCAAACATATTTCCCCTAAATAGAAATGCTAATATGTGCTTATCAGCAAAACAAAATACCGAATTTTCATCATCCGAATGTAATATTCAGCGTATATTGCTTTAAAATTATATCACATCGCAATGTGATGTGCAAATTAAAAGAAATAAAACATATTTATTTTAGGTAATTAATTACCTGGTTTTGCCCAAATCAGTTAAATTTGTATAATTAACCGGACAAAGCACACGCTGTTAACACTTCTCTTCAGTTATTTTTCATTTTTGGGGTTGCATTTTGCTTGCAACCCCAAACTATCATTTTTTTAAATCATTTTTTATAATGATTTTGATTTTTTAACCTAATTAACTCAAAGTCTTTAACATTAGTAAGAGTTTAATAATGTAAGTCCTTGCACGTTATAGTACTTTTGGCAAATCAGCATCTATAAATTCTTGGAGCTCATTATTTAAGATTTCTAAGAATTTATCTAGCATTTCGTGGTCTTTTTTTGTTGCATAATTTGCAACAGTAAACGTTATTTCGTTTCGCAACGTAGTAAGTGCTAATTGCATATATGGTGGGTATTTGACGGACCCTGTCAAATAGCTAGGGCTATCAAGTTTCGCATCACCAAAAACAAGTTTTTCATCGTCAATAACACCTATATTACTAATACCAACAAGCGGATTTTTAAAAAATGTGCCTATTAGAAATTTTGCTAACCCATGTGGCGCATATTTAAAAACCCTTCTAAGAAGTGCCCATCCATGGAAACCTGGAAAATGTTCCTTTAATTTATCCATACCATTTTTGCATCTTACAACGGTATCCAATATAGATTCACCTATATTTTCACCTATATTTAGAACTATCATTGACGTTAAATTACAGAATCCTGCACTCTCGCCAGATTTTATATAACGTCGCATGTTTATCATATTAGGGATGCCTAATGTTTGACCTGCTTGTGGTTTAATTACTTCAATTGCGGCCCTATAAAAGGCAGCCAACAATATATCATTAATTGAAACACCTAGTGCTTTGCCATTCGCCTTCATTTTAAGGAATCTTTCTTCATTTAATTTTAATTTATGCACTTTGGGTGTTAACTTTGATCTCGCGGCTTTTTCAAATGGAAATGACAATTTGCTCTTCTGCTTTTTACTATAACTTATCAATCTATCAATTTCTTCAAGCTCACTGTCTGTGCGCTCATCATATAATTGCATCTCACTGCGCGATCCATCTTTAAATTGTATATCACCATCACCGCCATTTAACAGATTGTTATATGTTTCAGCTATTTTATTGTATAATGTTTTTAAATCTGCACCATCCATACATTGGTGATTTATAAGAAAGCATACTGCGTCTTTATCACCACAACGTGCATGTAAATACTTAACTTGCAACTCTTTCCGCTCGTCTATTATACCAAGAAGAAATTTTTCACAATTTTCCACTAAATTATCGTCAAAACTCTTGAATGAATAACATTTTTCAAAATCATAGTCTTTTAAGAGTTTCCACTGAGCCCTAAATAGCCCTGACCTGTAAACACTTCTTAATATTGGTATTTTAGATATAGATATTTCCAAAGCCCTTTTTAAAACTCCTTCATCTATCTGCTTGTCAAATTGTAAATAACCATGTGTCATGTGGTCGTTATATCGAGACATAATGTCTTGCATCTTGTCCCATGTTTCTGCTTTTAATTTCATTTTGTAAGTACCCTCACAATTATAGTATCTAAATAGATTATATATATAAATAGATATAATGTCAAGTATTTTTTATCGATTTTTGAAAAATTTTTAAAAAAATTTTGTTTTCACAATTTTGAGTGTTATAATGCTAATATTTAAAACCAACTCCTAAAAATTATAGTACAATCTGCTAAGAAAACTTTAAAACTTGCAGGAGGTTTGAATAATTTATATTATATAATTTCATCTACCTCGACTTTTTTTGAATTAATAAAAATTAGAACTCTTCCTTTTTTTATTTCAAATCCAACTTTTGAATCCAGTGCAATATTTGAAATACCCAAAGTATTAGTCGAAGCAAGCTCTAAATTGTTTAGTGGGTATTTTAAATTCAAACTACTCTCAATTAGTGCGTTACCATTAAATGGTACTATTGAAATATATGTATTTGCTGGTACTTGAAAATATGCTTTTTCTTTGGCAAAGAATATGGTTTCATTTGTATCCCTAATTGCTGCTACTGCACCTAAATCTGAAGCGAGTGAAAGAAGCGCCAAATTACCCATCAAATGGTCCGTGCGCCCTCCGAGTGCAGAATAAATATTAATTCTTTTGTATCCCTTTTTGATTGCAAAACGAAGAGCTAATTCTCCATCTGTTTCGTTTTTATCTGAATTAAAGGTTACCATTTCAAGAGCGCATGATGTTAATACCTCTTTATTTATCGAATCAAAGTCGCCAATTATAATGTCAATTTTAAGTTTTTCAGCATGTCTTATACCTGCATCTGCTACAATTATATAATCATCTTTTGGTGTTATGTCTGTTTCAGAACCATTCAGTATAATGCCCGCACTTTTTACAACCATTCGGTAGGTAAATCCTCCGCTTTTATTGAAGTTGATTTAACATAACTCTTCCATTTTTCCCTATATATGTCGACAAGTGCACTACTTCCAGAATTTCTATTTGGAACATATATCGTAACAGCAGAGGTTGCGCCATATATAAAACCAGGGAACAACTGAACAGAATCTGGCAAATGTGAACCATACTCTTCTTCTGTTCCATAAATATATAAGACTAATTTTGAAAATCCATTAAAAGCATTGCTCTCCATCGATAATATTTTAGGTGGAAGAATTATAGTATCCAAATCACCATAATCACGTGAGAGTGGGTCAAAGGCACCATACTTTATTTTCCTTATTGTTACATTTGAATTAAAATTATCAAACAGAAGTTTTCTTAAATTAAAAACTTTAGAAGTTTCCTCTGGTTCATAACTTTGAATGTATATGTAGTAGTTGCTTGTGGTGGGTACATTACTCACATACATAGTAAGTCCATCAATTACTTTTTTATAAACAATTTTGGGACGTAAAGCTGTTAACGTAATCCCAGTATAATATGCTTGATAAGTCGCTTGCACATTATCACTTTCTGGAATAACCAATGCTAAATTAACCGAAGTGGATATTGCATATGCCTCAATTTTAGGTGGAGTTTCCGAACTGAATTTTATAAAACCATTATTTATAGTATCTGGGAAAGCACCTCCTGCAATATATTTAATATTTTCAGGAATTTTAACAGTTATGCTTGTATGTGTGCTGTTTGGATCTTTTACACATAGAAGCAAAACATCACCTAAAAATATCATTCCTTTGTTTTCATTCAGAGAATCACCTATCACTTCAACTCTTTTTCTGTTTATCCAAGAAGAACCTGTAAAAGCATCTGACTCGATTTTTTGCAACTTACTCATATCAGGATCACTGATTGTATCTAATTTAGTACAATCTTTGAAGGAACGTGCGTGAATATAAACCACATTAGCTAAATCAAGAGAAACAATTGCCGTTCCACGATATGCGTCCTGATCTAAAACTGTAACGCTTAGTGGGATTTCTGGAGCAAACTTAGCACAACCATAAAAAGCACCTTCAGAAATCTCATTAGCACTCTGAGGTATGACTAATGTTTCTAAAACTGCACAGTTCTTGAATGCGTTTATTCCAATCTTCTCCAGTCCATCTCCTTTGAATATTATTTCTGTTAGATAATTGCAGTTTTGAAATGCTGATTCGCCTATTTGCTTTATTGATGCTGGAATAGTCAAAGATGTTATTTTAATATCAATTCGTGCGCCTGTGCTATCAAATTTATAAAAAGCCGCATTTGCAATTCCAACAAAAGGAACTCCGTTTTCATTTTGTTCAGGTATTTCTATAGGACCATATTCTACTAATGGATATTTAATTCCTGTGACAAGAACCCCGCCATTCTCTTGTACTGCACCATATGTAAATATAGGTGTTTTAGTTTCTACCCAACCTGCATATAATGTGAAACTTTCCGTGACAGGCGTGCTAAAATCATACACATTCGTTAATTCTTTATCAGTATACCATTCCCCCAGACCATAATTTTGATAGGTTATATAGGGAGGCCGTGTAACTAAACCATTCGATTCGATGTCTTGCGTGGGTATTGAGTCCCAACCAAATGTATCAAATCTTACATGAAACAATTCATCTGGGACATCTGGTGGTTCATAATCACGCTCAGGATAGACATAAATTAGCGCCGTATCGATAAGATCACCTGACATCGCTGTCAATGTGACCATCGCATCAATGTAATTGGCCTTCACTGATTTACCATCGTCACTAACAGTTACTAGCTCTGGATTCGAACTGACAAGTACATATTCTGCATTGCTTGGTTTGATCGTAACAGATGGTTTTAGCGTGCTATCTTCTAAAAGATATATTATGTAGATATCTTCATTAAATTCCAGTGTGTATGCCACAGAACATGCAACTAATAATAAAATGCATAGTATAAAGATAATGATGAGTAAAATGGTACATCTTTTTAACATATTAAAATTATATCATTCTATGATTATATTTACAAGAATATCAGATGAAAATCTAATAAACTTTTTAAAATTAATTCTTTCACAATATCCATTTCAAACGTTAATTTTTTTGTAACAAAAAAATCCTATTCATAAATTTTAGAGCATTACTTACTATTTTGCTTCGTTATCATTTAAAATTTAACATTGTAAAACTCAAGGAAATCCGAGTTTTCAACTTTTATACAACATCTATGACTATGTCGCCATAAGTCCAATCAAAATAAAAAAAATATAGCACTTTTTGCAAGATTGGAATTTTGTTAGGTCTAAATCAAAAAATTTTTATATCTTGTCGAGTTTTCAGACTGAAAG
>JAIRKT010000049.1 GCA_031259965.1 Christensenellaceae bacterium | reverse complement strand
CAGTCATTTGAGGGGCATACATAAGATCAAATTTAAAGGAAAATATAAGGATATAGAATGCAAGTTAACTAAGACTCAAAGAAACATTGTAAATGCTATAAAAAATAAAAAAAATTAACCTGTAAGCGTTAACTTTTTAAAATTTTATTCTGTTACATACCAACAGCAGTTTGACATTTTTTAAGAAAATATGTTCATATGCCGTTAGATTTGTGGGATTTTAGGTGTGTTATTAGAGTTTATGAACAAACAATCCGCCGCAACATGCGACGGATTGTTTGTGTTAGTGATTGTTATAAAGATGGCGGAAGCGGAGGGATTCGAACCCCCGCAGGCTCTCACCTAAACGGTTTTCAAGACCGCCCCGTTATGACCGCTTCGGTACGCTTCCAGAATAATAAACAAGGGAATCTGATTATTTTAACAAAAGCATTGTACATCAAAATATAAAAAAAAGCAAAAAATTTGATGTAATATTTTGTTAAAACAATTAGAATTTGAAATGTGAGCGTTATAAAAGTTAGATGCTTACAAAAAAGTAGAATTTTTGTTATATAAATAGTGTATAGTATTTTAGATTAAACGCAAGATATTCTAATAGCAGGTGTAAATCATATAATTGTATATAATGGGTTTTTTTAAAAAACATGTTAGTTTTTGAGCATCTCAGTTTCAGTCTTGGATTTTATCTGAACTGCACTTATTCTATAATTAACGGCGCAGGTTTTTTTCTTTAAAGCCTTTAGTTTCTTATATCCTCGTCGATAAGGCAAACAACATCCTAATATTTTTATATACTTTAACCCTTTCGGAAACTGTAGAAATAATTCCATCGGAAGTCAAACCGAACAACGAATTAATGTCGCTGTAGGTTTGTTGCATCAAATGTTGCCGATTTGTTAATAATTTACAAGTTCATTATTTATGTTTTCCTCTCTCCTATACGTTCGACATTACGTCGAGCAGTTCTTGATAACTTGTCACTTCATGGTATTTTACCTTGCTTGTTGAAAGCTCGTTGAAAAGGCGGCGAGCGCAACGCATTTTCGCCTGTTCTATCGGGCGGAGTTGCATGCTTTCGAGCGTGCCCTTTGTTTCAGCGATAAAATAAATGTGTCTCACACCGCTATCGTCATTAAATGCGATTGCCCAGTCGGGGCTGTAATTTCCTACGGGTGTGGGTATTTGAAAACCGCGCGGTAGTTTGGCGTAAACTGCGACCTCTTTCGCGTTCTCTAAGTCCTCCGCAAATCTACGTTCCACGCTCCTCTCCGCCGTGCCGTCGGTAAAAACGTAGTCCTGTATGTGTTTGTACGCCTTAAAGGCTTTATCAAACTCCGCCTTCTGTTTTTCCGCCGTGAAAATATTTACGTCGTATGTGTCGTCTGTTTGTGTGTAAGCAACGTGTTCCACCGTCAGCGCAGCTTTTTGCTCATTTATTAGGTTAATCGCCTTGTTTATGAATTCCTCGGGATTTGCTTTATAGCAATAAAAAGTTTTCGCCGCGATGCCCTGTAAGATCGCAACGATTGTACGGCGCGTGAGCGTTGTGCCCAAGCTTAATTTACCCACAAGGTCGTATTTAACATGTGAAATTACGTTTTTTAGCTCCTTTGTTTCGGTGTTGCTGCATGCAAAACTCTCGCCGCGCTCTAATGCCTCCGCTTCCATTTGCCTCTTTTGTGCGCCCGTTGTCGTAACGTATTTTAGTTGCGTTACAAACAACTTTTCGTCGAGGTAGCGTGTTGCTTTTTTTATTAGCTCTGCGCTGTCAAAAGTAACGTCGTAAGTGTAACGGTGGTTTATTCGCTTCCATAATTCTTGAAACTCGCGCCGTTCGAAGTTTGTGTTTAATTTGTTCTGCACCATCGTTTGGCTCGCATTGGTTATCATGTCTTTCGGCAACTCGCCGCTGAACACCGAGCCTACAAGCGTTTGTATACTTGCTGCATAAGGTTGCAATTCCGCAGGGAAGGGCGCGGGCGTGCCCGCCGCTAACGCATCCCTGTATGCCGGCGTTACGTTGTCGTTTTCGTCGGTGTAATCATTGTTGCACAAATACAGGTAAATTTTCTTTGCTAGTCCCTTATCTAATAGAACGGCGTTGCCCTCCGCATCCTTAACATATTTGCCGATAAAATACTCCTGCGTTACATTTGTCGGGCGTTCGTAAAGTTCGCTTTTAATTTCGGCTTGGAGCCCGCTTACAAAGTCAGCGTAACTGTCGCTTGCGATAACCGTCAGTTTATTTACGTCGTGAACGGAAATATTCGGCGTGCCCGCATCTATGCGGTCGCCTTCTGAATTTACGCAAAGTCTCATTCCGCGCCCGACTTCCTGCCTTTTGGTAACTGTGCTATCACTCTTTTTAAGAGTGCAAATTTGGAAGACGTTCGGGTTATCCCACCCCTCGCGCAGTGCGGAATGTGAAAAAATAAACCGTGTCGGCTCCTCAAAGCCAAGCAGACGCTCTTTGTTTTTCAAAATAAGGTTGTATGCCGATATGTCATCCGACAAACCTTTATCTTCGCCGCGCCCTATAATCGACGGGTTCGCACTTCTGCCCGTTTTCTTATCGATTGAAAAATAGCCGTTGTGCGCTTTTTTGCCGTCTAAACCTTGTAAGTATTTTATATACGGCGTTCCGATTAGGTTTAATTTCTCGTTTAAAATAGCCGCATACTCGCGCTCAAAAATATCGGCGTATTCGCCGTTGACTTCCTCGCCAGACGCATTATAGCTCTTGTATTTTGACACCTCGTCTACAAAAAACAGTGACAAGGTTTTTATTCCCTTGTAAAAGTTTTTTTCTTCTTTTTCAAAATGCGACAAAATGGTTTCGCGGATTTGCACGCGCCTAATCGCCACATCTCCTGTGCCACCCGCAATTCTGCCGACCTCGATTTCGTTGCCGTTTAAAAAAGTTACCGTATTCTTAAACGGGTTTATATCGCTAATAACGAAGTTGTCTTTGTACTGTTCGAGCTCCGGCATTCCCTTGCCCGCCGACAAATAGTAAAGGTTGTCGCCCTTTTTGAGTATGCGGGTTTCGCGGCTTATACCCTTGCTATAATTTATTTCAAACTCGATTTTCGCCATCGGCGGTTTGTCCTTGCTCAGCACAATTTGGCTTAAATAAAGGTAGCCGCTCGTGCCGCGCAGGTTCTTTAACTCGAAGCCTTTCACCTCTATTTTTTTAACGAGTTTCTGGTTGTAACTGTCTAATGCGTCGAGCGCATAAATCAGGTTGTTTTGCTTAACGTGTGTTGCCGAAAAACTGACCATAAAAAGCGGGTTAAAACGTTTTAATCCCTCTTGCGTTTTTCCGCCTCCGAGCTTTTGAGGTTCGTCCAAAATAATAATCGGACGGTTTTTGGCGATAACGTCAATCGGCCTTCTGCCCGCGAAATCGTCAAGCACCATATCTATGCGCCGCGCGACATTGCCACTCGCATTAAACGCCTGCGCGTTGATAATCATCACGTTTATACTCGCGGAACTTGCGAACGTATCGAGTTCCTGCAACCTCGCGCTGTTGTAAATAAAAAAACGCGCCTTTTTGCCGTAGTATTCCATGAAGTGGTCGGCTGTCATTTCAAACGATTTTTTTACGCCTTCTCTGATTGCTATCGATGGCACAACTATTATGAACTTTCTCCATCCGTATTTTTTGTGCAGCTCGAATATCGACTTTATATAAACATATGTCTTGCCCGTCCCCGTTTCCATTTCGATATCGAGCGCACAACGCCCTAACTGTTTAAAAAGTTTGTCGGATAAGCGAATATTATTTTCACTTTGAATGCGGTTTATGTTTTCAAGTAAAGTCTCGTCGCTCAACGTGATTTTTGCGTTTTCAAAGCCTATATCCTCCTTCTCAAAAATGCCTTCAATGTCAAAAAGCATGCTTTGTGCCTGCTCATTTTTAACGCCTAAATCCCGCATATATTTTACGTGGTCTAAAAACGGTTGCCCCACAAAAACACGGGCTATAGAATTCACTGCGTCCGTTTGGTATTGCTGTATTTTGAATTTGAATTTCATTACTACTCCTCCTCCGACAACTGCTCGCAAGTCAGATCCATGTTGTCCGCTTCCTCGTAATAGTAAGAATAGTCGACTCCTTTCATAAAGGCTTCACGGTCGTTTATTTTATCCGATAATGAGGGCAGTATTAGGGCCTTTATATCGGTGGAATTGCTTACGCTTTTTTGCATGGAGGCTAAGTATTCTTTCCTGCCTATCATGCTCCAATCTACGCACTTTTTTAGGTTCTTTTTCAAGATTAAATCGAGCCATATCCGCATGCTTCTGCCGTTGACCTCGCGGAACGTGTGAACCACGTTCATTTCGACGTATTTATCAAGAAGTTGCTCGAATGTCGCCTCCAGTATCGTTTCGGTTTTTTTTAAGTTGTCTGCTAAAATCCGCACGGGCACGAACGTAAAGCCGCCCTTGCTTATGTTCGCATCGCGTATCTTGTCCGCAAAATTGCAAAGCCCCACGAATATGTGAGCGTGAATTTGTTTTAAGCCGTTTGTTGGGCCGAATTCTATGCTGCCCAAAATAGAAATTTCGAACAGCGCGTAAGCCTTTTGCTTACTCTTGACGTCGATTGTGTCATCGCCGCAAGTAAACCACTCGATAAAGTGGTTCGCCTTTTTGCCGGGGAACTCTTTTGCAAGCGCAATAATACCCTTGTCGTCGAGTGTGTCCGTTAAATGCATTTTGCCGTAGGCGGCGCATAATTTCAAAGCGTTACAATTTGTAACGGTTTCACTTCCCGCTTTTCTTAAACGGCTTTTAAACACACGCCAGTATCTCGCGTGATTCGTACTTTCGCTTATAATATCTATAATATCGGGGACAGCAAACCACCATATATTTTTCTCGCTGTCCCAAATGGAACGAACCTCTTTATCGGCAAAAAAGTGCATTAAAATTTTCGTCAACATTATATAACCCTCCGTTCAGTTGTCGGGCTATATGTTGCGAATATTTGATCGAAGCTGACCATCGTGCTATCGTCTTTAAAACTGCCGTCGCGAAAGACTGCGAATAACGGCTTGTATTTGGCGATTGCCGTTACCGTTTCTTTGTTAACGTTATCATCAAAACAACAAATCAAATTGTCGCCGCCAACCGTGAAAACTTTTTTGCCTGCGATAGTTTCAATTGTTATTGGTTTTGATAAGTCCACGCCCATATCGAGCATCACTTGAAACAGCAAATCCTCCGGTGTTCTATCCTCCTTTATGTTGCTTTCAAGCGTCGAAAGGAACGATTGCGTAAATTCGGAGTTTTCGGGGTTATAGTAAACAGGTTTCATGTTGCTTGTGTCAAGTTTCAGAACGCGGAACCCTATATCTAAATTTGGTGCTGTTATTCTGTTTTCACTTGCTATTTTTGCGCCCGCTCGCCTAATACGTTCCCTACCGATTTCGCAAATATTTTTGAAGCCTGCCTTCCGTGCTTCACTGTTTTCCGCTATTATTTCGGGCAATTGTACTAGTATATATTTGCGCGTCCCGCCATCCTCTGCGTTTTTCTGCATAACTGCGTGTGCAGTAGTGGCAGAACCACTGAAAAAATCGAGTATGATCCCCTCCTTGCCAGCACAAGTTTGTAATAACATTTTTACTAACGCCGTAGGTTTAACGTAATCGAACATGGTAGAACCCATTAGTCCAGTTATCTCTTTGTTCGAATTATCGTTTGAGTAGGAATTTTCTGTAAATTCTAAAGTCGAAACAGCTTTTGTCCGTTCCTTATATTCAATGTAATATTCGCCTTTTGCGTTTTTTACGATTTGAGCGTTTAAATATGTTTTTGTATATATTCGCCCTGTTTTACTTATTTCAATCCATCCGTTTTTGTAACCGAAATCAAATAAACTTTTAGACCATCTCCATACCCAATCGTGTTGTCCGTGCTTACCATTATGGCGTTGTTTTTGTGTTTCTATATCGCCACCCGGAACATAAATTTTGCCACCAATTTGAAGAGGGTAGTCCATGGTTCTATTGTATTGCAAAGTGTTGTAATCTAGGGTTTGATTAAGTTTGTATGCTCCTCGTTTTTCGTAAAATTCGTCCTTGAATTTAAATCCGTCATCGCAATGAGTTATGCCCTCAATGCAAACGTTCACAAAACTTTTTGCGTATGCTAAAATGTAATCGTGGTTTTTTGCGTATGTTTCAGTTGACTTTCCTCCACGTTTCGTGACACGAGGGAATTCTGCAATAAAATTTCCTGCACCAAATATTTCGTCACAAACCTTTTTTAAATTTGACTGTTCGTTATCATCTATGCTTATAAAAATTACACCGTCATCGGTCAACAAATCACGCGCCAACTTTAAACGCGGGTATATCATGTTTAGCCAGTCCGTATGAAAGCGTCCGTTGCTGTCATTGTTTTGAAAAAGACGGTTTCCATACTCATCCTCGATGCCGCTCCGCGCTAAATATTCCGCCGTGCTTATAGAAAAATCGTCCTCGTATACAAAATCACTACCCGTGTTGTACGGCGGGTCAATATAAATTACCTTAACTTTGCCTATGTACGTTTCTTGCAATAATTTTAAAACGTCTAAGTTGTCACCATCAATGTATAAGTTTTTGGTCGTGTCAAAATTTACACTTTCCTCGCGGCTCGGTCGTAGTGTTTTACTTATCGGGCTATTTGCTAGCAAAATACTTTTACGCTTGTCCGCCCATGTAAACTGATACCGCTCGTCCGCTCCCTCAACTACAAAATCGCTTAACTCTTGTCGAAGCAAATCAAAATCAACAACTGCTGTCTGTTTGTCGTTTATAACCGCCTCCGTCACGCAGTTAGGAAATAATTCCGCGATTCGTGCTACGTTTGCCGTTGCATTGTTTGGCGTTTGCATTTTCAACTTATCCATGTAAATTCTCCTTTTTGGCTTTTAACTGCTTTAATTGCTCGTTTAGTTTGATTCGTTTGTTCGGTTGTTTTTCATTATAGAGTCTACATGCCTCTGATAGTGTCTTCAAAGGAGGTCGATTCAAGAAAGGCCATAATCGTCTGCGGTGCGGCATCTTAGCAGGTCTCATTTAAATCTGTAACTTTTAATAGTTAGGAAATAGGCAAATCTCAAAATATTGAAAAATCAAGCGATTCACACAATTTTTTTGTGCTTTTAATTAATTCGCCCACCATCCATTTATTTCCTAACTGGGTCTTCTTAATTTTGCTTAATGTCTTTATAACATCTTCCAAAGAATATTTTGCCCTTAGGTTTTTTTATGTAATTTGTTTAATATTCTGTAAGATATTATCAGAGAAAAGTTTGAAAACAATATTGGAAGCCTTCTTCTTTGTTGAAAGCTACCTCTATAAAATCTTCCTTAATTTCTGCGCATCCATTTCCTGCAATAAAATTGTCGTATATATTATGCGGGCTGTTTTTCTCATGGCCTCTTAATTTTATAGCAGGCAAACTATATAAATTGTTTGCTAGACATGTCATTGCAAGATCAAAATCTATCTTTATATCTATATCTGAACAGTTTCTGTTCATGTGAAAAAAGTTGATTTGCTCGGATATCTTATTTTCTGCATCCAGTGGAGAGAGTGTTTTCTTATGATATCCTCTGCCTTTCTTGTTTTATCATTCGTTATTATGGGATTTTCATGGCTTGTCTTAACAAAAATCTGCCGCAATTCATCATCTTCATATAAGTGATGTGTTGTCATTGTTTCTGCACAAGTAACGAATCTGTGTTTGTAATTTGCTTTGTTAATTTGCACAGTAGACCATTACTTTCTGGAATGGCTTCAATTGTTTTTGTTAATTGTTGGTGTTGTATTAAAAGTCCAATTATTCTGTTCTCAAAGCAGCTACAGGATCCTTCTTTGACGCAAATATTGCAGGGAGGAATCCAGCTAACACCATTAGTGCGATGCTAACACATATCATCAAGATAGCTGTGATTGGACTTAATGCAGCAATGCTGGTTATTCCAGTTAAAGAATTAATTATAATGTTTATAGGTAAAGATAACATATAAGCGATAATTACACCTATAGTGCCAGATGCAAAGCCTATGATGAACGTTTCTGCTATAAATACTCGAGTGATATCTCTTTTGCGAGCACCAATGCTGCGTAAAATCCCAATTTCTTTAGTTCTTTCAATGACAGAGACATACGTAATAATAGATATCATTACACTAGAAACTACTAATGAAATTGCTGTGAGCCCTATTAAAACATAGGTTATGATGTTTACCAATTGCTCCATAACAGATATAATCATCTCTGATAAATCATTATACTGAATAACATCTTCAGTTGCCTTACCTATGTTATAGTTATCTAAGATGGTTTTAATTTGATTTTTAGATTCAAAATTTTTAGGATATATTTGAATCGAATTTGGTAGTGAAATCCCACCAAGGCCCCGTAATTCAGTTTCCCATTGTTCTACTGCTGTGTTTGCAGGTTTTTCTGTATAAACACTTCCAGAGTATGGGTTTTTTAAATAATTTTCAGGATCATTCATCCAGGCAACAATCTCTGATGCTTTGTTTATTGACTGAATATGTTCATCTAGACCTGGGAAATAAACGATGCCACCATTTAATACACCTGTATCAGTGCTTTTATTTACTCTAAGAATTCCGACTATTTTCAATGTTATGATGTTTTCACTATCAAAATCAATTTCTGTTATTGTTTTATTAAGAAACAGATTTTTGTCTGTTTTACCATAATAATCGTTATTTGTGAGCACTTTGTATTCGTGTCCGAGAATTTCCGAGAAAGGGATTTCTGAAATAGTGGGTTCAGTTGCACCAGGTGTTGGTAAAGGTCCAAGGCCTAGATTATATAGGAGTGCCTCAGTTAAAGAATTATACTCATCTATAACGAGCGCAACTTCATTGATATTGCTTGGCATGGTGCCTTCTTGTGAAATGACATCGTATTGTGTTTTCAAGAAGTCTAAATTAATCATTTGTGTAAAAGAACTATCAGGTCTTTCTATTTGAACATATGAACTTGAACCATGTAAAACACCAAAAATGCGTTTGGTCATGCCTGTTTTAAAAATAATGTCATTGTATAGAGATGGACTAAGAACAGATGGGTTTTTTAAATAATCGATATAATCCTGAGTAATGTTGTTTTTTGTAGTTCGTGATTGCTGAAATGCTGGGAATAATTTCTGGATTGTCAAATCAGGAAATTTAGTTCGAGAGTTTGAATTACTCCCCGCATTGGACATTAATTGTGATATATCAAGAGCAGTTGTATTTATTTGAATAGGATATGAGGACATCATGTCAGACTGCATTTTAGAGATATAGTTATTCATGCCCTGTGAAAGAGCTAAAATTAATGAAACACCTATAATGCCGATGGAACCCGCTATAGATGTTACTAGTGTTCGTCCTTTTTTAGTTAACAAATTTTTAAAACTTAATGTGAGGGCCGTTAAAAAAGACATCGAAGATTTTTTACGTTCTTTTTTAAGCTCGCGTTTTGCAACTGTAGAAATATCATCTGTAGCCCTTGCTTGTTCGATAGTATCTAAATGTTTAATATCTTCCATTTGATTATATGGATTGCTATCATCTGTAATTTTACCATCGATCATTTTTATTATCCGTGTTGAATAATTTTCAGACAACTCTTTGTTATGAGTGACCATAATAACAAGACGTTCACTAGATATTTTTTTAATAAGTTCCATTATAGCAAAACTAGTGGTTGTGTCAAGCGCGCCTGTGGGTTCATCTGCTAAAAGAATTTCAGGGTTATTTATAAGAGCCCTTGCTATAGCAACTCTTTGCATTTGTCCGCCAGATAATTGATTGGGACGCTTATTTACTTGATCCTCCAGATCAACGCTTTTAAGGGCTTCCATAGCGCGTGCTGTACGCTCTGTTTTGGAAATGCCGGCTAGCGTTAAAGACAACTCTACATTTGCTAAAATAGATAAATGGGGAATTAAATAGTAGTTCTGAAATATGAAACCTATTTGCTTATTTCTGTAGTTATCCCAATCACTATCATCAAACGACTTTGTGCTTCTATGATTCACAGTTATTTCACCAGAGGTAGCTCTGTCAAGTCCACCTATAATATTCATAAGTGTAGTTTTTCCACAACCAGATGGACCCAGGATAGACACAAATTCTGCCTTTCTAAAATCCAATGTTACATCTTTAAGAGCTTTTACAACTATATCATCACCGACGTTATAGTTTTTGACTATGTTTTTTAATCTGAGCATGAATACCTCTGTCAGAATTATCTAGATTTTCAAAAACTAGTATAGTATTTTATTATTAACTTAATATAAATTTTAAATGAAAATATTGTGCATATTGTTGTAACATGGAAGAAAGCAAACAATGCAGAATGCAAGCAAAGGCGTACGACCTATCCTTTGCAGTTTAATAAAAACTAAACTCGACAAATCAAATTTTTTTAATAAAACTTCCGCTCTCTTAAATAAGGAATTTCCAAATCTTATTAATTTGTTGAATTATTTAGAACTAAAAAAATGCTGTGTGTGGGAAAAGTTGTGAGTTAAGGTTGTATCGTCGCGAAATTCTATGAAATTGAAAACGTAGAGGTTTTCAAAGTATCCCTCGTAAGCTTGCTCAGTGACGATGGCAAAAGTCTTTCATGGTTAGTTGTCTTTGCTTCGATTACTTGCCTTTAAAAAAGTTTTGGACTATTTGGACACTAAAATATCCCTTGACCACCCGATTTCTATTGTCGTATGGGCGTATCACCTGCATGCGGTGTTGTCTGCAACTTTGTTTAAAAGCGTTATTATGTGGTGTAACATCAAATCTGCAAGTGGCACTTGCAGATTTGCCATATCGTGAAAACCTCACATATGCTCAAGTTGCACACCTAAAATTCTTTTACTTATGGAAACTCCGATTTAGTATTAAAAACGAGGTTTTCCACGGAAGCGTTCCCTGTGCTTTTGCTCTTGATTATTACATTGCCGATATTCCAAAAAAACAAAATCTGTTCCCTATTCACACTAAGTATAGCGCGGCACTGTACGTCCATAATCTGCGCTTTGATTTAACCCAAAGCCTCAAAATGTTCTCTCGTATTTAGTAGCATTATTTTTCCTCCGTTGCTGTTTCTTGTGTTGCGTCTTAAGGACTTTACCTCATTATGTCTCGATTGAATGTCCTCTTAGGTGAATGCACTGGATTTTTCACCATATTCTCATCCAACTGGATGATCGCTTTCTCCTCGCAGCTTACAAACTCAACCTTGCAGCCCTCATGAATTATAAAGTCTATCATATAGACCGCATCTACGACGAATTACTCGCAAATAGGTATTTGTATGGTTGCTTATTTACCTCTTTGTTGTCAACGTCCAGACGATGATATACCTTTCGTGTGTATTTCATGTATTGTATCCTTTGTATAATTTATCATCGATATTACTTAGTAGTAGAGATGTCAATGTTTTAATGATGATTTAGATGAAATTTTTTAGAACATTTGTTTCTGAAACAAATATGAGAACAATATTGTTGCACATTGAAAAAACAAGCCAATGAAGGCATGCCTAGAAAGGAAGTATTTAACCACAAAAAGACCATATATAAAATTTCATTTAAGGCAAATATAAAGGCCTGTCTCCATCAGTATTTAAAAACAAACAAGAGGTTTTAAATGCAATCAGTAACCGAAAAACAAATTTATTCACTCTTAGAAATATTTGGATTCTGGACATATGCAATAATTGAAATCAAATATTAATGTATAAAAGTGTTACTATAAGCATATATTTAAGAAATCATGCTATGGAGGTAGCGATGCATAAAAACATATATATGGACATAGCTAAAAGGACAGCTGGAGATGTCTATATTGGAGTAGTAGGCCCCGTTAGAACTGGCAAATCGACATTTATAAAGAAGTTTATGGAAGCGCTTGTTATTGATAAAATTGAAGATGAAATAAAGCGCGCTAGAACTATAGACGAGTTGCCACAATCCGCAGATGGCAGAACAATTATGACAACAGAACCCAAATTTGTCCCAGCTGAGGCAGTCAAGATAAATCTAGACAAAGCTACAATAAATGTGAGACTCATAGATTGTGTAGGTTATGTTGTAGAAGGTGCAGCTGGGCATTTAGAGGGTGAAAAACCAAGAATGGTAAGAACACCTTGGAATGATAGCGAAATTCCTTTTCAAGAGGCAGCTATAATTGGCACGAATAAAGTTATACGAGATCATTGCACAATAGCGGTTGCTATTATTGCGGATGACAGTATAACTGGAATTGCACGTGAAAAATATGATCTTGCAGAGGTTAGTGTAATTAAGGAGTTAAAAGCCATAGGAAAGCCTTTTGTTGTGGTCTTAAATTCTATTAATAGTAAAACAAAAGAAACGCAGAATCTTGCGAAAAATTTAAGTGTTAGATATGATACATCTGTAATACCATTAGATATTGCAAATGGAAATACTGATGATTTTGCAACTTTGCTGAACAGAGTACTAATGGAATTTCCAATAAATACAATTTCAATAAACCTGCCTAAGTGGATGAAAACTTTAGCAAAAGAAAATGAGGTAATAGTTGACATATTGGATGCAATACGAAATTCAAATTCAACTGTTGTTAGAATGAAGGATTATGATAATATATGCAAAGCCTTCGAAAATTCTAATGTATTAGAAAACAATCCAGACATAGAAGCTGATGCAGGCACTGGAAAGATAAGGATGAATTTCAGAGCAAAAGAAGGAGCTTTTTATCGTGTGTTATCGCAGGAATGTGGAATTAGTATTACAGACGAACAAACACTTATGACCCATTTAATAAAAACAAATAAAGGATACAATTCATTTGAGAAATTACGCGAAGCGCTAGAAGAAGCTGAATTGAATGGCTATGGGATTGTTATACCATCGATGGATCAGTTGGAATTAGTAGCGCCAGAACTAGTAAAAAAAGGAGATCAATATGGTGTAAAGCTAAGAGCTAATGCTCCATCTATGCATATAGTAAGAGTTGATGTTGAATCCGAAATAAGTCCTACAATAGGGAGTGTGCAACAATCTGAAGATTTGGTTAGACATATGAAAAATGAGTTTGAAAATAACAAATCCGATATTTGGAATGCAAACTTATTTGGAAAATCATTAAGTGATCTTGTAAAAGATGACATTTCATCTAAAATTAATGGTATGCCTATGGATGTTAGGCGGAAAATTAAAAAGACAATGACACGCGTTATCAATGAAAGCAGAGGTGGAGTGTTATGCATTCTGTTGTAAAATCAAGAAGGATTCGAATAAACGAATTTATGGAAACAGCAAAGAATATACGGAAAAGTCCTGCACACAATTGGGTGAGTGCAGGACTAATTAAAATGTTTGCGAATTAAACAGATACTAAGATTCTTGATTCTCTTGAGGAGTTTGCTCTGCGATATTGTCATTAGCAGTAGGTGACTCTTCTAAAACAACCGCCTCTGCGGTTTCAGTATTCTTCTCTTCTGTAGAAGAGGTAGCGTCAGGTTCTACTATGATTGTTTGGGAGACAGGTTTTGTTATGACACTAGTTGTCCAAGGCGTCATAACGACTGCATTCATCAGATCACTAGGAGCTCCTGGTTTTGCAAAGAAGAATCCTTGTCCATATTCAATGCCTAGTTTCTTTATGTAATCCAAATTTTCGGCAGTCTCAACACCTTCAGCCACCATTTTGATTTCATTCTTTTTTGCATATCCCACTAACATTTTAATCATATCATAAATGAATTCACTATTTTGCGACTGATTAATATAACCACGTGAGAGCTTTATCATATCGACTTTTACATTACTAATGATACTATTAAGTGATGTATCAGATACACCGAAGTTATCTATTGTAATTAAGAATCCCATATTTTTTAACGCTTTAACATTGTTAATGATCATAGAATCAGGGGTAGCAGATTCAAAACAAGATTGTAATACTTCGAAGCAGAAATTAATAGGTGAAATTTTGAATTTTTTTGCTAAACGTCTAACTTCTTCTGCAAGTTGAGGGTTTAGTAATTGTTTGTCAGATAAGTTTGTAGAGAGGAAGAAATTAATATCAGGGTATTGTGTTACCCAGCTTGCATGTTGTTTAAACAAATTTTCGAGCGCCCAAAAACCAACCCAGTTTATATCACCAGTATGTTCCATTACGCTTAAGAAGGAACTTGGAGGAAGAATACCTCTATCCTTATGTTTCCATCTCAAAAGCGATTCAGCAGAAGCTACTTCTAACGTTTCCAAATTGACAATTGGTTGATAATACAAAGTAAAATCTTTATTATCGATAGCAGATTTGATCTCGAGGAAACTCTTGTATTCATCACTTTCTTGATTTGTTAATGAAATATCATAGAAAGCATATTGATTAATACCCTTTCTTTTAGCAGCAACGACAGCTAATTGGAGATTTTGTTGAATTGCATCGACAGTTTTACCACCGCCCGGATATGTTACAACACCAACGTTTAGATCAAAATCAACTTTTAGCATTCCAGCTATGAGAATACTTTTATTAAGTTCAGTTATAAGCGTTCTGCACAAATTGTCTAAGTTGGCATTTCCTATTTTAGTAGTGCGCATATAGACATACACTAAATCATCATCTTGTCTTGCAACTTTGATGTTTAATCCTAGGACTTGATATATTCTACTAATTAATTGATCGAAAGCTGTGTTATATTGCATTTCACCTACGCTCTTAAAAAGAGCAACACTATCAAAAATGTCGATTCTTAATAAGACAAGCGTTATTTTTTTGCTAGCGTCAAGAAGTTTTCCAAGCAAGTCAAAAAATTCTTCTGTGGAGAGAGTCCCTTCTTTTTCTTTTTGTTCTGCAATTCTTCTGCGCTCTCGGATTATTGAGCGTATGAAAAGTAGCGATAACATGATGCAACCCAATACAATTAGGATTAGAAAAAGAATTTCGGTGCTACTAGCTATTGCAATTAGTTGAGTCATTTTTATAAAACCTCGTTAAAGTAATTTAAGAATTCTCATTTTGTGTCTGAGTAGACGATTTTTGAGTTTCAAGTGAATCTATAAAATCCTCGGGGGTTTGTGGTTTGGGAGGTTCTGCAATCTCAATTTCAGGAGCTTGTGGAACATCCTGAGGTGTAATACCTAATAATTGTAGAGCAACTGTGTCTTCCATTGCACGACCTACATGGTAACCTTGAATAATATCGCATTTTAACTCTCTAAGAGTTTCAGCTTGTTCACCTGTTTCAACACCCTCTGCGATACTTTTTAATTTTAAATGTGTAGCAGATTGTGCTATGATTCCAACGACCATTTTGCTGTAGCCGTTGAAGTTAATATCTCGTATAAATTCACGATCGATTTTAATAGTACTAATGGGCAGTCGTTTTAAATATAGCATTGACGAATATACTGTACCAAAATCATCTAAGTGTATATCAACACCCTCTGAGTTTAACATATTCAAAATTTTCAATACTCTATTATAATTTGACATTAAGAAAGATTCTGTTATTTCGATTGCAATACTATGTGGTCTTAAATCAAATGATTTATAAAAATGCAAGAATGTTGAAACAAAACCTTCTTGCATAAGTTGTACTGGTGATACATTCATTGCAACAATAACATCAGTATTTTCTAGTTTTTTTGCAAATGTCATAGCAGTTCTGTAGACAAAATTGCCAAGTTCTATAATACTTCCATTGCGCTCGGCGTGCTCTATGAAGTTAAGAATTGGCATATTCAATTTTTTCTTCGGTCTAATTAGCGCCTCAAATCCAACTATTGCACCTGTATGCAGGTTTTGTTGTGGCTGATAATTTAGAGTTAACATATCGGATTCAAGCAATTCGAGTACAGCATCGCGGTTTTCATACTTAACAGAATCACCATGCATTAATGTGTCATAATAACCCACAATGCTGCGACCTGCGGATTCAGTAGCCGCAGTTAAAGCCAGCCTTGCTTGGTTCAACATGGTTTCTAAAAGTGGACGTTCCTTAGCTAAAAATGTTTTGCTGTGACCACCTTTAAACTCCAAAATAAGGAATTGAGTTTCGACTCGTATAGGTGCGCTTATTAAACTCGCATATTTATCTAATTCTGTAGTTAAAAATTTTGTAATTGTTGTTTCTCTAGTGAATATTAGGAATCGTGTGTCACTTGATTGATAAACCATACCATTAAAGATATTGTTTAAACGTTTTGAGAAATTAATTTTTAATTGATCATAGAATGATTGTCCAAACATTACTTTGTATCGTTCCATATCAATGATATCAATGAATTCGAAACAAAATTGTTCATTGCCAGATTCAAAGCAGGCCTTCTGATAATCAATATCTAATTGTGTTAAATTTGGCAATCTAGTAATATAATCACAATTTGATAAATAACGTGCTTCGAGGTATACATTCATGAATGCCGTTGCATCTGTGCCGAGCATTCGGTATCCATAAAGAGTTTTGGTTGACAAAAATCTCAAATATTTTTGTTCGCTATTTCTATTATTCATTCGCAATATAAGATCCGTATCTCCAACTGTGTTTGGAACTCCGAGTTCATTATTCATTAGTGAGCCAGTGATCGTATTATATTTAAATTCTTTTCTAAATTTACGATTTCGTTTTAGAATATCGCCACCTTTACTGACAAACAAACTATACTTTCCTTTTGCGATACTAACATTAACGTAATTTCGACTTAGAATAAAGTATGTTAAAAAGATTAGAACAGCACCGCCAAATGAAAATATGATAGTTAATGCAACAAAAACGCCATTACGTATGTTGTCTGCGACTATAGCATCATCTATAGATTGACTATTAATATATCCTACAGTATAGTATTGAGGTACATTCATTTTTCGTTTAATCAAATAACTGGGGACGCCGTCAACCGAGATTCTAAGAGTTGTATTCGTATCCATATCTCCAAATTCAGCGGGAGAGAATGCAGATGCTGAGGCAGATGAATATAGTTTATCATGCTTAAATGAGGAATCAAAGGATGCCATAACAATTCCGTTATCATCGGTCATTATAACGTTATCTAAATTAAGTACAGACATCTTTTTTCTAAAATCTTCTAATTTTTCAAAAAGTAGTATGTATGACTCTGGATTAGCTGTGGGTTTTGCATAAATTACTAAATCCGTATCAAAGAAAGTACCAAATGTCATCACGTATGGGTATGGATCGCCATGTTTGTCTTTTAATAAGGCGCCAGAGACATTATCGAAAATTATTTTGGAGGTTAGTTTTTCTACGATTATGTGGTTAGGAAGTTCATGTTTTTTTATTTCTTCTGGAGTTATTGTTCCTATTGCATAATAACCAGTTGGAATTTCAAAGTGTTCACCGTCTTTCAAAGCATCGAGAACGCGAAATGAATCGACCACATATTCATCCATGTGACTTGCAGCGTTTGCTACAGATTCTCCATAAACAGCTTCATAACGTTCGTGTATAGTATCAGAATGGTAAGTGAGATACAAAGTAGTTATTGCGCTTATAGCCAATAAGATGATTATAACAAATAAGAAAAATCTAAAATAATATTTTTTCATTTTACAACTCCCGTTTTATCCAACCCTGTTTTGGGATGATTCTTCCAGACTTCTTTTTTTGGAATGGGTTCTGAATAAACTGAGTATGAATTTTTGCCAGCGTTTTTAACTTTATATAAAGAAGTATCGGCTTTTTCAAATAGTTCCAAATAAGTTGTCCCATGTGAAGAAAAGAATGATATACCAGCACTAGCCGAGACGCTGAATCCATCATCATTCATATTAAATGCATTAGAAATTGAAGAGAGAATAGCCCCTACTTTTTTTATTGCATGCAATTCGTTTGGTAAGTCCCTAATCAATACAACAAATTCATCACCACCTATTCGGCCTATGATGTCTGACGATCTAAGTAGGGAGGACATTGCGGTTGCAATTTTTGATAATACTCTATCTCCACATATGTGGCCAAAATTATCATTTATGTGTTTAAAATTGTCTAAATCAAATAATACAAAAGCAAACAAAGCTAATTTTGGCGCATTATCTAAAGATTCTTTAATCAAATTTTCGGTTGCTAGTTTGTTATATAAACCAGTTAAAGGATCTCTCAAGGTTCTTTCTAAAAGAAGCTCCTTTTCTCTAAATGAAATATCAATATCTATTATTCGTCCTATAAGGCGCAGAGGGGTTGAGTCGGATCCAAACAGAATAGTAGCTGTTAGTTTGCACCAAATATAGGAACTATCAAATTTTTTGATGCGTATGATTAATTCGTGGGAGGCTTCGTCTGAAGTTATAAGTGCAATTAATTTGTCGGCGTCCTCGCGGTGTGTTATTGCGTTTTCTCCCAACAAAACATTTCTAAGATCAACACCAGGCATTATTTTATAACCGAATTTCTTCTCGAAAGCATTGTTAATAAACAATACACGATCTTTTATGTTATAATCAAATATAATACTATCTGATTGTTCAACTACAACTTTGTATCGTTCGGCCTCTATTGTGCGTTCAGTTTCTTCGTTTTTTACAGAAGTAAAATCTATGATTAAACACCTGACTAACATGTGTCTATAAAAAGTGTTTTGTTTAATTAATTTCTGAGCTGTTAATGAATATGTAAGTTGAGCAACAACAGGAATTATACGCTGTTGATCTGCAATGATTCGAAATCTTAGTTGCAGCGTTTTTAGAATATTAGAACTGCTTTTTAAGCGAGTTATTAATAATTCACGATCCTCTGGCACAACGAGATTTAAAAAACTATCATTGATCGTTTTCTTAAAGGTGGCTTCATTGTATCCTAAATGTCTAATTAAACCAGGGGTGTGTGAACGAATTGTTAGGTTATCGTCTATGTAAAATTCTATATATCCACCTGAAATAAAGTTTCGCACTTGTTCAAGAATTGGCAGATCAGAACTATATTTTTCTCTTAGCGTAAAAATTGACGTGCAAATAAAAGATACGCATACCAATGCAGACAGAACAATGAAAACAACATTAGTAATAACAATACCTATCACCAAAGAGGTGAAAGATAAACAAGATGCTAATATATGAAAAATTATCGACAATTTGATATTTTTCGACATGAATTAATCCCTGGTGTAATTGAATTGAAGCATTTGTTTATTAAATAAATTAAACAAAACTTAAAAATTTAGTGCTACGATTCAATAAAACTAATTGGTGCAATTAAAGAAATTTAAGTTTTCATAAATGCAAATAAAAACGAAAAAACGCTTGCAACAAAAATATTGAAAGACACACTTACTAAAATTATAACCGCAATAATGAAATTTTGCAATAATTTGCAAGAATAATATATAAGAAAGAACAAAAATTATATAAAAAATTAAAAAACAAGGCGTTTTACAAAAATAGAGAAGTATGGTTAAAACTTTCATATGGTTAAACAAAACGCACATAGACTAAATTTATGTAACATAATAGTATTTGTGTATCATTATGGTGCTATTAAAAAGAAAGATTAAACTTTGGTAGCATTTTAAAGGTATCCTAATTATTGAACCGAGCAATTTTTTTAGTGAAGCTATTAGGATTATATTGCATTGGTATGTTAAGACTAGTTTAAAATTATGATTATTCAAGAGCCTTATTTAGCCTAAACAAGGAGATACAATAGAAAATTCTAGTATGATTTAAAATTTTTAAACAAAGAAAGTTTGAAAAAGTTAAAATATAAGATTAAAATATTGACAAAAAATGGTTTATATAGTATATTAATGATAGAAACAAGCGCTGCTTTGATATTCTAAAGTATGCCAAAAAGAAAATTCATTTTAACTTAGGCAAAAGTGATTTTTTATATTAAGTATAAATACGCAAATTCCATCTAATTAATATGAGAATTTTAAGTCAAGGTTTTCATTTAGAATAAAAAAGTATGCTAATCAAGAAAAGGAGTAAAAATGACAAGCACGATAAACCAAAAAAGACTACTAGCTGTCCATGATATCTCTTGTTTTGGACGATGTTCTTTGACGGTTGCATTGCCTATCATATCATCAATAGGTGTGGAAACTGTAGTTTTGCCAACGGCTATTTTGTCCACACACACAGGCGGTTTTAAAGGATTTACTTACAGAGATCTAACAGGAGATCTAAACAAAATACTTCAACACTGGGATACACTAAATTTAGAATTTGACGCGATATATAGTGGTTTTTTAGGATCATTTGAGCAAATAGATATAGTATCTGAAATGTTTAAAAAATTAAGAAGAGCGCAATCAATAATTGCTGTTGATCCAGTAATGGCTGATAATGGAAAATTATATACTATTTTTGACAATAGTTTTCCAAAGGGCATGACTAAATTATGTAGCATGGCAGATATAATTATGCCTAACATTACAGAAGCCGCATTTATGTTAGATATATCTTATAAAGAGGGACCATACACAAAGGAATACATAAAAAACTTACTAATAAAACTAAGTGATATGGGCCCATCTCGCGTGGTTTTAACTGGTGTTTATTTTAACGAGGGTGAATTAGGCGCTGCCGCATATGACGCAACCACTGGCGTTATTTCATACGAGATGTCCCCCAAAATACCTGGTTATTATCATGGAACAGGTGATGTATTTGGGTCTGCATTAGTTGCAGCAGTTGTGCGTGGGATAGAGTTATCTAAAGCAATAAAAATAGCTGTCGATTTTACGGTTGGCTCCATTATGCGAACATATAAGGCAGAAACAGACATAAGATTTGGGGTTAATTTTGAAGAAGGATTAGGCGATTTTATTAAAGATTGTAATAATAAACTGAAGTAGTAAAAAAACCCAGTTTTTTCAATAAATTCCTTATAATTTAGTATTGAAAAAAAAGGTTTAAAATGGTATAATTTATTATTGTAATCAAAAGTTATCAATTAGTTTTGCCGGAGACAAAAATGAGATTATTAACAAGGTCGGATTTTGACGGACTTGCTTGCGGAGCTCTGTTAAAAGAGCTTGACATTATTGATACTTGGATGTTTGTTCATCCAAAGGATATACAGGATGGGCTGGTAGAAGTCACTAAAAATGATGTTTTAGCCAATGTGCCTTATGCAAAGGGATGTAAATTGTGGTTTGATCATCATGCAAGCGAAACTGTTAGATTAGGAGCAGATTTTACGTGGGAAGGCGAAAGCAGACCAGAGGATAGTGCTGCTCGAATTATATATGAATATTATGGTGGGAGAAGAAGGCTTCCTCATTTTGAAGACATGGTATTAGCTGTTGATAAAGTTGATGCGGCAAAGCTTACAATAAGTGAAATATTAAATCCAAAAGAATGGGTATTGCTGGGTTTTATCATGGATCCTAGAACAGGTTTGGGAAGATTCTCCAGTTTTAGAATAAGCAATTACGAATTGATGGAAGACTTGATGGATCAGTGTCGCAAAGAAGACATAAACGATATTCTAGCTAACCCTGATGTTAAAGAACGCTGTGAAATGTATTTTGAGCAGGACACGCTATTTCGTGAAATGATTAAAAAACACACTAGGGTTGATGGCAATGTTATAATAACAGATCTACGAGGCGAGGAACTTATCTACACAGGTAATCGTTTTGTTATATATAGTTTATTTCCTCAACAAAATATTTCAATATGGGCTATAGATGGTAAAGGCAAACAAAATTGTCCAATTGCAGTCGGACATAGTGTCATAAAGAGAACATCTAAAACAGATGTGGGTAGTTTGTTACTTACATATGGTGGTGGTGGGCATAAACAGGTGGGAACATGTCAAGTGCCATACGTGGATGCAGATCGTATAATTCAAGAACTAGTTGAAAAAATGAAAAAGGATGGTTAATACTTTTGCGAATGTTATTCGGGGGGGGGGAATAACTTTAAATGCCAATTAGCTTTGGTAATAAAATAGATATAATGTATAAATAAGAAATCTTTACTTATATGCACATGGGTTTTGCTGTTTTTACGGTTTTTTAGTCATCCAAATTCAAATTTTGATAAAAAAATCTATTCACAAGTCGTTTTTTTGTAAAGCTAAAAAACTAGAATGGTTGTCTATTTACTTGCTAAAACTTATATATTTGTGTATAATTAGCAGACGTCTTTTATCTATTGTGTTTTCACAGCAGAAAAGACTAACTGAAAAGTTAAAATATCTAGTTTGTGACCGGGAGAAATTTGTAATGGTCAAAAAAATAGTAGTATTGCTGTTATGTATTGTTTGCTTAGCAACCATACTTATTGGATGTGGTGAAAATTTTAAGACAGACCCAATTCCAACAGATGATCTATCTGGAGCTGTCGTTGAGTCGAATGGTGGGATGGCTGTAAAAATTGGGAAATATCTATATTATATAAATGGATATGCTGGAAACACAGTGGATAATTCCTTTGGCAAAGTAATCAAAGGTGCTATTGTTCGTTGTGAGTTGGATGCAAATGGTCGGCCAATATATGAAACTAACAAAGTGATAGTTTCAAAGAATGTCTACAACACGACAGCTACTTCTGGTTTATATATTCAAGATGGTTATATATACTATAGCACACCTTCTACAGACAAAGACAAGAATGGGGAAATTAGAACATCAGCTATGTTTTTAATGCGATCCAAATTAGATGGAACGGGCACTGAGATAATAGCCAAGTTCGATGATTATACAAATATATACAAAGTAGTGAAAGGATATGTTGTTTATATTAAAACAGCAACCGAAATTCATGAAATAGATTTAAATTCTAAGAAATTTGATGACAAGGTAATAGTCAGTGATGTAACAACGTATTATTTTACACCTCGCGCAGATGAAGAAAATGCTTTTGTAGATAAGGTTTTTTATACAAAACCATCTGAGGTTAAAACTGAGACACATAACGAAATGTGGGTTTATACAGCAGGCGGTGAGTCTAAAAAAGTTATTATAGGCAACGTTCCATCATACCCATCGGAAAAGCTAGAAGTCCCAACAGGATATACTTTAACATTAGTAGAATCAATTTATTTGTCCGATAATAAATTGAGATTGGTTTACACCAAAACAGATAGCGGCCCAAATACACGTTCAAAAGGCACATATTCATATGATTTCAGTTCAGATCTAACTTTTGATCACCAAAAAGAAGTTAGATATACTAGTGGCCGAGACATTACAAAATTGCATTTTCTAGACGATAATAATCTTATAGCGACATCTGGTACTGATATTGGTTTATTCAGACTTATAAATGGTAATTATATAAAAGACAAAGAAGCTACGCTAATTCCTAGTTCAGCTACGATATTTTATTTAAGCAAAACAGACTCTAATGTTGAAATTTACTATAATAGTTCTTCGGTAATCAGCAAGATTAAGGTTTTAGACAAAACGGAAGATGGTTATGTCGTAAATTTTGGACCAGAGGCAATAGAAGTTTTTAAGGCTTCTGCAACTATTTCTTGGCTTCCTCTAGAAAAAATAGGTGACCTCATTTATTTCTGGAATACATCAGTAAAAGATTATACTTATTATGTTGATTTGTCTAAAGTTGTAGGGCGCGATAATCAAACTTTAAAACCTGTACAACTTAGCTTAATCACACCTGAAGACAAAGTTGAAATTTTGAGTTTATAATAAAATCTTCATAGAGTCCATATGATCTAAAAATTTTTTTTGAATGAATAAACGCATTCAATGTTTAGCTGGCAAAACAAACTAGACATTGAATGTTTTGTCAATTATATATGCGAAATTTGAAAGGAAGATTTTATTGTAGTTACAAATTCGTTAAAAACACGATTATAGAGAAATAAGTTAATTTTTTTATAAAAAACGCCTATAAAATAGTTTACTTTATGCGAGTGTGTAAATATAATATATACACAAAATATTTATGAGGGTGGTCTCATGGTAAAGTACAGAAAATGTTTGCGATGTGAAGTGAATTACATTACAGACGATAGTGATTATTGTGATATTTGTTTGGCGGAAATGAGTGGACAGGTTTTAAATGTTGAAGTAGAGGATGAAGAATTAGAACTGTGCCCTAAATGCCATCAAAATTATATAGTTGAAGGCGATAGATATTGTGAGAGTTGCTTATTAGAATTAAGCAAACTAAAAGGCAGTGCAGTTGGTGATATAGATTGGTCTGAGGACGAAGTAACAGATGTCATTGTTGATGATGAAGAGATTTTCGAACCTGATGAAGTATCGCTTGAAGGTTTAGTTGGTGATGAGGAATGGGAGAGTGACGATTCTGCAGATGAAGAATTAAAGAGTCCTGATGCATTTGCGGATGAGATATTAGAACTAGACATGAGCGATTTCACTGATGATGAGGATATTGATTTGACAGATGACGAACTTAATGACGACATAGATTAAGACAATTAACAATATAGTTATTAAATAGTTTTTGCTGTGAATGTTGCAATTTAAAGATATTATTGCTTATTTTAAAGAGTCAAAGTGTCTATAACTATTGAAATTTTTTTTATTTTGTGTTATTATTAAAGCTACGTATTTCTCGTTTTCTTTTAGATGAGAGAATCAAAATTCACTAAGTGATCCTACTAAGCAACAAAGGAGTAGTAGTCAAATGCGGCTATCCACATCTAAAATTAAATTTATAAGTACCATTTTCTTGCTGTTGTTAGCTCTAGTATTAATTTTCATTTGTGCAATATTCCGAAATGGTTTTGTTTATGCGGCATCTGAACAGGAAGCGAGCACAGATATTGTAAATAGATATTTGGCTTTTGATATTAGTACAGGAAGTTATGTAAGTGGAACTATTGTGGAACAAACAAAAGCACCTACCATTGAAATCACATTGAGTGGTAACGATCCAATTCCAAATAACACTGAGCTGTGGTATTGTGCAAAGGACACATTAAATGTTCCAGATGAAAATGATCAATGGACAAAAGCCAATGCACTTTTTTCATCTGTCGGAATTAAACCAACTTTAACAATTAATAGCATCACTTTTGTTGCCGAAGAACAAACAACATATAATAAGTATATATTTTTTCAAACAAAGTATTCTACGTCTGATGTAACGTATTATTATAAAGATCCTAGATTTATAAACCTTATAATTGACACTGCTCCCCCTATTAATAGTCAAATAAAATCCGTATTAATAGAACAAAAAAATTCCACAGGGCAGTATGTTTCATATGATGCTTTTGCAACTTTGGCTCCATGGGTTTCTACATCACTAAGATTAACTGTAACCAGATCTGATAATGCGACTGGCAGTGCATGGTACTATTTAGAAGATGGCAAAGAAATACCATTGAATGGCACAGGTTTACAATTAACAGTAGAGATAGATGCCACATCCCTAAGTGAAAGCCCATATTTTGGTGCTTATTCAGGTAGAGTACGTTTTGTCGCGACAGATGGATCTACAAATACTAAATATCAACATAGTCAAGTTTTTAATATTAGAATAGATACTAGACAACCAGCTTTTTCTGTTAGTGCAACGAAACAAACAGGAACTATAGGTGATAATTATACTATTGGTTCATGGTCACCATATGATGTGCGTTATGTATTAAACTCTGAGATGACAGAGAGCACTTATGGTTCAAATGCAGCTTTCTATTACACTGAAAATCCGCTTGCCGCAAATTTGTGGCTTCCACTGCAACCTTTATCGGACACTTCGGGCTATATTGACATAACGTCTACAAAGTTGAATTTATCGTTTAAGGCTGTGAGTGAAGCGGGTATGGAATTCCAACCTGATGAGAATAATTGGATTACTAGAATAGACAAAGTAACACCTATTCTCTCACTAAAAGCTCAGGATTCGACAGGAAGTGAAGTAAAAACAGAAGGTTCTCCAACTGCTAGCGATTACAAAACGGGATATGCAAGTGATTACATATTTTTTACAGGCGTAAATATTGCAAGCAACACTTCGCCAGTTACCTTTGCTTATGCGGATATAACTGAGAATCCCGACACAACTACTATTGAATATTTGGATTCTTCACAAACCACACCTTATGAAAAGAACTTTAATTATGATAGTTCTAAAATATCGCGCACATATATTTTTAGAGCGATTTCTGGTGCTGGCTTAAAAAGTGAGGTTAAGTTCACTGTATCAGTTGTTCCCTCAACATTCTCTGTAGATTTTAATGAGCCTATTGAATTTGAGAAAATTAATGGTTGGGGTAATACTGCAATTGTTGTATCACTCAAAGTTCAGGCTGTTATGGGTGTAAGTTTCGAATTTGATTTTTCATATGCAGCAGCTGGTTCACAACAACCAATACCATTGAACGATGTTGAATACGTGCGGTATGATTCTAGCACTGGATTTAGTATATATAATGTTAAAATAACCGATTCGATAAACAAACAGGTATTGAGATTTACTGCTACTAATAAAGCGCTCAATACTAGTTATGTGGATACAAGCGAACAGATTTGGCTTGATTTAAAGGAACCTACTGCATTAATTGAACGCAGGCTCACCAATAGTAATCAAACAATAGAGGATGATGGTTGGGCCTATGGAAAGGTGACAATTTATATAACACCAAATTCGGGCAATTTGTCAGGAATTAATTGTTATCCATTATTAAACGGAGTCCCAACGCAGCCACTTACTTATACAAATAATCAATTTCTAAGAGATGTTACTGCATCAGGTGAGTATCATTTTCGACTAGAAACTGGGTCCGGGCTAATAACTGATTATGTTGTGAAGGTTAATATTGATCAGACTGAAATTGTGTTAAACCAGGTATTTGCATATACTGGCTTTTCTGTAGGGAATAATTACGACGAAATATTACTAGAATTCGTAGATAACACGGTTAATACTACTCATGAAGTTAAACAAACAGTTTCAAGCAATGTAGTATTAAAGTTTGATAGCACGCATGATGGTCATTTTAATATTTATTATCAGATATTTACCACGGCAAATCCTGCTGACTCTGCATATATATGGATAGATTCGGAAGAGCTGTTAATCGATGTTTTGTCAAATCAAGTAAGTGCAACTGGAATCATTCAATGTGCATTCTATCTAGAATCAAAAGCTGTTGATTCTAATGGATCTCGCAAAAAAACACCAACACATATATTAAAAGTGAAGTATGACATAAATAGTTTTACAATAGAGGCGTCATACATAATCGATCAAAGTTGGTCGACTGCTCCTGTTATTTTTGTCTTAAGATCTACGGTAAATATTAAAGAATATCAATATAGAACACATTCAGATGATGGCACATCCACCGATTGGAATACGATAAATGGTGACATTAGTGTGGATAATGGAGCTTATACAAAGAGCTTTAATTTTGGTGGATTTGAATATATATATAATGGAAGATCAATAGGCTATGGTTTTTCTGGTACTATGTACTTTAGAGCTATTAGTTACGCAAATGCAATTAGCAATGAATTAGCTGGAATTGCTCTAAAGATTAATATAGTAGATGATCAAGAGTCTAATCCTAATCCACTTAATGTCATACCTACATCATTTGGAATGCTGGAAATTTCCAAAGAAGTTTGGCAAATATATTCAAACACTGAGCAAAATAATCTTATTTCAGTTCCAACGGATTCAGTGTTTAAAAACTTTGCGCCCATAATTTATTATATGATGTCATATTCAGAGGCTGAAGATGTGGCAGGACCAGGAAATAAGCCAAGTCGTGATGATTTTTTGGATAAACACAAAATAAGTGCCAGCACAAGTCTCGTGGCTAGTGGATATTTGTGTGCGATAAGTGAATCAACAAACCAATCAAATATAATTAAAATTACTTTATACAATGAAAATTCCATACCTAAGGGCACTATGTATCCAGTAGGAGCGGCTAAGAATTCAGCAGGGATATATGAATATAATTGGACGGACAGAGTAGTAATATCACTTACAATAACCAACATTTATAGTGAGTCTGCTGTTTTTTTTGAATTTAAACTAGGTAATGAATCTATATATATTAATTCTGATAGTCCAATACAAGCAACAGCATATGGCGTAGCTTCACTAACAGTTATATTCTGTGGTGAATTAAATTTTGGTGAAAAAGCGGGTTTAGATTCTAACAGTGGGCAGTACATTTATGTAGGCAATTATGATGCCATGGTAGTGTTTAGTGTCAAAACATTGGGGGGATTAACTGTCGATTTTGGTAATAGCGGGGGAATAGTTAGAGTTAAAATCGATGTTCTTATTCCAAAATTTAATATAGAAGCTTTACAAGAGGATAAGGTGGTTACAACCGCTCTGAGTGGTGTTACTGATACCACCACGAATTGGCTCTCAAAGGAAGTGTATTTAAAAATTGTTCCTGTAGATCCTACAATCACAACAGAAGGCAAGAATCCTGTAGCAGGGGATAAAGTTATAAATCCAAGTGGTGTAATATACAAGTATGCTATTGGTGAGAACAACACTGAATTTTCACCATTACCTGGAGGTGGTAAGTATTTTTCATTAGATGAACTTATAACTTCAAACGATGTAAATGGTATTTTTGTTATTAAAGTTAAAGCAATAGTTAGGGGATCTGCAAAAGAGTCCGTGACAACGATAACTATACAAATAGATAGAATTATTCCAGTATTTGAGATAAATGCTTGGGTAATCCCTGAGGGTTCTGCTGATTCGCAGTATCTCGCATCTGGGGAGTGGACAAGATCAAAAAGCGTTACATTAATGGCAAAACTAACACAAATTCCAAAAGATCCTCTTGTAGTAACATATCAATATTATCTTACTACAAATCCAGATAACAGGTTATCCTTTGATGGTAGTTTGTCTATACAGGAAATCTCGAAAGTAGTCATTATTGCAAAGAACACTGCAGGTTTGGAATACAGTCAACAATTTGATGTGAATATTGATTTTACACCTCCCATAATACATTCTGGTATAATTCAGAATAATTCCTCTTGGGTTGATAACAAAGAAATAATAAACTATGATAATCCATTTAAGTATTACATAGATCAAACAATAACATACACAGAAAATAATTTAAAATCTGCCTATTATAATGGCTTTCCATTGATTAATGGTGCAACAATTGGTACTAACACAGTAGACAACAGCAATGGTGGCTATGTGCATATAGTTGTAGAGGATTTAGCTGGGAATAAGGCTGAACTTGTTTTTTATATGACAGTGTTTGAATTAACAGTTAATACAATAACTCTTAGTAATGAACACAAAGAATTGCTCGCTACTTTTAAATCTCATTTTGATCAAGCGGTTGAATCAGGAGCACTAACAGATGCGCCTAGGAAGGCATATTTTAACAGTCGCATCATTGAACTACAAGACAGGTTGAGCACATTGCAGAAGGAAGTTGACTTATACAAAGCCTATTTAGATGACATTACTGTAAAAACTCAGTTTTCACTATCTCAGGATTATGAGAAGATGTATTCGTACATTATACTTTTTATTTCGCCAGATCAAACGATAAGATATCCTGAGTGGCAACAAAATGAAATTAAAGCTGGACCAAATTATACTGCTGCATATGCAAAACTGTTAACAGAGTATAATAAACTGAGAGTATTAATGGAAGCTGTTGAAAATTTGGAAAGTGAAGTTAGATCCCTGCCTGCAGTTAATGTTGTAGAAAAAGATAATTATACTAATATTTTGAGATCATATAATGTATATACCAATCTTGCAACAACACAAAAAGGTGTTTTTGACACAGCATTATATACTAAATTACTTGAATTGAAGCGCAGGTGTGAATTGTTGTTGCTCCAGGATGATGCATCTGGCGTTAAGATAAGTGGTGACAATTTGTCTCCAGGCATAGCACTAGAAATTTTAGAATATGACAATACTTCTGAATACGTCTTAAACGCACAAAAAATGCTATTATCCGCCATGCCAAGCACTTCCCCACGTGCTGTAATATATGTAAAAAAATTAATGTTATCTGATTTAGGCGCACAGTTTAACACTGGCGATATTGAAATCAGTTTGAATATACCTGATGAATATAAAGAATATATAAAGTTTGGCGTATATAGATTGAGTTCCGATGGTACTGCATCACCAATAGACAACATTACGATAGATGCATTTGGATCTACAATTACTTTCTCTTCTAAATCTTTAGATACATACATCTTAGCAGTACATGCTGATGTTACGGTCGCCCCAGAAGAAGAAAATGTAATTACCATTTTAGATATACCAATTGATTACGTTATGTTAACATATATAACTTATGTTGCAGCTGGATTGTTTGGACTAGCACTTGTTGTCTTAATTGTTGTAGGATTGAGACAAAGGGCGTTTGTTAAAAAGTATGATAAAAATTACAAGAATTCTCTCGTCAAACGCGGCCTAGGCGCGGTACCCAAGGGCAATCCTAGCCCGAGGTCAAACCCAGCTAAGAACGGAAAAGAACGATTAAAATACGATTAAAATGTGTTAATAAAGGTTGCATTTATCATAATTATTTGTTATAATGGATAGAAATATTTATGGCTGTTTAAACTAAATTAGAAACTTTAGTAATTAAACAATCTGATTCTAGTAAAAAAAACACAATTTTAATAGTTTTTTACATAAATAGCAAAACATATGGAGGTAATAAATGTCTCAACAAGCAGCAAACGCAATAAAGACACAGGCTTATGTGAATTTTTATGCAGCAATTGGTGCTCTTGAAAAGTTTGTCGAATTAGATGAATGGGCTCAGCAGCAAGTTGGCCAAACGGATCTATCTATCTGGTTTAATGTAAAGGATGGTCCCGATGGTCTTTTGGAATTAGAGGGGGGAAGCGTTAGGGCATCTGAATATGTTCGAGGCGTCTCAAAAAAACCTACAATACGTCTTTATTGCAATTCTCCTGCAAAATTTAATGATGTTATAGCAAACAAAGCAATGCCTATACCTTTAAAAGGATTATCTAAAACACTAAAGTTCATGGGGAAACCCGATAGTCCTTTTATGGTTTTAACAAACGAAATGGCTAGCATAATGCGCTCTAGAAAACGCCTAGATGGAACAGAAGAAGAAGAACTAGGTATTAAACTAGCTTTTTATGCTATGGCCGCTGCATTAGCACAGGTAGGCAATCATGATAGAATTGGAAAATTAGCAGGTGCACGCATACATGAGGGTGAAATTAGTATGGAAATCAAAGATGCAGCGGCTGCTACAATTATAAAAGCTGATGGGAAACTGACGTGCAAATTTGCCAAATCCGAAAAACCACGTGCATATATGATTTTTGATTCATTAGAAACGGCAGGTTTGTTGATTAATGGTGAAATAGACGCTATGTCATGTCTTGCTAGTGGGAAGTTGGTTATGAAAGGGTTTATACCAATGCTGGAGGATCTTAATAAGATTCTCAATATTGTACCAAAGTATCTATCGTAGGAGGCCAGTATAAATGAAAGAAACCTATTCTTATACAAAAAATCACGAGGTTATGAATAGAGCCTCAAAAGTAATACCATGTGGTGTGTATGGACATTTAGGCCCTGCAGAAGGTTGTATGATCCCAACATCTGCATATCCTTTCTTTGTTACAAAAGCCAAGGGATCTGAAATGTGGGATGCCGATGGTAACAGATTTATTGATTATATGTGCGGATATGGGCCCAATGTGTCGGGATATTGTGATCCTGAAATTGATGAAGCCGCTAAAAAACAAATGATTTTAGGCAATTGCACTACGCTACCTAACACTATAATGGTTGATTTTGCAGAATTGTTAACCGACACTGTTAAAAAAGATTGGGCATTTTTCGCAAAAAATGGTGGAGATGTAACACAACTTGCAATAATGACCGCACGTGCGCATACTGGCAAAAAGAAAATTATTTTTGTAAATGGTTACTATCATGGTGTTGCCCCATGGACACAAAAGCCCGATTCTCCTGGTGTATTGCCTGAGGATTGTAGAAATTCGATATATGTAGATTTTAACAATATTGAACAATTAAAACAAGTTATAAATGATCAGAAAGAAAAGATTGCCTGTTTTATAGCCACACCATACATGCATGGTAATTTTAGAGATAATATTTTGCCAGCTGAAGGATATTGGAGTGAAGTGAGACGCCTCTGTACGGAAAATGGCATAGTATTAATCATAGATGATATTCGCGCTGGATTTAGATTAAATATTCAGGGTTCAGATGCACATTATGGCTTTGAAGCTGATTTAATATGTTTTTGTAAAGCAATAGCAAACGGATATAATATTTCTGCACTATGTGGTAAGGATTTTGTGAAGCCAGCTGTTAGTTCTATTATGTATACTGGAAGTTATTGGATGAGTGCAGTGCCATTTGCAGCTGGGATAGCGAACATTAATAAATTAAAGAGATCCGATGCTTGCAATTACTTCCGCACATTGGGACTTAGATTAACTGATGGTCTGAAAAAAATTGCGAACTCAAAAAACGTAAATCTCTCTGTCTCAGGAGAACCAGCAATGTTTTACCTTCTTATAAAAGACGATAATTCACTTCTTCTCCATCAAGAATGGATTGCGGAATGCGTTCTGAGAGGTGCATTCCTGACTAACCACCATAACCATTTTATAAACTTATCTCTGACACCCGAGCTAGTTGATGAAACACTTGAGATATGTGAAGAAGCTATGGATGTTATGGTTAAAAATCATCCAGAAGTATATTCTGAGAAAGAAGCCTCTCCTGTTTAAAATGGAATCAAACTAAAATTTTGTTAAGAATGATTGAATAGTTAAATGCACCCAAGGTTTTACCTTGGGTGCATTTCTTTTAGGATAATTTAAAATGTGGTGAGTATTTCTGGAAGAGAAAAACTAATTAATAGCTATTCTTTTCCCATCATTTTTCCCACCTTTATCACGAGGGAATTTAAGTTTTAAAATACCATTCTCAAAACCTGCCACAATGTCGGTTTCATCGACATTATAGCCTATAAAGAATGATCTTGAACTTGATCCGTATTTGATTTCACGACGTATATAAGAATCTGTGCTCACTTCTTCAGCCTCTTTTTTTTGAGCACTTATGGTTAGATAACCATCTTTTAGTGACACATCTATATCTTCTTTTTTAACGCCTGGAAGTTCTGCTTCTATGGAAAAATGGTCACTACCTTCTTCCTTGACATCACAGCGCATATATAATTCGCTATCTTCAAACACAGGACGGAAGAAACTATCAAATCCGTCTAACAAACCACCGCCCAACTTAAACCTTCTTGGTACTATACTTTTCATCATTATTATTACCTCCAAATTAGAAACTAAAATATTTTTGCAATAAAGTTTACGACTGCTAGCAATCATAGTTATTGACTGCTAATATTATACCACAAAAAAAATATTTGTCAAGCGTTTTTTTACAGAATTTGAAATTTTTTTTAAGAAGTTAATTTTTATAGTAATGTCCACTTCAGCTCCTTATGTGGATCTCACGTTTGGAACAAAAATTTATTATTAATTGTGAATTTTTTTTGGAATTAGGAGAAAATGTTTTTTTGCTTGACATATTCTCACTGGTGACATATAATATGCTAGATGAGTTTATAAAATCAAATAATAAAAGGAGAATATTTATTTATGAACAATTGTCAGAAAAGGCTAAAACAATTTTTTCGTATAGGTTATTTATCATTGGTCTTATTAATGATAGTTTTATTAACCTATTTCTTGGTGTTTCACAATTTATCAGTAACAGGAAGCAATTTCATTTAATTTTTACTCACATCAGATGGTTTTAATCTGTAGCTAATATCTTCGTTTGGTTCATTAGTCTCAGAATTATCGCTGCTATTTGGCTCTTTGTGATATTTATCTATTAACGCTTTGTCTGTTTCGTATTTGTCTTTAATTAATTGCCTGCACATGTTCTTTGTAACTTTATTCGCTAAATTAGCACGTTCTAAATATTTACACCGATTAGACACCAATGTGCTGTCCATTCTAAGTACAAGCCCAGATGTATTTGTCGCTTCCATGTATTTTTTTGTTAAAATGTCGTATTGCAGCTTTATTAAATCAATTCCTGTTTTCTCTTCATACCCACGAAGTTTTCTTCTAAACCTGTTCAGCGAATTTGCACTTAATGGTTGTTCTATTACATTAGTTGAATCGACTGCGTATTGAAAACGTGGATCTAAATACATGGCATCAATTGCTTCTTCATCAGTTAAGTTGTTACTCTGTTTTAATAGTTCAACACAAAAAATGTATTTAATTGAATTGCAAGGTCTGCCTTTGTTATCTGTAAAAAGGTCTTTGAATAGGCTTTCGTCTATCTGATCATAAACGTGAGTGCGGAATTCGCCAGCCCATGATTTTTCTGCTTTTTTCTGCAAGTGAATTGGTAGATCAAAAAACCTGTTCACAAATGAAATATTTTTAGATTTTGCCTCGCGAAATGACATAAATGCATCCTATATTATTAATAATATGCTAATTATATTATAATTAGGGTCCGAATGTCAACAAAAAGGGAACCTAATATACTTTCAAAAAAATAAACCTTGAATTTTAAGCAAAATTTTAAGTGTTCGACTTTTGGTGGGCAAATCATTCTATTCTATATTGCTAGATTAGCAATAGCCGCATTGGTTTTCATATTAGGAAGAAGACGATTTTTAAGCAAGGATATATCTTAACCAAACAATATCCTCATGATAAAGTTTTATTCAAATCATAATGTAGTATTCGGATTATTTTGTGGAACGGATCATCTTAAATTCCACAAACATACGAGACCAATTAGATCGAGATCATTAACTAGAGAATAGCATTTAATATTAATTTTTGTTTTTCATTTGCTTTGTTATATCCTTATATCTATTAGCAAATATTATTTGTGCACTCTTTAAAAGCGGCGGGTACTTGTATTCTAGTTAAGACTTTCAATATGTTTGCTTCTTTTAAAAGCGATAATAAAACAATTTTTTTTGTTATATCCGTTGTTAAACATATTCTCCAAAATTCTCTTTATAAATATCTTCTAATTTCATAAGTATATCAGCAAGGAAATCTTAAAGTATGGGTTTATTTCCCAGAAAAGGGCATATTTTATTTATTTCTAGAAAATCATGGTTATCAACATGTTAATTAGTGTCTGTAAAATTTAAAAATTTTAGTGCAATGATCCATGCGTTCACCTTGTAAAATGCCTTTTAATAACAAGATATATTAAAGTAGCTGGTGAAAGCGATATGGTTTTTAACGTCGAGACGTTTTAACTCATCGGTCATTCCACGATGCAACTTGTACCATGTTTTATGCCTAGAATATTATAAGGCTTTGAAAAGTAAAATGTTGTCTTTTGCCTAGCATTTACTGTCTTTTAATTTTGAGTGGGAAAAGCCAACCGCTATCCTTAATTAGTAAATTAATCGATCAAGTACTAACCTCCAAAAATTGAATACAACAAATCTTATCAAAACTAGAGATAATACAGTTATAGAATGTTCAAAGCATTATGGAATCTTTTATTATGAAGTGTGTTACACAGGGCGATATTTAGTGACATTTGGCACAAAAACACTTATCTAGTTAAATAACGAGATTTAGGATTAACACACTTCCATTGTGTGAAAAAATTTACTTTACTATCTGAGGAGAGGTGCACTATCATAACTACTAGTAGTGCTTTTGTTACATTCAAAAATAATATTGCATAAATTGTTATATCATGATATAATAGTATGTAAAATTGCTAGCATATAAAGAGATAATATGGTGAATAGACAGCCTATTAAGCTTGCTAGCAACTAAGAGAGATAGTTATAAGAGTACATTCATATATCTAATCTTTTAGTGCAAATTATAAAAGTTATTAAAGCATATACCGTATCTCATAAAGAAATTTGTAGTTTTAAAACCAGTTATTCCAATATTTAAAATGCAGAATAGTATTTGCAACAAACATACTATAATTTAAAATTATAAAGATTTGAAACTCTTACATAGTCAGATTTGTTTGAAAATGCAAACAAATCTACGATATTAAAACAATATGGAGGGATGCTGTTGAAACCAGTATATACACTAACAGTTGATGAGACTTTAAATGAATATAAAACCGCTAAAACTGGATTAACTTCACAAGAAGCCTCAAAAAGATTGTCAGAATATGGAAGAAATCAATTAAAAGAAGAAGAAAAAACATCGCTAATAGTAAAGTTTTTTAAACAATTCAAAGATATGATGGTAATTGTTTTGCTTCTTGCTGCACTAGTTTCTGCGGTACTAGCTATAGTGGAAAAACAATATCAAGATCTCGTAGAAGGTGCCTTGATCCTATTGATTGTAATAATTAATGCGATAATAGGTGTGGTTCAAGAAAGCAAAGCTGAAGCCTCGATGGAAGCACTAAAAAATCTTAATAAACCCTTTGCTAAGGTGCTGCGTGATAATCTTGCAATGAAAATTAAAAGTGAAGAAATTGTTCCAGGCGATGTAGTGATTTTAGAAGCAGGTGATGTTGTACCAGCTGACATACGATTATTTGAGTGTGCTAGTTTGAAGGTTGAGGAAGCTGCCCTAACAGGTGAATCCGTGCCTTCCGAAAAGGGTATTGATGTCCTTGAAAATCCTGAGGCTCCTCTAGGCGATAGATTTAACATGTGTTATGGTACTGGAATAATTCATTTTGGACGGGGCGCTGGAGTTGCGGTTGCTACTGGAATGAACACAGAAGTTGGGAAGATAGCTGATATGTTAAATGAAAAAGACGAATCACAGACCCCTCTTCAAATTCAATTAGCTAAAACCGCAAAAACACTCAGTTTGCTAGTATTGGTGATAGCTGCTATAATATTTATAGTGGCATTTGTACGTGGGTTAACAAGTGATGCCAATTTTAGTGATGTATTTGGTCTCGCATTTATGACAGCAATAGCAATAGCAGTTGCCGCAATCCCTGAAGGGTTGCCGGCGGTCGTTACTATAGTTCTAGCAATTGGTGTAAGACGTATGAGTGAGAAAAATGCAATAGTGCGCAATTTGCCTGCAGTTGAAACTTTGGGTTGTTGCGAGGTTATCTGTTCAGATAAAACAGGCACACTTACTCTAAACAAAATGACTGTTAAAGAGATATATACGAAAGGGGTTGGAAATTTGTTAGCAGGGGATGAGACGCTAACTTCAGATGTAATTGTTTTACTTCGCTGTATTGCCCTCTGTAACGACACAAGGCGCGAAAACGATAAGTTGCAAGGCGATCCTACAGAAACGGCGCTTATCGCTTATACTGACGGTTTAAACTATGATTTTAGTGCTTATGAAAGAGTAGATGAAATTCCATTTGATAGTATAAGAAAATTGATGTCGACTATAAATATGGTCGATGGACGACGCGTGGCACATATAAAGGGTGCACCAGATTTGTTGTTAGACAAGTGCAGTGTGATACTAGTTGGTGACACTATTAGAGCAATTACAGATGATGATAAAAATGCAATTATCAAAGCTAACGCAGATATGGCAAGTAAAGCATTACGCATATTGGGTGCTGCGATAAAATATGAAAACCTAGACAAAGAAAATACAGAAAAAGATATGATATTTGTCGGATTAGTAGGCATGATTGATCCACCACGTGCAGAAGTAAAGGATGCTGTGAAAAAATGTCGTAGGGCTGGCATGAAACCAATAATGATTACAGGTGATCATGCCGCAACTGCTAAGGCTATTGCTTTAGACATAGGAATTCTTACTAAAAACGGCATAATTATGACAGGTGCTGAACTTGACAAACTAGATGATGATGAGATGGCAAAAAATCTTGACAATTATTGTGTATTTGCTCGTGTAAGCCCTGAGAACAAAGTAAGGATTGTAAAGGCTTATCAAGCAAAAGGCAAAAAGGTTGCTATGACTGGTGATGGTGTTAATGATGCGCCGGGCATAAAGGCGGCCGATATTGGGATTGGAATGGGAATTACAGGCACCGATGTTAGCAAGGGTGCTAGCGACGTAGTTTTAGCAGACGATAATTTTGCTACAATAATAACTGCAATAGAAGAGGGCCGAAAAGTATATGGTAATATAAAGAAGGCCATTCAATATTTGTTATCGGCTAATATTGCAGAGGTATTATGTCTTTTCATAGCAACACTATTTCTTAATGTGAGTTTCTTAACACCAGTTATGATTTTATGGATAAATTTAGTAACCGATAGTTTGCCAGCATTAGCATTGGGTATGGAAAAAGCTGATCGTGATGTAATGAATCAACCGCCACGCAAAACGGGTGAGGGGCTTTTATCTGGTAAAACGGGAAAAGCAATTTTAATACAAGGAATTATGCAAACCGTATTGGTAATGCTAAGTTTTTGTATAGGAAAATATGTTTTATTCCCAGATACCGATATAGCTATGACAATGGCCTTTATAACATTATGCTTTATTCAACTATTTCATTCATTTAACATGCGATTCCCTGATCGCTCACTTTTTTCAGAGAATCCATTTGGAAACAAACCTTTGAATATTTCATTTTTAATTTGTGCTTCCTTATTAATATTAGTCTTGTTAATACCTGGTGTGGGAACTACAATGTTTGGTGCTGTTGGTGCTGAAGAGTTGGGAGTCAAGGGATGGAGTATAGCCTTGGCCACTGCGTTGGGGATATTGCCTTTTGCGGAAATTCAAAAAGCAATAGGGCTGGTTATAAGCCGCAAAAAGAAGAATGTTGCAATATCTGTAGAAGAGTGACTTGACTAGTCATTACTATTCAAGTCTGCATACTTGGTTTGTAGTGACATACTAGCTAAAATGCTTAAAATAGCACACTGATTCTAACTACTATTAAAAAATGGTTATAGAGTTAAAGTGAGGTGTAAAAACAACTTTTGTATAGTGATTCTTGAATGATCAAATAATATGATCTATAAACTAGGAAAATTGCAAAAAGCGTGATGAGAGTTCATAAATTGAGCTGTTTAATATTAAAAATAAGGAGAGGTAGTAGATTGTATAATCTAGATTTAAATTTTAAGGGATTGGCACAATATGAAATATAATATATTGCTGCCGAACGCAATATGGCAAAACTACGAACCAGAAGCCATCCCACTAGAGACTGAATTAATGGATAAATCTCTAGAAGATGGTATGGAAATATCGACTTATTCTTTTGTTGCGCTGAGTGCGCAAAGTGGGAAGTTGGTTGTTATTGCAAAAAAATACGTGGCCAGTGATTCGCTCCTAAACAAAGATGTTCCAGTTGTGCTAATTGTTCCAGAGTATCATAGAATGCCCTCTTTAGAATTTATAAAGGGATTTGTTTTAGATGGTTTTATTGTAATTGTTCCAGATATGGCTGGCAATGACCAACCAAAAACGCAATATCCTGCGGAATATGAATATGGCGAATACACAAAAGCTGGAGATCATATACGCACTGTTATGCCAACCGCTAGAGAAACCTGTCAATACTTATATAGTTTAATTATGAGAAGGGCGTTGGTCTTCTTGAAAGATATTTTGCCTGATCCACATGTTTTGTTGATTGGTTTAGGAGATGCAGTTGAAGTAGCGATGCAAACAACAGGTTCTGGAGCAGATATTGTAGCGCTTGCTTGTATTAATGGAAGTGGATATAGAGAGTATATAAAATTAAACAAATATGGAAGTTGCAAAGAATTAGAAATGACTGATGAAACTGTCTGTTGGTTATCAGGTGTGGCTTCTGCTGCATATGCTAAACTTATAACAAAACCTACATTCATTGCAATTGGAACAAATGGAGAGCGAAGTGATATTGATAGAATAAACAACTTGGTTGCATTGCTACCAACAGAGAGCACATACGTATCATTTAGTCCTAAAGCCTCCGATTATATTTTTCAAGAGAATTTCAATACTTTAAAAAATTGGTTTAAAATGATTTTAAGCGAGTATTGTTTTCCAAAGATGCCTACATTATCTGTAAATGTAAATGATGATGGGAAAATATATGCCACAATTGAGTGTGATGAAAAAGTTAAAGCGATAAACGCAAATCTTTATTACAGTTATGGTGAATATAATCATGTAATACGAGATTGGAGAAAAAAAACTGGTATTGTAGTTTCTGCTAATGAATTCATAGCAACGATTGAAGTAACTGATGCAAATGCTCCACTTTTCGTGTTTGCAGAAGTAGAGTATTTAGGCGGAATAATTTTGTCATCTTTGGAGAAATACCTTGAACTTGCTGGACAGCCAGTAAAATCAACAAAAGAAACATCCTCTAGAGTAATTTACTCAACACAATCACCAGCTGACTCTTTTGTTGAGAACTATAATAAGGAAGTGCTTTTTGAGCACAGGATCAATCTTTTAACGGCAGCATCTGGCGTCAAAGGTCTCGCGTGCTCTGATGATGGCGTTAGAAATTATCATCTAGGCATTGCGACACAAGAGATAGAAGAATGCCTGTTGCAAATTGAATTTAGCACAAGCAAATCATCCAGTGTAATTGCGACATTGATCTGCAAAGATGGAGATAGTATAAAAAAATATCAAGCGGATATTCATTTGCAAGATAGTAAAGGTTTTTTCATAAGTCTGCAACTAAAAAAGAGTGATTTCAAGGATAATAATTATATGCCTTTGACGACATGGTCAAATGCTAAAGCATTAGAAATTTCTGGTGGGGATACTGTAATAGGAAATATATTGTTTATCTAACAGCTAGGAGAAGCACTATAATAAAATGCAAAAAATAAAATTATGCGATGTAAAAGTTGAGAAAAAAAAGAAGGAGAACCTGGATTGGTATAAAGTAATAGTTATACTGATTATTACATTCTTCTGCTCGCTTATGTTCAGTACAATCTTAAATACATCTTTTAATGTTATGCAAATCGATGGCACTTCAATGGCTAATACCCTACAACATAAAGATAATGTAGTTGTATTTAAATTAGGCACTTACATGAGAGGTGATGTAATAATATTTGTATCACCAGACTTTGTTAATAATCCATACAGAAAGGAATATTTAGTAAAAAGAATAATAGCATTACCTGGTGACTATATTGAAGTTGTAAGGCTGGGGTCGAAAATGGTGACATATGTTAATGATGAAGAAGTAGATGAGTCATATTTAACTATTGAAGATACTGCATACAAAAAGGGGTTTGCTAAGTATAAGCTGGGGGAGGATGAATTCTTTTATATGGGCGATAATAGAATGGACTCTTATGATAGCCGTGCTGGGAATCGGTTTGGCACATTTTCAAGAAGCGTAATTATTGGACGTGTTGTGCTTAGATATGCAATTTTTAGAGATGAAAATGGAAAGTTAAAAGTTGATGCTGATGCGATAGATCGCATAGCATAATTTATTAGCACAAAGGAGTTTATAGAATCTGCAACTTGTGATTAATAATAGGAGAACAAAATAAAATGGAAAAAGAGAAGAAAATAGTAAATATTCCAGAAAAAAGAGGACTCAAAATTCTGCGAAGTATCGCACTAAACTTGTTGTTTGTCTTTTTTTGCATGATTATCGCGTTTATTGTTACTAATTCACTTTTTTACAGTATAAGTATAGATGGTACTTCTATGTTAAACACGCTTAATCATTCGGATCAGGTTGTGGTATATAAACTAGGAAAATACAAAAGAGGGGATATAATTGTTTTTGAATCCTCAGAGACATATAATGTTGAGGGCGCTGATTCAGTATATTTGGTAAAGAGAATAATAGGGTTACCTGGCGATACAGTCGAAGTTAGATTAAATGAATCTAGTAATAAGTTTGAAACCTATGTAAATGATCTGTTAATAGATGAACCATATGTCCATGATGAAAACATGGGAGGAAATTCTTCCTCTAAGATAAAGTTAAGTGAAAACGAATTCTTTTATATGGGTGATAATCGCAAGGTCTCAAGAGATAGTAGAGAGGCCGGCTTGATAGGCGTATTTAGTGATGACGCGATAGTGGGACGCGTTATTGTGCGCTATGTAATCGGCATGATAGAGGGTAAATTTAATTTTGACGTTGAATTTATAAAACGTGGTACATGACAAATTTATTAATCACGGTTTTCGGAGTAGAATAAATATTAAAATTCATTGCACTGCTACACGTGCTAAATAAAAAGAGATTTTGTTAAGGTGTCTAGAAATATTGTTTAAAAGCCATGTTGTTTTGAGATAGGGACATCATCAATGTTAATTTATGAGGGTTTTAAACATTCAAATTAATAGAATGTGTGCTTTAGAATGTGTACTTTATTTATTCTGTGACCTAGAATTTGAGATGATATTGGCAAAAGGAGATACAAATTTTTTATAAATAGTGGAAAAATATTGTGATTCCGTGTAGGTTAATCTCGAAGAGACATCAGTTACAGTCAAGTTCTTATATCTAATTAGAAAATCACCCCTACAGAGTTTTACAAAAACTGCATAAGAGTTGTAATGTAATCCTGTTAATTTTTTGAATCTAACAGATAAATAACTAGGGTTATAGTAAAAGATCCTTGCAACAACGGATAGCGATAGATCGTTTTCAGGATTGCGTAAAACATAGTTAGAAATATCAAGTGCTAGATTTTTTTGCATTACGAAAAGGCCGTTAAAAAGATTCTCAAAAAAAGGAACGAGGCCAGCAGCATTTTTTGCAAAAGCTGGTGTATCAATTATCTCTTCCTTAGCTAGATATAGATGAAGCCAATCGAATTTTGTATAAATTGCATTTATGATATTGCTAAACAATTTGTTAAAAGCAAATCGCTTTTTTGTCATATCGACATAAGCGTCATCCATTTTAATTAGAGTGTCACATATGAATTTCAAAATACAATTATCATCTGTTTGAATGTATTTTATAATAGCAATTTCTCTGTCGTATGGATAGTTGTAATCTGGATCCCATACAAAACCGCGCTTTAAAAATCTTTCGACGCGACACAATACTGCAGTTAATGAACCTGAATTGACAGGTGATGAGAGATAATCGAAAACCCCATTTTCTAGTATGTTAGAAATGTATGTAGCTGATTTTTCTGTTCCAACAACAATTAAAGGGGGCAGATTTGTATTTTTTAGTTGGATACCCGCTTTATCGTATGCATCTGCGTCGCAAATAACAAAATCACAGGCGGATATTGTTTTGAGAGAGAGACGATAATTTAATACAATTTGTGGTTTCTCTGCTTCGTTATAGTAATAGTTCTCAATAAATGGTGTTAGGGAACCGTCTTTATCTGATAAAAAAATTTTTTTCGTATACTACGCTCCTTTTAGTGATTAAGAATATCTTGTGTTTAACAAGTGATTCATATTATAGATGCCAGCCTCCGTGCGATCTACTAAAAATCTAGCGGCATCAATAGCCCCATTAGCAAAAACTATCTTGTTTTCTGCTTCATGTGTCAAAGTTAAAACTTCATTATTCATCATAAACATAACTGAATGTTTGCCTACTACACTACCACCACGAATGGCGTGTATTCCTACTTCCTTAGAATCACGAGGCGAGCTTATTCCACTTCGACCAAAGATGGGTTTTACAGGACCTCTACTATCTTCAATTGCATGCAAAAGCATCAATGCAGTGCCAGAAGGGGCATCGACCTTTTGATTGTGATGAGTTTCAATTATTTCAGCATCCGCATTTTCTAGCATATTTGCTGCGGCCATAACCAATTTAGAGAGCACATTAATACCAAGTGACATGTTGCCAGTTTTAAAGATAGGTATAGTTTGTGCTGCTTTATCTATCAAGTCTAATTCATCTTCATTATAACCAGTAGTAGCTAGCACACAAGGAATTTTCTTAGATATTGCAAATGGTAAAATATCAAACACGGCCTCGTGGGCTGAAAAATCAATTATGCATTCAAATGATTCTTTTGTCTGATTAATGCTTTTATATACTGGTATGTTGTAATCAGTTGGATCCGCGAAAACATCTACACCTGCTACGGCTTTAATGTCATCGGTATTTTGGGAGGCGGTTAGTAGGGTTTTGCCCATTTTGCCGCCGATTCCATAAATTAGTATATTCATAGAGTTATGCGATTACTCCTGCTTATTAAGTTAATTTTAGACCAAAGTCCTTAAGTGTTTTTTTAAGTTCATTTTCTTTTGAGTATTTTGTCAAAGGAAGTCGCATGTAATCGTCACAAAGACCAAGCAACCGTGCGGCACATTTGACTGGTATGGGGTTAACTTCTGAAAACAAGGCGGAGATCAAAGGATTAACCTTAAATTGCATATCACGGCTCAAAGATAAATTATCATCAAAATAGGCGCCAACTAATTCAGAAATGAATTTAGGTATTATATTCGAGGCAACACTGATTACTCCTATAGCACCCAGAGCCATTAATGGATAAATAAGTCCATCATCACCGCTATAGAGATCCATTTTCCCTTCTATTAAAGGAGCAAGGCTCATAAATTGATTTAACTGTCCTGAAGCTTCTTTAATAGCAACAATGTTTTTATGGTCGCTAAGTTTTAATGCTGTGTCTGGATTTATGTTAACCCCAGTACGCCCTGGTACATTGTATAGAATAACAGGAATATTTATAGCATCGGCTACTGTTGTATAATGAGCAATTAATCCAGCTTGTGTACATTTGTTATAATAAGGCGTTACAACTAAAACGCCATTTGCGCCCAAGTCCTCGGCCTCTCTTGCATATTCTACGGCTGTATGGGTATTATTGCTTCCAGCTCCAATAATAACAGGGATACGGCCTTTTGTGCATTCAAGCACAAATCGCTCAACGGATGTTCTCTCAGCATGTGTCATGGTTGTAGGTTCACCCGTAGTGCCTGCTACGACTAATGCGCTAATACCATTATCAATTTGAAAGTTAACTAAATTTTCTAGTGCTTCAAAATCTATTTTATCGTTATTTTTAAAAGGTGTAATTAATGCTGTTGCAGCACCCTTGAAAAGAGTCATTGATTAATCCCTCCATGCTCAATTAAATATTCTGCTATTTGAACTGCATTGGTTGCGGCGCCTTTTCGTATATTATCAGCTACAACCCAAATATTACAGCCAGAATCCACAGTTTTATCTGTGCGTATTCTGCCTACAAAAACTAGATCACTACCCTCTGCATGTATAGGCATAGGATATTCACATTTATCCAAATTGTCTACCACTTTAATACCAGGCGCGTTTTGCAGTGCATCGAAAATACCATTTTTATCTGAGGGCTTAATGAATTCAATATTTATGCTCTCACTATGCCCATGAAACACTGGCACACGGACTGTAGTGGCTGTAACTTTTAAATTAGTGTCGTTCAAAATCTTTTTTGTTTCAAAAATCATTTTTATTTCTTCTTTTGTGTAACCATCATCAGAGAAAACATCGATTTGTGGAATTACGTTCCCAAAAATCTGGTATGGGAATTTTTGAGGTGAAATTCCATCTATGCCATTCTTTAGGTCGTTATAGCCTGCCACGCCAGCACCAGATACCGCTTGATAGGTGCTGTAAATAATGCGCTTTATGCCATATTTATCATATAGCGGTTTAATCGCTACAACAGCTTGTATGGTGCTGCAATTTGGGTTTGCAATAATACCTTTGTGATTTAGGGCCATAGCACCATTCACCTCTGGTACAACTAATGGAACATCAGGATAGGTTCGCCATTTGCTACTATTATCAATTACAATGGCACCATTTTTTGCAAATATAGGTGCAAACATTTCAGACACCGTAGCACCTGCGGAAAAAAGTGCAATATGGATCTTTTTGTTTAAAATATTCTTTTCTGTTAATGCGAGTATGGTATGTTCCGCACCATTAAAAATTACCTTTTTGCCTTCAGATTTTTCTGAAGCATAAAGATAAAAATTAGCGCAGGGTAGTTGCCTTTCTTCTAATACTTTTAAAAAGGTAGCACCTACCATACCAGTCGCACCCACGACAGCTATATTATATTGACCCATAAAATGTGAAATCTCCAAATCAAAAAACAATTTTATAATCATATTTGATCACATTAATATTATACGATTTAAAAGCGCATTTAGTCAAAAAAATCTACTTGATAATATAAAGTCTTGCTTTGTTCCGTTTGCAAAAATTAGGATAATTGATGCCTAGATATTTTATTAAATACCAAATTGCAACCGACAAAGAAAGTTTAATCATTTTAAAGATATATGGATTATTTTTGTTTTTTGTTTGTGGAGTCAATTAATTTTTAAAAGTAGAAGGTGCGTCTTTCATATATTTGCATTAACTTTTTGTGCTTTATGAAATAAAGTAAAGTGAATAGAATGAATGATAAAAAAAGGAATGTGAAATTATACATAAGTGATTTGAATTTTCTATATTAGTTATTATTTTGTTGTTTTTTATGTCTAATTATGTTAATATATATATTGCTAAAAAACGGGTTTTTAACATTACTCTTGTTTTTATGATATTTTAAGGAGTCATATTTAAGTTTTATGACAAATCCAAATGGTGGAAAAATGATTAATAGACGTAGTATGCTTACGTTACTTGTAGCGATACTCATGATCTTAGCATTGATGGTTTTTATGGCTTGTGATCCTCCTCCTACAAACGAAGAGGAAGAAGAGGAAGTTGCAACGCCCACTGATACATTATTGATAACAAATGGCACATTTGAAAACGCATCGAGTTCTTCTGGCACAGCAACATATATCAAAAATACAGTTACTGGTTGGACAGCGAACAATGCTGCTAGTTACTATAGTGACGCAAAGATGGGTGTTATAGATGTTTCACCTGATGTTTTCAGTGAAAAGAGGGATATCATCACTGAGATTGAGATAAACGGACCAGGTATTTCACCGCGTACTCCGAAAGGCGAAGATGACGCATATACAGACACGAATGCCTTGTTAATTGGATTAGAGACAGCAGGTACGGTTTATTATAAGAATTCTTCTGCAGTTACAATTGAGCAAGGGAAATATTATAAATTAGAAATTGATATTTTTACGCAACTCCTTGAAAAATCTGATGATTTACAAGGTGCGTATATAGTTGTTAATAGTGGGATGTATGTTTTATTTGCTGCTATTGATGCTTCAGATGCATGGAAAACATATACAATATATATTGAAGCAAACAATTTTGAAAATAGAACATTCTATGTAGAATTGTGGTTAGGCTATGGCCCGAAATATATAGGTACGCAAACAGATGCGGACTTAAATCCACGTCTTACAAAAGGTTATATTTTCTTTGATAACATAATATTAACTGATATAACAGAGGAAAACGGCGCTTCTGTTTACAAAACCGCAAGTGAGCGTTTGGGTGGAGAAGGCGTATATGAAAGTGAAGCCGTAACATCTCTATATTTTCCAGACGAAACTTTTACTTATTATAAGGCATACACATATAGTAGTTACACCTCAAATTCGAAATACTACTATGGCGTCAAACCAGGTATGCATAATAATTATTCGGTTATTGTAGGGACAAGTGATTCGACGACTTCGAGCAGTTTCCCAACATACGACGGTGCAACGACAACAAGTGGGTTAGTTGATATGTCGAAGCTCTATACACGTGTTAACACTGGAACTGATGAAGCGCCCAGTTACGAATTTACTGATTCGCTTAAAGCACTGACTACTACTTTTCGTGCGCCAGACTGGAAAGATTTTTTTAATACAGATGGCATATTTGGCTTATATTCAATTGCATCTGATGATACAGTAGGAAGGGATGCTACTACACTAAAAGACACCACCGCACTTATGATATATCATCCCGATTTTTCAATAAGTGGTGCAGGCATGAAAAGTTCGCAGCAATTTTTGATAGAAAAATCCAAATATTATGACATATCTGTTTATGCATACGTTTGGGTTCCCAAATTTGACAATGCAATGCCTGAAAAAGATAGTAACTATACCTATGACGAACCACAGAAAGATAGTAATTTTGTCTATGAAGAGCCACAACGCGATAATTTTGCTGAAGGTGCTGCGGGTGATACTGAATATGAAAATGCAATGACTTTTTATAACAGTGAAGAAAATCAACAAAAAATTACTGAATACGAAAATGCAATGACGTCTTATAACAGTACAACAAATCAACAAAAGATTACTGATTATAATGATAAAATGAAAGCCTGGCAAAAAGCCAAAGATGATTACAACGAGGCTATACGCGAAGGTTCATATACCGCAGAATTCAGATTAACAGGAACTTCTATTGAAAGTGGTTCGCTTATCAAAACAACTGTCGCTCTAAATTATATAGAAGATACTACTGATGGCAATTTGTACGTGCCAGGTGGTTGGCAGAAACTTACTTTTAAAATTCGTGGTAACGAATTGTCGGATCGAAAAGTAAATTTTGAATTTTGGTATGGAGAAGGTGAATGGGAAAGTGAAGGTCTAATGGTTGGAGGTGTTATATTTGACGACATTTCAATCATAATAGGCGAAAATCCTTTAGACAATGATTCTAGCGCATATGATGTTATAGCACCTATCGATCTAACAGAAACTGAAGAGTTTAATATGATTGGTAATGATAGCGAGGGCGGTATTTTTGATAATAACAGTTATATTGACTATACAGAAGAAGGAAGCTCGCCATGGCAATTTGACTTTGTTGACAACAGAAGTAGTGAAGCTAGTGCGTTAGCGGGACTTATTTATGGCAAGACGGCAGCGGATGAAGAGCTATGGGAAGCTTTTGCTCGAGATACTTTAAATTCACCAGAACTTAAAAAGCCATATGGTGCCTCGCCCATACAGGTGACGCTAGAAGATGGAAAAGACCCATCTGTTTTTGATTTGTTAATGTTATACAATAAAGAATATACGGCGACATCATTAGTTTATAATTCTATAACCAAGGCTAGTGTTGATGGGGAGGATGATGTTAGAAATTATAAAACTATACTCAAAAATAATTTTTACCGCATATCAATGTGGATTAGAACTGATGCTATTGCAGCGGGCTTCGGTTTGACCATATCAATATATGATGATACCGATACCTCACAAGCCACATTAACCTCTTTAAATACAAACGGTGAATGGACAGAAGTAGCATTTTTAATAAGAGGTTCAACAACAGATGACACGCAGTATTATTTAAAATACGAGCTGGGCAGTGGTGATATCTTTACTCCTGCAACACATGTAAAGGGCGTAGCATATATAACAGCCATTATTATAAGCAAAATAACTTATACTGAATACAATTCTGCTGTGACCGATACGTATTCTACAAAAAAGCAGATTTCTAATCTGCCATCGACTACAGATTCTATAACAAATGGTTACTTTGCAGATCTATCTACAACAAATTACGAAACAAAAGATGGAGATGAATTAATATTTGATGAAAATGGCGTATTAGTAGGTAGCGCGTCTCCAAACAGTTGGACACTATCTTCTGCTACAAACGCAATTACAGCACCATCTAATTTGACAATATCAACTGCGAGTGGAGACGACGAAGAATTTGGATTGTCTGAAGGTGACCAGTATTTAACATGGAAATATTTAGTTGGTGGAAAAACTGGCACATCGCTTGATCCTAAAGAAAATTTGGTATATCTGATTTATATTGATGGCGCTAGTTGGCCTGATCCTGATAACCCAGATGCTGACCCTGTGAAGAAAGATAATGTCTTGATTGGTCGTGTTGCACAACCTGTTAGTGGCTCTGCACCCAAATTCAAAATAGAAATTTACAGCGTGGGAAGCTTCAAAGTAAGAGCAGCATATTTACCAGAAACCTTGCCAGATTATGATTCGGGAATTATAACAGGCATTTCTGCATATTCTACTACATTAAAAAATAGTGCAGAGGCACCAGAGGAAGAAGGTGAAGAAAACTCTGCTAGTAATGTAGTTGATTTGACCGATCAATACCACATAAAAGATGCAAAATTTGGTGTTATAGATTACAAAACATATAGTGATGCTGCCATATTAGGACTTGAAGAAAACGACGATCGTAAAATTTTCTATACGGGTGCTGATGCCGATAGTGGTTTAAAATATATAAGTGGTTATGCAGACACTTTACTGATGTTGCATTCTGATTATTATACAAGAGGTGGTTATACAGCATCTTCAACTTCATTATCAGCTGATAGTTATTATATGCTAGCTGTCTGGGTTAAAACAAATGAAGGTGCTACAGCCAGTATTACAATTAATAATACCTCAAAGATTTTTGCTGATACAGATTCATTGGGAGTCTCTACAGATGGTGATTATATTGGGTTTATAAACATAGACACAAAAGGTGAATGGGTACAATATCGTTTCTATATGCAGACTCTAGTAACTCCAGCATCATTCCAACTCGAGTTGTTTTTAGGAAATAAATATGCAGAAAGTTTTGTTCCAAAAGATGAAGAAGGAAATGATTCTACCTTAACAGTTATACAAGGATTAACAAGGGGTACAGTATTTTTTGATGATATACTCTTTAAAACCTTGACCAAAGAGGAATATGAATTGTATCTATATGGAAAAACAGAAGATTCAACAGAAGATAGCAATTCAGGAACGGATGACAGTGATGAACCTGAAGATAGTGATAGCGAATCCGATGATTCTGAGGATGACAACAAATTAAAACCCTATACACTTTATAGTTTATCAGATTTGGATGATGTTTATTCATGCTTTACAAATATGTATATGTTTAGGTTATTAGATTATACAACAGATTCCTTTGATTTATATACTGCAGAGTCCAGCTCCTCCCCATCACAAGGTGGTACACCTAAAGATTATACACATTATGTAGCATCTACAGGTACTGATTATGATAGTTCTGTAGAGGACGATGGTGAGCTTGCAATGATATATGGTGTATATGATAAGAGAAAAATTAATGCCGAATCCGATATTATTAGATCAATAATGGCGTCAAATTCTGAGACTGGTGAAAAGAAAGAGATTTGGTTAGGAGACGCTACTCAGCAGGATCTAGTAAATTTCTTAACTAGTAATACAGGAAATGGCAATCATTATTTGTTAATGGGAAACCTGATTGTTAATGGTCAATATTATTTGTCGCAGACTTCCATATCTTTGGCCGCTGAATCATATTACAAAATAACATTCACAGCAAAGACATGGTTTCAAGATGAAAATTCATATGCAGAGTTCCGCTTTGAGTATGGCAATGATACTACCAAATGGTCGACTATTCGCATCCCTGGCTCATATGGACGTGAAGTTGTTACAGAATATACTTTCTATGTATATAATGCGGATCCTACTAATGCGGTCTCTGGTAATAATATATCATTCCATTTGGGAACGAATTCTAGTGCTTCTACATCCTCAGTTGCAGACAACTTTTTTAGAGGTTTGTTGATAATTGATGATGTTACAGTTGCACAATTAGAAACTTCTGACGAATATGATGAATATTCTGAAAAATACGAAAATCTAACAGAGGAAGACAAATACACAAAACCTTATGCAACATATAAATTTGCGGCATCTTCTCCTGCTGATGATGAGGTAGATAATAATGATGGTGATGGTGATGAAAATACAAACAAAATTAATCCAGAAGTTTGGTTCCTTATTTCATCAATTGTAATAGGTGCAATCCTTATAGTTGTCATAGTAGTTATTATCTGGAGACGCATTAAAAAGAAGATTGACAGAGCGAGACCAGTTAAAGTTATTAGTTCAATTCAAGTTAATGCTCCTTCTGTAGACGAATCACCATTGATTTCAGATAAGGAAGAAATTGATGATTCAGAGTTTTCGGATGATTTTGATATTGCGCAAAAACCAGTCGCACCTAAAATAACAATTGATCCGTCAGTCGTTAAAAAGGCATCACCAGATAATCCAAAACAAGGGACGCCTAAGTTTAAACCAAGGCCACAAAAGAAAAACCGAAAAAAATAAACAAAAGGCATACCCGTTCTCTTATTAAACTAAATAAGAGAGCGGGTTTTGAATTTAAATTAGCAAATGTTCAGTTTATTAACAGCAAAGTAATCTAACAAATTTTAGTTACATTCTAAAATGTATGGTATAATTTTAATATGAAGAGAATATTCCTAATTCTATTTTGCATCCTGATTGTTTTGTCAATATTAACAGGATGTTCATCTAATAACAATGTTGAAGCTTTCGACACATATTTTAAAAACTTCATATCACATGATGGTTATAGTAATGCGAGCATTGCACTAAATCTTAAAGACTACGAAAATTTTGAAGGGCGAGAGATAGTTTTTACTTCCTATCATTATAGTTCTGGAATATATATAATGGCTGAAAAGGGGTTGACGTTTGGTAATACTGAAACCACTCTCTATGGTTTTGCGTCTGTAGAGGAAGGGATTTTAATTGAACCACGTTATGAGTCAGTTCTAGATATAAATGGAGATTATGCAATAGTTGCAAGACGAGTAGCTATTGGTGATATTAGTGAGACCAAGGTGTATATTGGTGTCGTTAAGATACGTGGCGAGTATGCTGGTAAGGAATATGGTTTTTCTTGTGTATATTTACCAGCCATAACACAGTACGTCTTTTTAAACGATACTTTATTGGTTACATTGGGACATAAATATTTAACTGGTGATTCAGCAATAACATACACTTATGCTACAGTATACGACTACGTATCATCAGGGGGCGTAACCTTATTAGAAATTGGTGTTATAGCCGATGTAGTAAACGAGACCACATTCAAATATTTTGATGGAAATCTACTCTCTACCTATACAAACATAGTACGATTTTATAAGATAAATGAAATTTCAAAAGATGGCTCTTTTGTTTTAAAGGGGAGTTTTTCTCCGTTTGATTTAAGTGCGGGGTATACAGAAACCTTAGTTAATACAGAAGCTAGTTATATAGGCAATAATTGGTTCATAATATCAGGAGTATATACTACCACTACAAATACTGGTGTGTATGATTGGTATGAGCAGGATTCAAGTGGAACATACAAATACATAACAATTAAGAGTGCGTCATATACAACAAAGAGTTATAAAAGCTTTGAAATAAAAGATAGAATTGCGTTAGTGGCCAATAAGTACACTGATAATTATCTGCGTTCAATGACAGATTTGTTGAATTCATCATATGACGTAGATGAATTTGATGGTAAAGGAAAATATTATTTGCCAGTTGTGCCTATGAGTAGTGCTGTAAAGGATGGTTATTCAATAGTTTATTATTATTACTACCAAAATTTTGGTTTGTTGGAATCCTGGCCTATTACCTATTCAATATATGATACAAGCGCGCGCGGAAGGGATTTAGCTACAATAATGCCACTTTTATTTGTTGATGGTGTCGGCTTATACAATGGTGATCCAAATTTTGGATTAACCCCGATGAGTGCTGATTATCACACATATTATGGAAAGCGCATAATTATAGAGGATGTAAAGGATACTGAAGGTTTTAACACGTCAATAGCACACGATGATATGATAATTTCGTTCAATCTCATTCAAAGAGGTTACGATAGCACAGACGTTTATGCAGGTGCATATAATATGAATGGTGAGAAAGCTCTTCCATACATATATTTTGAATTAACACCTTTTTTTGGTGGTTACGCCACTGGATCGCGCATAACAGGTGGTGCGAATGACACAGTGCGTAAATTTTATAGAATCAACAAAAATGGTGATGAAGAATTAGTTGAAGACGTTTATATACTGCGCAATGGCGTATATGTAACATATGCGACAGAGGGAGAGAATACGAAATATGGACTTAAAGCAAATAGTGGGGAAATTTTAATAGAGAATAAGTGTACTTCGGTTTCTACGATAGACACATATTTAACAGATGATGGTTATTACATAGAGACTGTTATAGTAACAGTTGAGGATGGGCTTGGAGTAATTTACGAGTTAACATGATGAATACTATAATAGGCGGCATTGAAAAACTAAAGGAGGCTGCTCGCTTAATAAGAAAAGGTGAGATAGTAGCATTCCCAACAGAGACGGTCTATGGTTTGGGTGCAGATGCATTCAACGCCAGCGCTTGCTTGAAAATATTTGAAGCAAAAGGAAGGCCTGCGGATAATCCATTTATTGTGCATATTGAAAAAATTGACGATCTTGATAGGGTTGCAAAAAAACCATCAGGTTTAGTTTTAAAATTGTTTGAAAAATTCGCACCAGGCCCTCTTACTTTAATTTTGAATAAAAGAAGTGAGATACCTGAAATTGTTACTGCAGGGCTTGATACAATAGGAGTTAGAATTCCAAATCATAAAATGGCTTTAGCATTAATTAGTGAAGCAAAAACTCCAATAGCAGCCCCATCCGCTAATGTCAGTGGTTCAGTTAGTCCGACAATTGCACAACATGTCTATGAATATATGAAAGGACGAATAAATTTAATATTGGATGGTGGTGCATGTTCGCAGGGCATAGAAAGCACGATTGTAGATATGACAAGCAAAATACCTACAATTTTAAGGCCAGGTAGCATATCAAAAGCAGACCTGCTAACAGTATTAGATATAGTTGATGATAGGTTTGATGCAAATATCGATAAACCAATGGCGCCTGGCATGAAATATAAACATTATGCACCTACGATACCATGTGCTTGTGTAGCATCTTCTGAAACCGCCAAATTGCTATATGAATCCAATGTAGAAAGTGACCCAGTTATTATAGCATCAACTGGTTTTATTTCAAAATTTGATAATAAATTTAATTGCTTAAGTCTGGGTTTGTCATATAAAGAAAATTCAGCAAAACTATATGCACAAATGAAAAAAGCAGAAAAGCAATATGGATACATAATATTGCAATATTTTGATGTTAATGAAGGGGCTGATAAGTTTTCAGGATTAAACAATCGCATTATAAAAGCTTGCGGAGGAAATTTATTTCTTTAGTTAAGAGATTGACATCTGTAAATCTTGTCGTTGAAGGAAAATTGTCTTGAAGCTACAAAAAAATAAAAGAAGAGCAAAATGTCTACGAGGCTACGATAAGTCTATGACATTTGATCCCAACTCTGTTAGAGACTTTCTTCGCGCGCTGTAATATGACTGATCTCTAGTGAAATATTCAGTCAAATTTTGCAGGGTGACGTAGGCGTGTTTGATGGTTCAAATCTTATTTAATTGGGTGAGTTGATAATTTGTGCCAGTCTCATCAAAGGGTTGTTTGAGAGGGCCTAAATCAAATTACACCACATTTTAAGAGTGCGAGTTTTCATTATGAAATTGTATAAATTAATCCCTCTGAGAACGGACGGGCACTTGTGGCAAACGCTTGTTCTTTTCATGTGGAATCCTAGTTTGTCTGGCTGTCAAAAAAAATGCATATTTACGAATCTGATATTTAAAAACTCATAATACAATAGTTATTTCTCTAAATGCAATACAGATTATTGAAAACTTTTATAAACGATAGAGAGATGGTTTTAACATTTAACTTCTTTAAAAAATTAAAAAAACCTCATCAAAAAGGAATAAAGTTTTTCAAAAATGATTATTTTTATTAAAATGGGATTTTTGATAAACAAAAATCCGGGTATAATTTGCTAAAGAAAATAAGTAATAAAGTTTAATATTTAGTAAACATAATCAAAAAAACTAAAGTTTTGAATAATATATCAAAATACTATTGTAAAAAAAGCCTTTTTAATGTATAATATCTATAAATTCTAATACTATTCATAGTAGCGATGGATTTTAAACTTGTATAAATCTGTAGACTTGCATTAAAATGTTTAAACAGAACAGATACTAAATTGGGCGGTACAAAAATGAGAATAGCTTTAGGTTGTGATCATGGAGGAATAGATTTAAAAGATGCTACAATCCGTGCTATAGTAGATAATTCACACGAATACATTGATTATGGAACGTATTCACACGAATCTGTTGATTATCCTGATTATGCAATGAAAGTAGCGCTTGCTATAAGAAACGGAGAAGCCGACAAAGGCATATTAATTTGTGGCACTGGTATAGGTATCTCTATTGCTGCAAACAAATTTAGAGGAATACGTTGTGCTCATGTGGTGGATGTTTTTTCAGCGCAGATGTGTGTTGAACATAATGATGCTAATATCATGGCTATGGGTGGAAGAATTACAGATTCCACTGATGCATATAAACTAGTAGAGAAATATCTACAAAGCACATTTGCAGGTGGCAGGCATGCTATTAGAGTTGATAAAATAAAAGCTATAGAGGATAAAGAATTCAATAGATGAGTCTTAAAACAGATGAAACAACTAATATACAAGAATCTGTGCCAAATACACCATTGCTTTTAAAACCAGTTTTAAAAGATTATATATGGGGAGGGTCACTTCTAGCGAGTGAGTGGGGCAAAGATCCGAACGGTTATGAGCGAATAGCAGAAAGTTGGGAGCTCTCCTGTCTTGAGGGTAATGAATCGTGTGTACAAGCTGGGATTTATGCAGGCAATACATTAAATCAATTAAATCTTAAATTTAAAGGGATATTAGGAAAAAGAGCTGATATGTTTGGAGTGTTCCCTGCATTAATTAAGATAATTGATGCAAGTGCAGATTTGTCTATACAAGTGCACCCTAGCGATGAATACGCAAGAGAGGTAGAACATTGTCCTTTAGGAAAAACAGAAATGTGGTATGTGGCCGAGGCTCAGAGCAATGCCTACATTTATTTAGGGTTTAACAAAAAGCAAACTTCAGACGAATTGCGTTTGGCTATAGCAGAAAACAGATTTTGTGAGCTATTAAAAAAAATAAAAATAAAAAAAGGTGACTTTTTTTTCATACCATCAGGCACGGTACATGCCCTTTTAGCAGGAGCTGTAATAGTAGAAATTCAAGAGAGCAGCAATCTCACGTACAGAATCTATGATTATGGCCGAAAAGACACGCTTGGGATGCAAAGAGATTTGCATATTGATAAAGCACTGGATGTCATTTGCACTGAGGCTTATGAAGCACAACCAACGATAAAATCATTATTTGAAAATGATGATTATGTAAAGCGTGAATTAGTAAATACTGATTACTTTGATGTTAGTGAGGTTGTTGTTAATTCTTGCTATTCGCTAGTTGATTTAAATAAAGTTATTATATTAACTGCTATAGAAGGATGTGCAAATTTTGTTAATGGTGGACTCATAAAGAAAGGTGATACCTTTTTTATTAGACCTGGGTTGCTAACAAAAATAGAAGGTAAGATTACATTTATAGAGACAAATGTATGAAATTCTATGATGATTAGAGTTTTAACAGGTTAAATTAGTGAATGGTACGATTGCTTTATCGGAAGTTACGCCACTGGACATAAAACCCAACACTCGTATAGTCGAAAGCGAACGAGCGAGGTTTGTGGGATAGTGGAATAAAGTTGCGAACTGTTAGTGTAGTTTGTAATAATAAAGGTTTTAAATGTACGCTATAGGAATTGACATAGGTGGGATGTCCTTAAAAGGTGGAATAGTCTCAAAACAAGGTGAAATAATTAGAAAGGTTACAGTAAAGACTGTAACTGGTAGTCGATCGCGGCTTATGAATAGTCTTTTTGAGTTAACTTCTGATCTGTTAAATAATTCACCAATAAGTAGAGATCAACTAAAATCGGTAGGGGTAGGTGTGCCTGGCACTGTTGAACCATATGAAGGACATCTTATATATTCAAATAATATTAAAGTTAGTCATGTGGATATTGGTGCTGGAATAAGCCAACGCTTTGCTGTAGGTTGTGCTGTTGAAAACGATGCAAATTGCGCAGCATTGGGCGAAATGGTATTTGGATGTGCTAAATCTATGAAGAATATAGTTTTTATAACACTTGGCACAGGCGTTGGTACTGGAATCGTAGTAAACCGAAAAATTCATTCTGGCGCAGGCGGTGCAGGTGGTGAGGGCGGACATATGGTGATAAAAAAAGGTGGGTTGAAATGCACCTGTGGCCGAAAAGGATGTTGGGAGGCATATGCCTCTGCAACTGCTTTAATTAGAGAAACCACAAAAGCCATAAAAAAATATCCCGATAGTTTAATGTCACAAATTGCAAAGGATGAGGGAAAAGTTTCTGGACGTACTGCTTTTAGAGCAGCAGAAAAATGTGATGCTCAGGCCATTAATGTTGTAGATCAGTATATTGAAGACGTCGCGTGTGGAATTACCAATCTAGTTAATATATTTAGACCAGACGCAGTGATTATAGGTGGTGGTATTTCTAATGAGGGTGATTTTTTCATAAATGAGATTATAAAACATGTTAATCGGGATAGTTATGGTAGCACAAGAAATCCTGCTACAAAAATTGTAAGAGCAGAACTTAAAAACGATGCTGGTATATTGGGAGCGGCGGCTCTTTGTTTGGGGAACTAGGGAGTTATTATTAATGAACATATTGATTGTTGGTGTTGGGGGACAGGGAACATTACTGGCGAGCAGAGTGCTTGGTGCTTGGGCTGTGAATCAAAATAAAGATTGCAAATTAAGTGAGGTTCACGGGATGTCACAACGCGGAGGGAGTGTAGTTACACATGTTAGAATAGGTTCAGATGTAGCCTCCCCAGTTATAACAGAAGGCCAGGCAGATTATGTTATTGCTTTCGAAACGTTAGAGGCATTTAGATGGATGCATTATCTAAGCCAGAATGGCACGATAATATTGAATGAGGGACAAATACTGCCAATGCCAGTGATAATGGGTGCTGCAGATTATCCTGAAAACATACCACAGAAAATTAGAGACAGTGGTAAAAATCTTGTTGTGTTAGATGCAGGCGCACTTGCTGAAAAAGCTGGCAACATAAAAGCTGTCAATATTGTAATGATAGGGGCGTTTGCAAAGAAATGTGCTATTAGTTATGATGAGATGGAAGATGCAATGTCATCATCAACACCTGCGCGCTTTTTAGATGTTAACAAGAGGGCATTAAAATATGGTTATGAGCCTTTAGATGCTGATTAACAGATAAATTTGTAAATAACAGGGGGGTAGTAATGAAAACTGGATACGCATTAGCTTAGCGTGTTTAAATACCACAGGACACGAAGACCAACACTCGCATGTCGAAAGCAGGTGAGCGCGATGAGTGGTTGATGGTGGGATAAGCTACAAATCTGGGAGTAGGTTTGTTTTGTATTAACAGAAGGAAGGATAGAGAATTGTTTTTTGACAAAAAGAACGAATGCTTAACAAAAAAAGAAAAGCACAAATTACAATCCGAGCTTTTAGTAGATCTAGTCAAAAGAGTCTATGACAGTGTGCCAGCGTACAGAGCAAAAATGGATGCAATTAACATAAAACCATCTGACATAAAAAGTATAGATGACATTGTAAAGTTGCCATTTACGACAAAGCAGGATTTAAGAGATAATTATCCATTTGGCATGTTTTCGACTGATAAAAAAGATATTATACGTGTTCATGCCTCCTCTGGCACAACTGGAAAACTCACGGTTGTAGGATACACTAAATATGATATAGAAGTATGGGCTGAGTGTTGTGCTAGAAGTTTAGTTGCGGCAGGCGCTGATGCTAATTCGCTTTTGCATGTGGCTTATGGTTATGGATTGTTCACAGGTGGGTTGGGATTACATTATGGCGGCGAGAGATTGGGCTTAACAGTAGTGCCAGTTTCTGCTGGTAATACGCCAAGACAAATACAATTAATAATTGATTTCAAGGCAGATGGTATTTGTTGTACACCCTCATATGCTATTTATCTTGCAGATGAAATAATAAAAGCAGGATACACAGCAAAAGATTTAAATCTAAAATGGGGGCTCTTTGGTGCTGAACCGTGGTCTGAGGAAATGCGAAACGAAATAGAGGATAAACTAGGATTAAAAGCTTATGACATCTATGGATTATCAGAAATAGCTGGTCCAGGTGTTGCGTCTGAATGTGAATTCCAAAAAGGTGCACATATTTGGGATGATCACTTTTATCCTGAAATTGTTGATGTAGACACATTAGAACCACTGCCAATAGGCGAACGTGGAGAGCTTGTATTTACAACACTAACAAAGCAAGGAATGCCACTCATTCGTTATAGGACGAGGGATATAACAGCCTTAGATGACTCTCCATGTCCGTGTAAGCGCACGGGTTATAGAATAAAGAGGATAAAAGGCAGATCTGATGACATGCTAATTATTCGAGGTGTAAACGTTTTTCCATCACAAATTGAGAGTGCATTGATCGGATCGGATGATAAAATCTCGTCACATTATCATATAACGGTAGACAGAGTTAAAAATTTAGATGTTATGGAAATAGCAATCGAATTAAAACAAGATGCAAAATTTGATGAAGTAAAGGACATAGAAGCGCTGGTATCAAAACTCGAAACAGTTATAGGATCTGCCATTGGTGTTTCTGCACAGGTTAAATTGGTTTCATATGCTAGTATAAAGCGAAGCGAGGGCAAAGCACAAAGAGTAACTGACAAGCGCAAATAAAATATATAGTTTTGTTTGTGGATTGTCATATTGCGAAAAAGGTTTTGAATAACCTGAGAATAATACTACGCTTGCATAGCGAAAGTTACGCCACAGGACACAAAGCCCAACACTAGAGGTCGGAAGCTATCTAGCGCGGTTTTTTGGAAGATAGTGGAAAAAGCTACAAATCTATAAGTAGGTTTGTATGAGCATTAAAAGGAATATTTAAAATGTTAGTAAATCAGATAGCGGTTTTTTTGGAAAACAGAAGTGGTAGAATTGCCGAGTTTTCTAAAGTATTAGCTGATGCTAATATAAACATAAGGGCCATGTCAATTGCTGATACTGAGGAATACGGAATTTTAAGAGCAATAACTGACGATAATGTGCGAGCGGTTGAGACACTAAAAATTAATGGTTTCAATGCATCCGCAACTGATCTTATAGGTTTTAATGTTGCAGATAAACCTGGCGAAATGTTTAAAGTGCTAAGCATCTTAGAAAAAGCAAAAATTAATATAGGTTATCTCTATTCATTTGCAGGGGCAAACAAGGAGAATGCAATTATTCTAATCAAAGTTGACGATAATGAAAAAACGGCAGCTATATTAGAAAGTAATGGGATAAATCTGATGGGACGCGACTTGCCGATTTAGAGTAGTGGAGAATAATTCAAAGAAAAACTTGAGACTACAGTTAAAGAGCATAATACTAGCCGATTGTCTTGCAAAAACTCAGGCTATAACTAACTTTATCATAACTCTTCCAGAATTTTTAGTTGCAAATTGTGTATATGTGTTTATGAGTAGTTTTAGAAATGAGCCTGATTTAACACAGGTTATAAAGGTAGCACGAAGTATCAACAAAACTATATACACACCAGTGCTGCTTGAAAAAACAATTGCATTTACTAGATTTGATGAGGGTTCAGAACTTAAAAAAAACAGGTTTGGAATTAGTGAAGCTTCAGGCAGTGTATTCAATGATCTAGAAGCAGATATAATATTTATACCTTGTCTGGGTTTTGATCACAATTTAAACAGACTAGGAAGGGGTTTGGGTTGTTACGATAAATATCTAAAGAGTAGCAGTGCTACAAAAATATGTGTTGCTTATTCTGATTATAAAGTAGTTGATGTTTTTGCAAACAATCTTGATGTTAAGATGGATATAATTATTACTGATAAAGGCGTTTTAAGAAGAAACGCTTAGAAGGAGAGTAAAAACAAGCAATGAGAGTAATTGCAGGCAAATACAAAGGCCGAAAATTAAGTGCAGTTCCTGGTCAAAATGTGCGACCAACAACAGATCGAGTAAAGGAAGCTATGTTTAACCTAATAAGAAACAAAGTTGAGGATGCTGTAGTATTGGATCTGTTTGCAGGCAGTGGTGCACTAGGCATTGAATCCTTATCGCGTGGTGCTAGCAGTGTTGTTTTTTGTGACCATTCACGTGAAGCAGTTAATGTAATAAAATCAAATCTTGAAAAAATAAATTCTGAAAGCCAAATTATAAGCAAAGATTATAGAGCTTGTATAAGTGAATTGGCTTTAAGAGGTTTTGTTTTTGATATTATTTTCATAGATCCACCATATGAAAGCAAAATTGAAAATGAAGTGTTAACATTAATTGCGGAAAAAGAAATATTAAATGCAGGTGGAATTATAGTTTTAGAGAGAAAAAGAGATGACAAGCCATACAAGCTACCAGTTGAGTTTAATGATTCGATTGTGCGCGATTATGGTGGAACCACGATATCAATTCTTAAACGTGAAACGAAGGCTGCAGTAACTGGTTCATTTGATCCATTTACATTAGGACATAAATATTTAGTTGAAAAGGGACTTGAAAAATTTGATATGCTCCATGTAGTGATTTTGATCAATCCTGATAAGAATCCAAGGTATGGAGTGCAAAAAAGACTACGTTTTATAGAGAAATCATTAAAAGAATACAAAAAAAAGATTAAAATATCATATTTTGAGGGTCTAGTCGTTGACTATTGTAAGCAAAATGGTATAAAATATTTAGTTAGAGGTCTACGTACTCCTGCTGAATCACAGTATGAAGAGGAAATGGCCGAATATAATAAGACACATGGAGACATAACAACCTTGTTCATTAAAGCGAAAGATATCCAAATAAGTAGTTCACTTGTTAGGGATCGCATTAATGCTGGCGAGGGAGTAGATGGCCTTATTGATAAGTCTATTATAAAAGAAATTATTGCAGAGGATAAAAAATGGAAGACATAGAAGATCTATTATTGCAAATTGAGGAAGAACTCGATAACGGCAAAAAAAGTTTTTTTGGTTCAGGTGTAACAGTCGATGCTGAAGTTATAGTTAATATACTTAACAAAATTCGAGAAGTTTATCCCACAACGCCACAAAGAGCTGTTGTTTCCAAAAAAGCAGTACCACCACCATCTTTGAGACCGATTGTGCCTGAATACAATCTTGCTGAGGAGACTCAAAAGGCATCAAATATTGTGCTGATGGCGCAGCAACGCGCTGATCAGATTTTGAGTGAGCACAACATAATTCATCAGGCTCAACGCGAAGCTGAAATCATAAAACAACAGGCAGCTGACCATAAAGCAAAAGTACTAAATGAAGTTAGAGCTGAAGTTAATGAGCTATTGGGCGACACACAGCAAAGGTTAAAAGATGCTTTGAATGCTATTAACGGTGCAATAACCAACAATAACGCACCTTTTGTTATGCCTCCAAAAATTTGAGACTTATGTCAATATTAATAGTTAATTAGTTCTATAATTAAATAGTGTGCAAGGCAGCCTTTTGTGTTATCATTTTTACGCGCTCAGACGTTGTTTTGTCTATGTGTTAAGACATTTTCACACGCAGTATACAAATGCGATTTTAAACGGTTTGTGCTGTAAATTCGGGCTATGTCTTATTTATCGGTGTTATTGAGTTTTTTAGCATTTAGAAATACACAAGTTAAAAACCACAAGCATATTCCATTTTAGCAAGTCTGTTATAGATAAAAGATATTAAACTTAAAAGAATTTAATAGCCAGCAAAAATTGTCCTTACAAAAGCACAAAAATTAAAATTTTTGGAATTGTATTTTTTTGTTTAACATGGTAATAATTTAAAGATAATGAGGATTAAATTATTCCACGCAAATGACATAGATTGTCAGCTTTCAGAAATAAAAAGCTCGCTAGGCAATAGTTTTGATGTTGTAGTTGACAAAGTTTTAATTGCAAATAAGGAGCACATAATCACAGTTTATCTTGATGGTTTCATAGACCGTGATTTGATGAATCGAGACATAATAAAACCACTCAAAGAATCTGATTTTGATGGTAATATTGAATTAAGGACAAATTGTATTTGTAAGAGAGTTCAAAACATTTCTCAATTTGCAGATGAGATTCTGACTGGACAAATGGGAGTGTGGTTTAGAAATATTTATTTTTTGTTTGACATTAAAAAATGGGAGAAGCGCCCAGTCCAAACGCCAGATGCAGAAAATGTCACACGCGGGCCTAAAGAGGGTTTTACAGAAGATTTAATAACAAATACCGTTCTTATCAGACGCAAATTAAGAACTTCCCAACTTATTTTAGAGCAAATTAAAATTGGCAGAAAAACCAAGACGCATATTGCACTGGGCTATATAAATAATGTAGCCAGTCAGGATGTTGTCAAACAAATAAAAACCAAATTAAAATCGATAAATGTTGATGGCATTACAGAATCTGGCAAGATTGAACAGTATTTAGAAAACAAACCATTTGCTTCTGTATCTGGTATAGGAATGACACAAAAACCAGATATTGTTGTTACCAGGTTGCTAGATGGAAAGGTTATAATATTATGTGATGGAACCCCGCATGTTTTAACAATCCCAGAATTTTTTATAGACAATTTCAAAACTGCAGAAGATCATTATCATCGCATATTCTTTGGAACATTTTTAAGATTAATGAGGGTAATTGGTTTTTTATTAAGTGTTTTTTTACCTGGTGTTGCAGTTGCAATAACTACCTATAACAGAGAGATGTTGCCTGTTTCATATTTAGAAACAATTATAGGATCTGTCGCAAATACGCCATTTCCTCAGGCCGTTGAAATTCTTTTTTTGATTGTCATGTTGGAACTACTAAAAGAATCAGGAACAAGACTACCTAAAACGATAGGCTCTGCAGTTTCAATAGTTGGTGCATTAATAGTAGGGGATGCCGCTGTGAGAGCTGGAATTGTAAGCGCCCCAAGTGTAATGATTGTAGCATTGACAGCTGTTAGTTCTTTTGTGATTCCTAATTTAAATGAATTTACAACTATATTTAGATTGTTATTTTTAGCTCTTGGTGCTTTTTTAGGATTATTAGGGATAGGCATAGGGTTGGTCTTAATGATAGCACAACTTGCTAGTATTAATTCATTTGGTGAAACCATATTAAAAATTGAAAGCAGAAACGGTATGATAAATTCTATAATAAGGTTATCTCTGAAAAAACAAGCACACCAATCTGTCAATCGAGAAAGCGATCGAATACAAAAAATTGAACAACATAGTTATGATGAGAGAGAAACATACAATTAGATTAATTCTAGTGCTGATAAGTTTTTTTGCGCTGAGCACTACTTTTTTTGGTTGTGTTGGCGGTGTTGAGCCGCGGAATATAGCTATGACAAATAGCGCATTATATGACTTAGATGAGAATGGAATATATCATGTGATTTTAGAGATAATAGATCCTAGTAATTCTGGGGATGGTCGGGGTGCTCAGGATACTGCGAATAAACGCACATCAATAATTAGAAATGGTGAAGGAATAACACTAACACAAGCAGTCACATCGGTTGCAGATAAAGTAGACAAAACATTATTTGGGACACATAACAGAGTGCGATTTATAACAGAAAGGATGGCAAAAAATGAGAATGCAATGAATGAGTTTATAGATTTTGTAATACGCAATGATGAGTTTGATGAGCGGCCATGGTTGTTTATAATTAACCACACGGAGATAATAAAACTGTTTAATACATCTGTAGGTTTGCATTCGTTACTAGGCGAGTATGTTGATGGTGTCATTAGAACAAGGAAAAATAATTCGGGTTATGGTGTTTATGTAGAAACACTAAAATATATAATTGATTCAATGGATGATGGAGTTGAAGCTGTGCTTGGAAGAATAACTTTAGTTGATTCACAAAAACCAAATCAAGATGAAAATTATGAAATTAATTTTGATGGTTTAGCTGCATTTAAAAACAATAAATTTGTGGGCTATTTAGATCAAAATGCAGCTTTAGCGTATAACATAATTAATGGTTATTTAAAAAAAACAAGGTTAACTATAGAGGAAGAAAATTTTAGTGTTGCTGTTGAATTAAGTAATACAAGCACAGAAATTAAAACACATGTAAAAGATGGCAACTTAACTATAGATGTGGATATCAAAGGTAAAATTAAGATAACAGAATTGCTTAAAAGCGCTAAAATCAAGAATACAACAAATATAAAATTTGACATAGAAGGAGCATTTGAAAAGGCATTGAACTCCATAATAGAAAAATCATTACTAACGGCACGTGATGGAATTAATAGCGACATATATGGTTTTGGTAGGAGAATAAAAATAATAGGAAGTGCAGAATTTAATAGAATTCTTGCCTATCAAAACTATTATAGTTTATTAGAATTTAACAGGATGAACATTGATTTACAAGTAACAAATCTGGGTGATTTTGATATGTTTTTTAATTAGTTTGCGGGGTGACATGGATAGAAATAAACTGAGTAATTTTGGGTTAATTTTTCTAATCATAGGTAATGCCTTAATGTTGCCATATTTAACAATGCCCATTCTAAAAATATCATCTAGTAAAAACATATTGTTGTTGTTAATTTTGTCACTACTTTATATGGTTTTATTAGATGCACCACTACTATATTATGCAAACAAAAGGAAAAATGCATCTTTGCAAAGATGTGCGGACAAAAACAGAAACGCGTTGGTCAAGATTGCCGGGTGTGTGTATCTAATTTTAATTGGTTACATTATTTATGTCTATGCGAACATTATTGTGCAATTTATCAAAATAGTTATAACGCCAGGACTTTCATATTGGGTGATAGTTTCAACTATAATAGCAACATCAGTTGTTTTAACAGTGAAAGGAATAAAAATTTTATTACGTGTTGCTGTCTTTTTTGTCCCATTGCTTCTTTTTTCTATATTATTATTTGCAATATTTAGTATTCCAGATTTGGACGCAACTAGACTTCTACCCATATATGAGAAGACGACATTCATAGAAATAAACAAGATTGCTATTTTACAAGCAACTCTTACATCTGAGGTTGTGATTTTAGTTTTTTTTACAAGTTATGTAAATCATGGTATTTCTGTAAAAAAATTGTACTTTGTTTCATTAATGGGAATAGTTGTATTTCTAACTATTACAATATTGCCAACTATCATGATTCTAGGAAATAAATATCCCACCTTACTATTAAATCCATATTATACCTTTGCACGGCAAATAAAGTTTTATGATTCACTTGAAAGGTTTCATGCGCTAAGTGTTCTGGCTGGATTTCCTTGCATGATAATGCGATTGTCTACTAAGTGTTTAACAGTAAACGAAATTATTAAGGAAGTATTTAAAATAGTAAAAACCAGAGGATTTGTTCTTGGTTTTATTGGAATGATAGTATGTGGATTGTTAGTAACAGTTTCAATTAATTCGCAGATAAAGGATAAATTACTGAATTTAGAGATGTATGCTATTGTCATACTTGTATCTAATGTAGTATTGACAATCTTTTGTTGGCTCTCAAATCATACAAAAAAGCAACTTTAAATGGTTAATTAAAAGGCAGTTATACAAAACCATTTTTATGAAGAATTTAAAAGACGTTAATATTTAAAATTGATATAAGCCGAAAAGCAGCAAATGGTGGAGAAAAGGAAGCAAACAACAACCTCAATAGAAAAAATGTTGATAAGTAATAAAAATTCTTCTTCTTCTTCTTCTTCTTCTTCTTCCCCAACAAGGTTGAAAAATGAAAAAAAAAATTTTAAAATGATACATTACACAATGTGCAGTGTAAAAAAATTTTAAAATTTTTCTAAAG
>JAIRKT010000099.1 GCA_031259965.1 Christensenellaceae bacterium | reverse complement strand
ACTTTAAGTCTAAAAACAAAAAGATACAAAATTTTCTTGATTTGGCCCTAACAAAATTGCAACCATACAATAAGAGCTATGTTTTTTAATTTCAGTTGGACTTTTGGCGACATCGTCATTAATATTTTAGTAAAACAATTAATAGGCATAAATTAGTTATGCGAAGTGTAAAACAATTAACAAAAAACGGACGCTTTAAACGAACTAAATTCATGAAAAATTAGAATAAATCCGTTAGTTTAATGTTTAAATTATTTAACACATAATATATTTTACATAATATATTTGTGAAATGCAAATTTATTAAGTTAGATAGTTTTATGTTGATAGTAAATTTCAAACTAGGAGTTCGTCCTGGGGAATCGGTGTTTTAAGTTTTGCGCCATTTTGTGTAACGAGATAAATTATAAGCATAGGAATCAAAAAACTGGGTTGGAAATAAGTTATGTCTAATAAACCAAATAAGGCCATTATACATAGAGACCAAAATGCGGAAAGTGCAAATTTAGTATGTCTCTTCAATGTATAGTATAATTTTTGAATGAGGTGTATTAAAAAGGCCGTTATTCCTAGTAATCCCATATTTGCTAGTATTTCTAAAAAGAGATTATGATACCATGTGATGAAATAGTCCCCCTCTAGTGTTAAGGCGGATCCATATACATACCCAGCACCGAAAAATTTGTTATGTGATTTAAAAACTTCAATTGCCAATTTCCACAGACGTATCCTACCGTGATCAGAAAACCCAGTAGATAAAAGCTTGTTAAGTACAAATTTGAATTCATCATTATAGAGGTTAAATATCAACAGGAAAACGCCAGCAGACAGCGCTATGAAATAAATAGTAGATAGTAATGGTTTTACTGAAAGTCTAAGAGAATAAACTATCATAGGAATAGCAAACAAAGCTGTTGATAGCATTACAGCTCTAGACAAAGTAGTTATGATAGCAACTCCAGATAATATGAAGACGAGTAGAAAAAGCATTGAGAAATGTTTAGATTTACACATTGCATAAAGCACGAATGGCATTGATTGTGCTAAAATTTGTGCCGCTGTATTTCCTATACCCCAACCCAAATACATTGTTTTATATGAAATCGATGATAATATATTATCCTGTTTGAGAAGGTATACAAATATTTGCACTATCATAAGGAGTGCAAGTGTTACAAAACATTTTGCGGTAAATAATGGGTTGTATTCGCCTATTGCAATAGACAAAATAAATATGCTAATTAGCAAACCGCCCATAGTACCCACTCCTAAAAGCCATTGCGCTGAGCCGAAATGATTAGGCGTTGTGATCCCCGCAAAAAACGCTGATATAAACAAGGCAATGAATCCTATGGTTGACATAGGATATTTAAATTTTCTTTTATACTTAATAATATGAAAAATGGCGCATAACCCAAACACTAAAAAAAGCCCTACTATTGAGAAGATTGTTTGCTGTGATAATAGCGCTTGCTGATCTGGAAAAACAAAAGTCGAAAGCAGGATTATTGGTATTGTTCCTGTTAAAGTTTTTTGAGTGAATGTGATTAAAATAATAATCAACGCGAAGAAAATGTATGTGTATAATGGTTTATTGTAAGACCACGCTAGAGCTGCCGCCAAACCTAGAATTAACAAATATAGGTCGGAAGTAAAAAACGAAGATGCCTCCCCCTTTTTTGCATAATTTTTAATATTAAGTTGTATGGTTTTTGTATTATGCATATTAACCTATTTAAGAATTGCTATTTACATAGCCGATTTAATCAAAGTGTTAATTCTTTGAGGAAGAGAGTATTTTTTTATATTCTCTTGGATAAATGTTTTTAGTTTCAGATGTTTTTTTAATTATCAAAAGCGATCTTTTATAGTTGGAATCTAACATATAGTCTTCCCTTCTCTCAAGTTTGCAATCAAGCAAATCGAAAACAGGGAGTGCATTATTAATCTCTTCATCTACATGTTGTGATTTATAAACAAAAAGAGTACCACTAATCTTGAGAAATGGAATAGTAAGCTCCAGTAAAATCCCTAGAGATGTAACAGCACGCGCTACTACATAATCAAAGGATTTACGATAATGTGGGAGGTGTGCTATTGTCTCAGCACGGCCCGCTAATGCTACTACGTTTGTTATCCCCAACATTTTAATAGTATGAGAAAGGAAGTTAATTTTTTTCACAGTAGAGTCAAGCAAAGTAACACTAAGCAATTCGTTTGTAATCGCGAGAGGAACCCCGGGGAATCCAGCTCCCGTTCCCACATCTAGTAAAGAACCCGACTTTAAGTAAGGAAGTATTATCAAACTATCTTTAAAATGTTTTATAGCAAAATCTTCATTAGACTTTAGAGACGTTAAATTTATTTTTCCCTGCATATCTTTAACATAATTAGCATAAGAGGAGAGAATCTCTAGCTTTGTATCTGGAATACAATATTCTAGCAATGTTTCTTTTAATGCTTGATACATTTCTAAATAATTGATATCTGAATTATTAGTCAAATTCATTCTTAAATTATATATTACATAAGAAAAATTGTCAAGAAATAAAAATAAACGAATTCACAAGATTTACACAATATTTATATCAAGTAAACACATTAATTTTTTTAGACATTTAATTTAAAAGATATAGAAAAATTATTTTACATATTTGTATGGAGATATTGAGAGTTTAATGGTTATAATTTAGAGAATATAGTGTATAAAAGCTTTTCAAATTAAAATAGTTCAGTTCATAAGTTTTACCTTCTAAAATTTTTAGATTTTTTTGTATGAACAAACCCTAAAAAATTAGATATTTATGTCAAACGGAAACGCATTTTAAATAAATTGTTGATTTTTACCAGCCATATTTATTAAAATTTTAATTGCTAATATGTTAAATTGCATTTGACTAAAAAATAATAGTATGTTAATATTAAATTAAAGCAAACGCGGATAAATCAAAATCTAATAATTTTAAGTTTGTCAAAATATTTTTTCAATTGGAGGAATCATGGCGGCCATGGAATATAACGCCGGCAACATAGTTGTATTAGAAGGATTAGAAGCTGTTAGGTTGCGTCCTGGTATGTACATAGGCACGACGGGTGCTAAGGGGCTTCATCATATCCTTTGGGAAATTGTAGACAACTCAATGGACGAAGCTGCGAATGGTTATGCTACGCATGTGGGTGTTGTAATACATCAAGATAATTCCGTATCTGTCACAGACAATGGACGTGGAATACCAGTTGATATAAACAAAAAACACAAAAAGAGTGGAGTTGAGTTAGTTTTTACCGTCTTACACGCAGGTGGAAAATTCGATAACAACGAATACAAATTTAGTGGTGGATTGCATGGCGTGGGTGCATCTGTTACTAATGCCCTATCAAAATGGCTTAATGTAAATATTTATAGAGATGGGCTTGAGTACAGGATTGAATTTCATAGTCCAAAATCTGGCAAGAAAATCAAGAGCGGTATAATTAAAACACCACTAACGCAGATAGGGCGCACAAAAAAGAAAGGTACTACAGTGTCATTCATGCCAGATTCAGAAGTGTTTGGAGATGAGATAATTTCATTTGACACTGTAAAAAACAGATTAAGAGAGCTTGCTTTTCTTAATAAAAACATAACACTTACAGTAGAAGACAAGCGCGTTTTAGGTGATGATGGAAAACCAAAAAAGTTTGAGTTTTGTTATAAAGGTGGACTTATTGATTTTGTTAATTATGTAAACGAAGCAAAGACAAAACAGTCAAACAAAATTATTTATTTAGAGGGTGGGACTGATAATTTTGAATTGCAAGTAGCAATTCAGTACACACAGCATTATGGGGAAAACATAATATCTTATGTCAACAACATACCCACGACAGACGGTGGCACGCATGAAACAGGCTTTAAATCGGCATTAACAAAAGCTCTTAACGAGTATGCTAGAAAAAACAATCTATTAAAAGCCAAAGACACCAACGTAATAGGCGAGGACTATAGAGATGGAATGACTGCTATAATAAGTGTTAAAATGCAGAACATCCAATTTGAGGGTCAGACAAAAAGCAAACTTGGAAATCCAGAGGTAAAAGGAATTGTAGAGAGCATATTGTCTGAGCGTTTAGATTTGTATTTAAACGAAAGTAGAAACAAAGACATAGCAACATTGATAGTAAAAGCTGGTGTTAATGCCAGCAAGGTAAGGGAAGCTGAAAGGCAAGCAAAAGATGCTCAGCGCAAGAAAAACGCAATGACAGGGTCTGTTTTAGTAGGAAAATTTAGCGCTTGTACTGGAAGAAACACCAGTATTAATGAGATTTTTATTGTAGAAGGTGATTCTGCGGGCGGATCTACCAGACAAGGCCGGGATAGAAGTTTCCAAGCGGTATTACCATTAAGAGGAAAGCCTCTCAATGCAGAAAAAAAGCAAAAAGCGCAAATAATACAAAACGAAGAAATTAGGACTATTGTTTACGCGCTAGGGACTGATTATGATAGAGATTTTAATATAGCGGATCTTAAATACGATAAGGTAATAATACTAGCCGACGCTGATCAGGATGGTGCTCATATCAGAGCTATTTTGTTAACATTCTTTTACAGATACATGCGTCAGTTAGTAACCGAAGGGCATGTATACATCGGAATGCCACCTCTTTATAAAATTGAAAAAAAAGGATCTGTGAAATATGCCTATGACGACAAAGAACTTGAAAAAATGACCGCTGACCTAAAAGGTGGTTATACCTTGCAAAGGTACAAAGGATTAGGCGAGATGAATGCGGAGCAACTTTGGGAGACAACACTCAATCCAAGGCGAAGAAGTTTGTTGAGAGTTACAATAGAAGATGCAGCTGAAGCTGATTTGATAATATCCACCCTTATGGGTGATGATGTTGAAATGCGCAGAAATTTTATCTTTGAGAATGCAAACTTTAACAAAGTTGATCTCTTTGCTAAAAAACTGGGCGGATAATATTAAAACTAATTTAGCTAAAAACCATGCTGTTGTCTACCTTTTAGTTTTCAAATACCAGCGTGTAGAATCAGTTGAATTTAGCAGTAAAAGTGAAGAGCAAAAATACAATTACTATAACCACATAAGCATCGCAAATGCTAATTTTAAGAAAATGTGCAAAAGATGTGAACATAAATAATTTTATAAAAAATCAACAAAAAGGAAGGTCGTTAAATAATGGCTAGAAACAAAGCTACCAATATACATGACGAAAATTTTAAAGAAAACATAATTGAGCGTTCACTTGAAAAAGTGTTGCCCGATGCGATGATGCCCTACAGTGAGCATATTATTTTGGATAGAGCACTTCCTCGAGTTGAGGATGGATTAAAACCGGTTCAGCGCAGAATATTGTATTCAATGCACGAAATGCACATGAGGCCTGATACTCCATACAAAAAGTCAGCTAAAGTTGTTGGTGATTGTTTGGGTAAATACCATCCTCATGGTGATACTTCAATTTATGACGCTATGGTTAGAATGGCACAAGACTTTAACATGCGCGTTACACTAGTTGATGGTCATGGAAACTTCGGATCGATAGATGGTGACTCTGCCGCTGCTATGCGATACACAGAGGTGAGACTAACCAAGTTATCAATTGAGCTTTTGCGTGATATTGATAAAGATACTGTAGAGTGGAACAAGAATTTTGACGACACCTTAGAAGAACCAGGAATTTTACCTGGCAGGTTTCCTAATCTTTTGGTAAATGGTGCATCTGGCATTGCAATTGGTTTAGCTACAAATATACCACCTCATAATCTAGGAGAAGTAATAGATGGTTGCGTAGCTATGATCGATAATCAAGAGATCACTATGGAAGAAATGATAGCATACGTTAAGGGCCCAGATTTTCCTACAGGCGCATACATGCTAGTTGATGAAAACATCATCGAGATGTATAAAACAGGAAGAGGGAAGGTAAGGCAGAGAGCTAAGGCTGCGATAGAGCATGGTGAGAATGGTAGACGAGATATAGTAATAACAGAAATACCGTATGGTGTTAATAAAGAGGCCCTTCAAAAGCGAATTTTTGATTTAAAAGAAACTCAAAAAGAAACATTGGGTGGAATAATTGACGTAGTCGATGAATCCGATAGATCTGGTATGAGGGTTGTTGTTAAAATCAAAAAGGGTGAGAATTCTGAAAAGATATTAGAGGTTTTGTACCAAAAAACCGACTTAGAATGTAATTTTAATGTTAATATAGTAGCAATTGCGGATGGAAAACCAAAGCAACTTGGGCTGCTTGAAATACTTAGATACTATCTTGAATATCAACGTAAAATCGTATATAGGCGGAGCATACATGATGTAAATATAGCACAAAAGAGAGCTCATATTTTAGAAGGATTCAAAAAAATATTCCCAGATATTGATGAAGTAATACGTATAATAAGAAGGTCTCCTACAAGAGCTGATGCGAAAGTAGGTTTAATTGAAAGGTTTGAATTAACACAAGAGCAGGCAGAGGCGATTTTAACACTTCAATTAGGCAATATTAACAAAATGGATATTGACAAGTTTGATAAAGAATTGAAGGAATTAGGTTCTAGCATACGACGCCTGAGCAAAATAATACGTGATGAAAAAGAGCAAATGAATGTAGTAAAAAACGAGTTATTAGAAATAAAAGAGAGATTCCCATCTCCAAGGCTTACGACAATTGTAGGAGCACTATCTGAAACTGATGCGGCGCAAAGAGATTTCAATCCTACTGTGAGAACCTCAAAAAGCGGAATAGTTGCTATAGACCAAAATGGTGGAGTTAAGTTTATGACGCGCCGCAGTTATTTGGTTGGAAGCAGAGATTTAACAGGCGGTGGTTTAAACAGCCTGGCCGCTACTCTAGTAAAAATTGAACCCGAACACACATCATTAATATTTGGAAGCAAAGGCAATTGTTATAAACCAGACTTTGAGAAGTTTCCAGAGAAAAAATGGAGTGATGGAGGTATGGCTTTAAAGAAACTATTTTTAGATGCTGTAAACGAAGAAAAAGCAGTATCAATTATAGCGTTTAACGAAGCGGAATCCGCCGGCAAAAAAGTTTATTTATATACCAAAATGGGGCTTGTCATTTGCATTCGTCTAAAGCAATGTGTTGTAAATAAAGAAGTATGTGAATTAGTATCAATAAAAGATGATGATGAAATTATAGGCGCGGAAATAGCTGAGAGTGATTCAACTGTTTTCTTTGTAACAACAGATGGCCTAGCACTCAACACCCTTACAGATGAATACGCTCCACACAACAGAGGTACAAGTGGCATAGTTGGTATAAAGCTGAATGATAATGAAAGAGTTGTATACGCAGGACAGGCATTTATAAACGGTGACACAGAAGAGTTTATAGGCGAAATTGCTATTATTAGCAATAAAGGATATGTTAAGAAGGTTATGGTCGATGAATTTGAACCTCTCCAAAGAGCAAGAAAGGGTATGAAGATAATTGATCTAAAAGAAGATGAAAGCGTGGTGTTTGCTGAGAAAATAATAGAACCATGTGAACTAGGTATAATCACAGAAAACAATGAATTACAAGTGCTCGAAACGGATCATATGAGAAGTGAAAAGAGAGAGAGTAAAGGAAGGCCTGTATTGTATGGGATCAAAATTCAAAAAGTTGTATGTCATCATGGCGAATTAACTTAAAAAACATGGTGTTAACTAAAGTTTTGATAAATAGCACTTTTTAGCAAGACAAAACAGATAAAACATGGTATAATAAAGTAATTATTAGTTTTCAAGTAGAACTAGATAACCGGAGACAGAATGAGTAATAAAATTGTAGCTATTGTTGGGCGTCCCAATGTGGGAAAATCCACATTTTTCAACAGAATGGCTGGGAAACGAATAAGCATAGTCAACAATAAAGCTGGAGTTACGAGAGATAGAATTTATGCTGATGTCGAATGGTGTGGATATAAGTTTACATTAATCGATACAGGGGGAATAACACCTGCAGATGGCGCTGATATTATTTTAAAACACATAAGAAGACAGGCTGAAGTTGCTGTTGAAATGTGTGATATTATTATATTCATGGTCGATGGGAAGGCTGGGGTTTCACCTGATGATTATGAAATTGCAGATTATATCAGAAAATCTGGAAAACCTATTATTCTGGTAGTTAACAAAATAGATGGCAGTGACGAATCTCCGATATATGACTTCTATAACTTAGATCTAGGCGAACCTATGTCAGTTTCATCTGAACATGGACTGGGCACTGGTGATGTGTTAGATGCGGTGACACTGCATTTGGGGGGTAAAGAGCCCATAGAGGATGATGAAAACAAACCCACAGCGATTGCGATTTTAGGAAAGCCTAATGCTGGCAAGTCTTCGCTTGTAAACAAAATACTAGGTTATGAAAGAGTTATTGTCAGTGAAATAGCGGGGACAACACGTGATGCGGTAGATACCAAATTCACATATGAAGGTAAGGAATACATTTTAATAGATACAGCAGGTATCCGAAAAAAAAGTAGAGTGGATGATGACATTGAATATTATAGTGTTGTAAGGGCCTTAACGGCACTTAAAAGGGCTGATGTAGTTGTAATAGTAATGGATGCAACTGAAAATGTGTCGGAGCAGGATGTTAAAATTTGTGGGCTTGCGCATAACGAAGGCAAACCTTCGTTAATAGTAATGAACAAGTGGGATTTGATAGATAAAACATATAATACTACTCAAAAATATGAGCAAAGGCTAGCGATGCAGTTAAAGTTCATGGATTATATGAAAACAACTTATATTAGTGCATTAACAGGAAAAAGGGCTAACACGCTGTTGTCCCTTGTTAATGTTGTACTTGAAAACGCAAATAGGCGTATATCAACTGGTATATTAAACGATATAATAGGCGATAGTATTGCGGTTAATGAGCCGCCAAACAAAAGGGGTCAAAAACTCAAAGTTTTTTATGTAACTCAAGCGAGCACAAAACCACCTACATTTTTGTTTTTTGTCAACGAACCAGAGATAGTACATTTTTCGTATAAGCGGTATCTAGAAAATTCAATAAGGAAAGCAGTTGATTTTACAGGCACACCCATACGTTTAATATTTAGAAAAAATGAAAGCAATCAACAATAATATATGAGGGAATAATGAATAAAATATTATCAAAAAAAGAAGTAGAAATTTTGTTAAACAAAGAGAGAGAGCTATATAACAATTTCAAGAGCTCTTCTCTTAAATTAGATATGTCTAGAGGAAAACCATGCCCCGCTCAACTCGATTTGTCTCAGGGTTTGTTTGATGTTTTAACATCTAGCGCATCTGTTAAAGGTGTTCAGGATTATAGAAACTATGGTTTGATTGATGGGATTCCTGAACTAAAGGTGGTTATATCGGAGTTAATAGAAGTTGAACAAGGGGAGTTAATAATAGCTGGGAATTCTAGTTTGAATTTAATGTACGACTCATTGCAACGCGCTATGCAATTTGGAATATTTGGAGAACAACCATTTAATAAACAAAACAAATTGAAATGGTTAGCCCCTGTGCCAGGCTATGACAGACATTTTGCAATAACAGAGGCATTTGGTATTGAAATGATAAATATCAAAATGAATTCCGATGGTCCTGATATGGATGCTATTGAAGAAGCTGTTTTAGATCCTGCGGTTAAGGGAATTTGGTGCGTGCCCAAATACTCCAATCCTCAGGGCATTATTTATTCTGATGCTGTTGTTGAAAGGTTCGCAAAACTAAAACCAGCGGCAAAGGACTTTAGAATATACTGGGATAATGCGTATATGATACATACGCTTGAAAAAACAGACGCTGAAATGATGAACATATTATTGGCAGCGAAAAAATATGATAACGAGGATATTGTCTATATGTTTGGATCAACTAGCAAAATATCCTTTGCAGGTGGAGGAATAGCTTTTGTTGCTAGTAGTCCAAAAAACATAGCGGAAATAAAGAAACACATGTCTGTGCAAACTATAGGACACGATAAAATTAATCAGTATGCGCATTATTTGTACTTTAAAAATGCAAATAATGTAAAAAAACATATGTTAAAACATAGCAAAATAATAGCACCCAAATTCGAAGCAGTTTTGAAAGTGTTAGATAGTGAATTAAAACCATTGAACATTGCTGCATGGTCAAAACCCAGAGGTGGTTATTTTATAAGTTGTGATTTACCAAAAAATACAGCTCGCAGGACAGTGCAATTAGCACGCGAAGCTGGAGTAATATTCACACCAGCAGGAAGCACTTTCCCGTATGGCCGAGATTCAGATGATTCTAATGTTAGGATAGCACCAACACTGCCTGATATTGAAGATTTAACAACAGCAATGCGTGTGTTTTGCTGTGCCGCGAAAATTGCCTATTATGAGGGTCTTTTAAACTAATAAAATCTACACAAGGCATTAGAATTTTCGGTCTGCGTCGCTTCAATGCTTCTGCGTATCTGCATTTATCTTATCGTGATATGTTGAATTTTGTCGAAATAAGGTATTTTATTGTGATGAAATACCATATGTTTGCTGAAGTATTGACAAATACCGCAAATTTAAGTATAGTTATTTTATAAAAAACAATATAATATAATGATTACTTATTAGGAAATTGCTAATGAAAAAAGATGGAGCTTTATCTCAAAGAAGTGAGGCAACGCTGGCTGCTGATGTTATTAATAACAGCCAGAACATAATACTTAGGACTTCTAGAGCTAATGAAGTTAGAAGAATTCTCTTTGCTGGTGGAAATCTAGCAGGCGTTGGTTATACAACAGATGACTTTTATGCTGGCAGGGTAAAATGGAGTGATTTAATTAATCCAGAGGACTTGGGGACTACATATAGGCTCTCACATATATACGAGAAGACAACGGATTCATATTCGCTGCAGTATCGTCTGCGCAAAGCGAATGGTGAATACAAGTGGGTTAATGACTATACAGTAGTTACAAGAGATGAAAAAGGCTCTGTTTTATATGCAGATAGTTTTGTCTCAGATTATACAGAAGTGAAAGAAAGTTATGATAAAATTAGTTATCATACAAGATGGCAAGACGTCTTTCAGGATATTTTGCTTGCTCTAAAGGAAAAAGACCTTGAACTTTCGTTAAATATAATTTTAGCGAGAGCAGGTGAATATTTAAATATTTCTAGAATAATTTTAGTAGAAACACTTTCAAACGATTCAGACACTGGCAAACTCTTAAAAGAGTGGCATAGTGCTAATTCTAACAAGATTAGATTTTTTGAAAGTGGTGTTTTTGAATATAAAAATTTACCAGAAATAGGCGAAAACATTAAAAAAGAGGGATACAGCATAATAGAGTATTCTACAGCATCTAAAACACTGAGAGCTTTTTTAGATAGCATCGATTCAAAAGGCGTTATTATATGTGCAGTATATATGGGAAACAATATCTACGGCGTTATTATTTTTGACGAAACAGATGTTAATAGAAAATGGTTTCCTCAAGACATTAAATTTTGTGAAATGATAGCTCACTTTATTTCTGAAATATTTACGCAAAAAATAAGTGAAGAATCAAGTGGAAGATCTGAATTAATAATGCGCACTATATTAAACAATATCCCTTCATACGTCTATGTAATAGATGGAGAGGATAGCAATTTAATATTTGCAAATGACGCCTATATTAAAGATTTTTCTAATGCGGAATATAGTTCCTCACACCGTAGTGTTTTAAGAGAAACAATTTCTAAAGCACTAACTGAGAAGTATTCTTCAAAATACCCAACTGTTTTTTTTGAGGTTGAATTAATAGAGCTTGGTAAAAGGTTGGGCGTACATTCTAATAAGATCACATGGGTTGATGGTTCGCAAAAGATTTTATTCACATGCGTGGATTTATCAGAAAAATGGCAGCATGATCAATTTATGGAACGAATTGCATATTATGATCATTTAACAGGTTTAGGAAACAGATATAATTGTGATATAATAATAACCGATGTAGTTGAGGGAGCAGTAAAGACAAAGCAAACTGGATATGTTTTGTTCTTAGATCTTGACAACTTTAAGTATGTCAATGACAAATATGGTCATGACTTTGGAGACGCGCTATTAATAGCATTTGCGAATTTTCTAAAGCAGGAGGTCACTCCAGAATCCAGTTCTGTATTTAGATTTGGTGGAGATGAATTTGTAGCCTTAATTCCTTCCTGCAAAGAAAAGGAGTTGAAAGATATATTAGACAAAATTCTAGCGCGTGTACAAAAACCATGGTTCATTAAAAACAAGAGCTTTAATTGTACTTTGAGTATAGGCGTAGCTGAATATCCTAAATATGGTAGGTCATATAAGGAATTAATAAAGAAAGCTGATATTGCGATGTACGAAGCAAAGCGCACAGGCAAAAATAGCTACTGTTTTTATAGTAAACATCTGCCAGATGTATCATATGAATTCTCTAGACTAGAAACGCTAATGAGACGCGACATAGACGCTGATTTTCGTGGTTTTGAAGTACGATATGTTATAGATAAAACTGGGAAAAAACCAACTCAAGCTAATGCAATTTTGCGTTGGACACATGAAACTGGAAATGTCCTAGCATATGAGGACTTTATATCAGCTGCTGAGTACATGGGACTAATTTTTCCAATAGGCGAGTTTTTAATAAGAAAAGCGCTTAGCATGTTGAAAAAAATTAATACTGAATATTCCAAGGATTTCAAGATAGCTATACCACTAGCACTCAAACAACTTCAAAACATAGATTTTCCAGTGAGAATTGCAAGTGCGATTAACGAGTCACAAGTTAATCCTCAAAACATAATTTTTGAGTTAGGTAATGGACGCGACGTCGATGAATGTATTCATATGCTGTATGTAGGTGAACAAATAAAAAATCTTGGGGTATCTGTTGCTATTTATGGTGACGCAAAGATTGCGATGGTAATACCGCAATATGTTGTTTGCAAAGAAAAAGAATCTTTTAATTTTGTTATGTTAGATGAAAAGCAAACGGAATCACTTTTCAGAAAGGCTAGTTCAAAACATAATAAATAAAGATGCAAAAAAGTTACACATTAAAAGGACAACTAATTTATGGGTTGGAAATATGATTATTTAATAGTTGGTGCGGGATTTTATGGTGCAGTATGCGCCTATGAACTGACTAAATTAAACAAAAAGTGTTTGGTAATTGATAAGCGAGATCATATAGGTGGGACTTCATATTCAACAGACGAAGAGGGGATTAACGTGCACAAATATGGTGCACATATATTCAGAACAAATTCAAAGGTCGTTTGGGACTATGTTAACAGGGTTGTAGAATTTAATAGATTCACTAATTCGCCTGTTGCAATGTATAAAAAAAAGTTATATAATCTGCCTTTCAACATGAATACATTTTATCAAATTTGGGGGGTCATAACACCAGATGAAGCTGCAAAAAAAATAAAAGAGCAAATTGATCAAGAAAAGATAGTAGATCCCAAAAATCTAGAAGAAAAAGCTCTTTCATTAGTAGGACGAGACATTTACAATATTTTGATTAAGGGGTATACTGAAAAACAATGGGGACGGCCTCCTAGAGAGCTTCCTGAATTTATTATAAACAGAGTGCCCCTTAGATTTGTTTTTGATAATAATTATTTTAACGATAACTATCAAGGTATCCCAATAGGTGGATATAGCAAGATTTTCGAATATTGGTTAGACGGAATTGATGTAAAGTTAAGAACAGAATATTTTAAAAACAAAAAAGAGTTATCCAAAATTGCAGAGAAGATAATTTTCACTGGACAAATTGACAGATTCTATGAATTTAGATGTGGGGCTTTAGAATATAGAAGTTTGAGATTTGAAACCGAAAAAATTGAAATTAGCAATTTTCAAGGTAGTGCAGTGGTAAATTATACTGATATAGAAGTACCATATACTAGGATAATAGAACACAAACATTTTCAATTTGCTAAACCATATAGAGATCACACAATAATAACAAAAGAATTTCCAGCCATTTATGATAGTTCAAACGAGCCATTTTATCCTATAAATGATGCAAAAAATAATGAAATATTTAAGAAATATTTAGAGCTATCAAAAAAAGAGAAAAGCATATATTTTGGTGGAAGATTGGGTGATTATGCATATTATGATATGGATAAAGTCATTGAGAGAGCTTTATCCTTTGTTGGGAGTTTGAATGGATAACAAATTAGTTAATGGTTTAATAAATCCTGCAAATGCTGATGATAACGGACCTGAAATTGCTAACACAACAACGAAAGAGAGCGCTTCTTTCGATTCAAGCGAAGATAACTATTATGAACCCAAAGAGAATTTAAATACAGAAAGTTGTGATTTGAATGAAGAGGGATTAAACGCCCTAACAGATGCTAATGGTGAGAAGGAACCTCCTGACAGAAAATTAGTCGAAAAAAACAAGAGTGCAAAGAAAAACATAATATTTAATATTTTGTTTAAGCTCACGGTGGTTTTGCCTCCATTAATTGTAATACCATATTTGTCGCGAACATTAGGCCCTACTGCTTTAGGAAATTATGAGTTTGCACTTTCTATAACGACTTATTTTTGTTTGTTTGCGACACTAGGTGTAGGTTTCTACGGCCAACGCGAAATTGCAAAATACAAAGGTGATAAAAGCAAACAAACCAAGGTTTTTTGTGAAATTTTCCTATTAAGATTCATATTTGTCGCTATTACCACAATAATTGATGTTTTTATAGTAGCCTTTGGTGTGTTTGGTAACAATACGAACCTTATGTGGATTAATTTAATTCGCTTGTTTGCAATCACTTTTGATTTATCGTACTTTTTCAATGGCCACGAAAATTTTGCAATATTTTTTGTTCGGAATTTTATAGTACGCACATTATCACTTGCCTCTATATTTTTGTTTGTAAAAGGTGAGAATGACGTTTTAATATATGCACTAATTATGGGGTTAGAGGTTTTAGTAGCAAATATTTCCATTTTCCCTTATTTAAAAAAATATGTAAGAAGGTTTTTTGGAAAATTAAATTTGAAAGTTCATTTTGTTCCCATTTTGAGACTCTTTATTCCAACCCTAGCCATTAATTTGTATACTACATTTAATAAGACTACAATAGGCATAATTGGGATGGCGGAAGAGGTTTCATATTTTGCACAAGGTGAAAAAATTATAAACGCTTGCTTATTGCTTGTAACAAGTATTACACCCGTGCTAGTGCCAAGAATGGTTAATGCCTATCATTCAAATGACACAACGAGTGCAAATCAAATGCTCACAAAAAGTTTTAAGTTTATGTTTTTCTTGACAGTGCCTTTAATGTTTGGAATTATAGCAGTGTCAAGATTGTTTGTGCCTTTTTTCTTCTCTGAGAGTTTTAATCCTACTATACAAGTGTTAATGATTTTTCCAATTGCACTATATCCTGTCTGTATTAGCAATGTAATAGGAATTCAATACCTTATACCAGCCAATAAGGATAAAGAATTTACGTGGAGCATATTACTAGGCGTTTTTGTCAGCATGGCATTGTCAATAACTTTTACCATAATGTGGGGATTTGTAGGGACCACAATTGCGCATGTAGTGACTGAGATTGTTGTTGCACTGGCTCAAATGTATTACATGCGACGTGATTTTTCACCCATAAAAATAATAAAATTTTCACTTAAATATCTTTTAGTGGGCGCAGTTATGTTTGCAGCTGTTTTTATTAGTTCATATTTCTTAAAACCAGACGCTATAGGGATTTTAATTTTAGTATCGGAGGGTGTGATGGTTTATACAATTGGTATGCTGCTAGCAAAAGATGAAAACATGCGCGAGATAATTTTGCTTATAAAAAAGATAATAAAGAAATCTAAAGGACCAGTCAATTGAATTTAGCATATTCACTCTCTTTTAATGCTGTCATGTCGCCGCAGATCGTGTAGTTATCTGATAAGTCTCGCAAATGCCTCCATGCCGATATCGTTGTCGCGCTTGTTATGGAGACGGTGTCTCCGATATCGGTGGTGGTGTTTCTTGTAAGAATAACAACTCTTTTCTCTCCTGAGTTAGATTTGTAAACATACTATATATTTTATTTACACAAAAAGTGGAGCAAATCTATAATGTTTTGTTGTCATAGCTTTTTGACTGAACAAGACAGTTTTTTAAATAACAATTTTATAAAAGCTAGCTGTTGCTAATATAAATTACTATTTAAAGATTATAATTAAATTTTAGTCCTCTGACAATAATGAAATTAAAAATTGACAATTATTTCGTTTTTATTTTCTTTCAAAAACTATTCGTTACTATGAGAATTAACTTTTAAAACAAAAATGTTAAATTACTAGATTTATTATAAAAAAAATGTTATAATAGTATTATATAAAATAGGAGGATTATTTTATGTCTCTCGTTACAACTACAGATATGTTTGCAAAAGCATATGCTGGAGGTTATGCTATAGGTGCGTTCAATGTTAATAACATGGAAATCATTCAAGGTATTGTTGAAGCAGCTAAAGAAGAAAAAGCACCCCTTATTCTTCAAGTTTCATCAGGTGCTAGAAAATATGCCAATCCACTTTATTTGAGAAAATTAGTTGAAGCAGCTGTAGAAGATTCAGGTTTGCCTATCTGTCTTCATCTAGATCATGGCGACACTTTTGATCTTTGCAAAGATTGTGTAGAAAATGGATTCACATCTGTTATGATTGACGCCTCACATCATAGTTTTGCTGAGAATATCAAGATTACTAAAAATGTTGTTGATTATGCACATGATCATGGCGTTGTTGTCGAAGCCGAACTAGGTAGGCTCGCAGGAATAGAGGATGCAGTTAACGTGTCTGAAGCTGATTCGTCATATACAAATCCTGATCAGGTACAGGAATTTGTTGCTAAAACAAAAGTAGACAGTTTAGCAATAGCTATAGGCACAAGCCATGGTGCATTTAAATTTAAAGGCGAAGCCAAGTTACGGTTTGATATTTTAGAGGAAGTTGCAAGGTTGTTACCTGGATTTCCAATAGTGTTGCATGGTGCATCGAGTGTCCCTCAGCAATTAGTTGAAATGATTAATAGATATGGCGGCAATATGCCTGGCGCTAGAGGTGTCCCTGAAGAAATGTTAAGAAAAGCGGCTACTATGGCTGTATGTAAAATTAACATTGATAGTGATCTTAGAATGGCTGTAACCGGTACAGTTAGAAAATACTTCAATGATAACCCTTCGCATTTCGACCCAAGACAATATTTAGGACCTGCTCGCGCAGCAATTAAAGAAATAGTACGACACAAGCTAGTTAATGTACTAGGTTGCAACGGAAAAGCGTAAAACAAAAACTAGTTTCGATAGATTAATCATTGTTTTGTTTAGTCTATCGAAACATTTTGCGATTTTGTGATAATACTCTAGGTTAATTTAATCTGTAGATTTTCAGATTTGCACAATTTCCTGTTAACCTACATAGGATTAATTCTTTTGCATAAAAGTTTTGTCTTTTATTTGTTGCCCACCAAATCCAAATTTTTATCTTATAAACCTGAATTCCGCTTTTTTTTGCGTATACACAGATTTCCTAACATATAACGTCACTTGTATGTTTTTAATCATTCTCTATCTTAATATTTTCATAGACCTTATTTTGCAAATCAAA
>JAIRKT010000016.1 GCA_031259965.1 Christensenellaceae bacterium | reverse complement strand
AAGAATTAACAAAAAATGGACTACACTAGAATTAACAAAAAAAGAAATTGAACTTTGTAAAAAGCTAGGATTTTCGATAGAATAACTAAGTATACTACGCAAAAATGAAAATTTACAGTTTAATATAATTCATGACTTTAATTCACATTCTTAATCTTCGATTATGCTTTTTAATTAATATCTTCATATAACCTATTATTAAGCAAAGGCAAAACACGCACAAATTTGTTATTATTACACTAGCGCCTACTGGTGTTGACAATACAAACGAAGCGAGTATACCTATTATAAAACAAATCGTTGAAAGCACGCCTGATGCTATTGCAACCATTTTGTAACTTTTAAATAACCTTATTGCAGTTAGCGGAGGGAATATAATAAGTCCAGATATTAGCATAGCTCCCATCATTCGCATACCTACCACTACAATTAACGCAGTCATAAGTGCTGTGAATAGATTATATAAATCAACTCTAACCCCTGACGCCTTAGCAAAATCAGAATCAAAAGTTAACGCAAAATTTTTAGCATAAAACAAAACATATACTAACAATACAATAGTTGATGTTACAATACATACATATAAATCTGATTCTGTAAGCGTTAGAATACTACCAAACATGTAGTTAGACATGTCTGAATTCATACCTGATGTTAATGAAAAGGTAGTAACACCTATTGCTAGTGCACTAACAGATATAAGAGCAATCGCCGCATCACCTTTTGTTTTACTATTTTCTCTTAATCTGAGCAGCAAAAAGGCTACTATTAAGATTATTGGTATTGCGGTTTGTAGAGGTGGAAGTCCTATAACAACCGTTATCGCTAAAATACCAAATCCAACGTGGGATAATCCATCTCCTATCATTGAATATCTTTTTAGCACTAAATTAACACCAATTAAGCCTGCACACAAAGATGTTAACAACCCAACTATTATTGCGCGCCAAATAAAAGTGAATTTTAAATAAACTGGAATTAATTCAAATGGCATTATTCACTTCCACACAATATTTTGAATTAGTTAACTTATAACTTGTTTTTAAATATCCTTCTTTTTCTCCAAAAAAAACTAATTTTGAATCCATATACAAAACTTTATTAGCATATGATAAAACATTATCTAAATCGTGACTTATCATTATAACGGTCATGCCCCCCCTGTTCAAATTCTCAATTAACTCATATAATTCTTTAGTGGTTATTGCATCCAATCCATTCATAGGTTCATCTAACACTATTAGTTTATCTGCCGCACAAAGTGCTCGGGCAATCAACGCGCGGCGTTGTTGCCCGAATGATAATTCATTATATGACTTGTTTTTTAAATCTAAAATATTTAGTTTTTGCATGTTTTCCATAGCAAGCATCCTCTCCGCTTTGTTGTAGAACAAGAGATGTCGACGCTTATTAATACAACCCGACAAAACAACTTCACCTACATTTGCTGGAAAATCTTTTGCTACGTTCGTTTGTTGAGGCAAATAACCAATTTGTGGTCGCTTGTTGTTGGAAAATTCAATTTTACCAATATCAGCCTTTATTAATCCGAGAATTATCTTCATTAAAGTGCTTTTCCCAGATCCATTTTCGCCAATTATACACAAATAGTCACCTTCATCTATAGCAAAACTTACGTTGTCTACAGCTTTTTTTTCTTCATAACAACTAGTTATATTTGAAACATTTAAAAAACTCATTTACTCTGTTGCCTTATCTTATACTATTAGTCTTATGGATTTAAAGCTAATCTTAGTGCCTCTAAATTAGCTCGCATGATTGACAAATAACTTATGCCGTTATCAAATTCTGCTTGCGTTGGCCTCTCGGCTGAATGCAGGAGTGCGGTTTTGCAACCTGTTTCTTCCGCTATAGTGTTAGCAGCTGATTTATCACTTAGCTCTACATAAAAGACATATGGTATATTTTCTGATTCTACTATGTTAATTAATCCTACTATAGTAGCTGGCTCTATTTCAGCATCATGCGCGCACCCTACTAAGGCGGCTGAATAACTTATTCCAAATTCATCTACTAAATATCTGAATGGAAACCTATCCGCTACAACAATTTTTTTGATTTTAGCACTATCCACCATTTCTTTGTAGTCATTCTGTAATTGCGTAATCTTTTCATTATATTGAGTTGCGCGCTCTTCATAACCGTCTTTGTTCGCGGAATCTAAATTTACAAGCGTGTTTTCGATTGCGGTAACCATCAATTTTACATATGCTGGCGATAACCATATATGCTCGTCATATTCAATTTCTTCATCATCGTCATGATCGTGATCGTGCTCTTCATCCTCATCATGGTCGTGGTCGTGCTCTTCATCTTCGTCATGATCATGCTCATCGTCTTGCATGCCATCAACCAACTCCTCTTCCTTAGGTTCAACATAATCCATTAATCTTACTAGTTTAACGTCTTTTATGCTTGGTTCTGACTCAATCGCTTTAACTATTGCGGCATCGTTTGCGCCACCAATGTAGACAAACATTTTGCTTGATGCAATTTTAACTATATCATTAGCTGTAGGCTCATATGAATGCACTTCAGCACCTGGGCTCAACAATAACTCTACATTAGCATCATCACCTACAATATTTTTTACAAAATCATATATAGGAAATGTAGTAACCGTTATATTAATACCATCGTTTTTGGTATCTTTAGTACAACTAGTTTGAATAAAAGCAAATAAAAGTATAGCCATTAGCAGTGCTATCAACAGTATGAATTTTTTATTTTTCATAAAGCTCCTCTAAAAATTATAAATTTTGTTTGAACTGGGTAATAAATATTATTATTTTTGAACCAATAGATTATAGCATTTCGGAACACTTCTCACACTGACCATAAAATACAGTGCGAGCTTTATCTAATCGAAAATTGTGTGAACTTAGTAAATGTGAAGCAAATGAATCCACCATGCCGCATTCTATATGCTCTAATGTTTTGCAAGTTGTGCAAAAAACATGATAACCTTTGTAATCAATTAAATTCACATTATATCCAAAACTTGCTTTATCAGAATCTGGTGCTTCGTACTTTATCACTGTTCCATCAGATATTAATATTCTGAGCCTTCTATATATAGTTGGAATTGGAAGCAAGAATTTAGCTTCTTTTGCTAAATCATGTATTTCTTCCGCCGTATAATGTTTGGAAGGATCTTTTTTTAATGCTTCTAAAAGAAAATTCGCCTTTTCAGAATTATATCTTTTCGTCATAAATAACTCCTTGAATTTAAAAATAATAATCATTATCAAATTCAGTTCGTTGTTATTATATCTATTAATTGTTCATATGTCAAGTGGTTTTAAATAAATTTATTATATTTGTGTCTAATATTTTTAGAAAGTTTATTATCAGAGTAGGTGCAGTTCAGGAAAAATCTTGCGAGAAGCAAAAATTTGCATTTTGTCTTATAATAAACAGATCAAAAGACTTCGCACTAATATTTGCTTTTCATTCACAATAATCTATTCTTTCCTAATTCCCGACAAAGATAATTTGATATAATTTTGACGAGGGGTTATGAAACAAGTTATTATATTAATAATTTTTGTTGTCTTTTTTTTAATGTTTTCCATCAGCCCTATTGTGGCATGTGCCGTAGACGTGCCGCATGCTATAATTGGCGATGGCACGTGGCTATTAAACAATGAGGGGGCTAAGATATTTCTAATGCCTGCAGGGTACTACGCAAAAATACTAAGCATGGACGAAAATTATTATTATGTAATTTTTAATGGAGTAAATGGCAAGATTAGTAGGAGTAATACCTCTGTTGTTGGATATAATCTGATTGCGAAAGGCACGTCTGAAGCACTCTGCATAGATGATGAATATTTTGATTTTGATTCAATATTCCTAAAAAAAAATCCAATAACATCTAGCGAAAATGTAACACTAATTCCAACAACAGATGGTTTTATTTTTCTAGGCGAATATCCACAAGATGATAAGGCACTATGGTATTACATAAAATACAACCAATTTTATGGTTATATTAAAAGCACAAGAACAAACAAGAGCACAATAACATATGACAAATTTGTACCAGATGGTGTTAATGAAGCTATATCTCCAGAGTCTAATAATGCCCCAATACCTGATGGCAATTCCAAGGATAAAAAAACAAATTTTAAAGAAAATGCTGTTCGCGCGGCAATAGTTATAGGTTTAGTAATTCCCACTGGTTTCGTTGTTATACTGATTTTTAGATCTGGAAAAACAAGAAAATATTATGATGAATGATTTTTTTAGACTGTTTAATCACTTGTTTCATGAAATTATCTATATTTAAATTGGATTCACTCGCATAGTGTTATTTGCGGTAATTTTGTAATTTTTAACGATAAATTGATTTTTGAATTTTTATCAACCTATTTCAAAACTTCTATAGGCTTGAATATTTAGTCTGGTTTAAACCTGAATTCCGCTTTTTTTTGCGTATACACAGATTTCCTAACATATAACGTCACTTGTATGTTTTTAATCATTCTCTATCTTAATATTTTCATAGACCTTATTTTGCAAATCAAA
>JAIRKT010000101.1 GCA_031259965.1 Christensenellaceae bacterium | reverse complement strand
GCGCTTCAAGAGTATTCAACACGTGATTATATTGAAAAAGATTTTAATGACTTAAAAAACTCTTTGGACATGAAAAATATTAGAGTGCATGATGAACATAGAATGAGGGCTAGACTATTCTTGCAACTTGTTTCTGAAATATATATGAGAACAATAATGTTGCGCATTAGCAAAAACAAGGCCACAAAAGGCATGCCTATGAAGGAAGTTTTTAACCACATAAAGGCCATACATAAAATTTCATTTAAGGGCAAACATAAAGACGTGTGCCCATCACTATCTAAAAAACAGCGAGATGTTTTAAATGCAATCAGCAACTTATAAACTTAATCTGTAGGTTTGTCATTCAACAATATATTTTTTTAACCATAGCATACAATTTGCAGGCGTCATAAAATTTTTTTTCTCTTATCCTGTTATCATCCAACAAGAGGCTTTCTTTGACGAACCTACACCACTAGAAAAATTTCTTCATTAGTTGATACTAAAAAAAATTTGTGCTTAATGTTATAACAAATAAATATGTTTGGTAATAGTTTTAAGCCACTTATTTTCTAATTTTAAAATTAGAATAACTCTGCATGCTGATAGTGGTAAAAGCTAGTTGTATTCGTTTGAGCTGATCGAGATCAAACTATCCATACTTCAGCAAATAACATTCGCAATATGGTTCTTTACAAGAATCAAAAGCCATGGAGCAGTGAGTTTAGCAATCTAGGCCTATGCATTTTAATTTAAGAAGTGAAACATATGTTGCGTGGAGGAGAGATTTTTATCAAAAATTGCTAAACTTTTGGAGAGCTAGTTCAAAACAGGCAAATACCATATTTCATTGTTTTTTGTTGTCGTTAATGAAATTCATAATATCGTAATAATTTTGGTTTGGCAAATAGCCATCGGGTAATTTAATCGCATTCTGCCAGTCAATTACACCTTGATAAAAGTTGCATAATACTTCTTTATTGCGATCTCCATAGTGGGTAGCGTATAAGGCTGGTACGTTTGTGCTATTAAATCCCGCATACCAAAATTTACCTAGCATTTTAGCAATGTCTAGGAATATAGAAAAGTCGCGATTATCTAACTGGTCAATGTGAGGTGTGTTCTCAGGTGTTTCGAACAATTCTAATAAAATATTACATAACTCAAAGATTCGATCTCTAGCGGGAGATAATCTAGATAATACACATCTTAAATCTTTTAATCCATCCCACAAGTCCATCATGTATTGTGGGTGTCTTATGAATCGCAATGTGTCAGGTGTTATGCTTTCAATTTCACTTTTTAATACTGCTAAATCTTCAGGTGTCATAGACATCCTCCATTTTTTTATATTAATCCACACAAAATTTAAATAACATCGAATTTTTAAATTTAAATAATATGCAGGTCGATTATATTTAATTAATTTATTCTATGAGGCGAAAATATTAATGCTGTTAAAAAACGCTAGTTTTTATTAAACTGACATTAAAAAGACAAATAAAATTATCACCTCGTTTTGGTTTAAAAAGACATTTTATTGATGGTGGGATTAGTCTCCTCTATGAATGCGGAGGCCAATGCGAGTTCAAAGCGTTTTCTAGCTAAATGACAACCAGTTTCGTATTGTCCTTCGAGAGTGCCTGTCAAGTTTAATGAATTAGCAAAACAACCTCCGCTGCAGTGATATTTTGCGGGGCAAGAAGAGCAATGTGGTTTTGTTAAAACAGTGGCGCTAGAAAAGGTATCGCGCACGGCATCGTTGAACGTTTTATCATTAACATGTCCCATTATGTAGTCAGCTTTGCCGACAAACTGATGGCAAGGATAAATATAACCGCTAGGCGAAACAGCCAGATATTCAGTCCCAGCTCCACAACCTGTCAGTCTTTTGTCAATGCAAGGTCCACTTTTATGGTCAACGTTAAAATGGAAAAATGTGAAATTCTCGCCAGCACATCTCATGGAAAGATAGTTTTCAGCTAACAATTCATATTCTTTCTCTATTTGCTCTAAATGCTCTTGTTTTATAGACAAAGGATGATTAGTGTTCAACACGACAGGTTCTACGGATATAGCGTCAAAACCCAGATCATGAAGTTTTACTACGTCCTTAGAAAAGTCCAGGTTTTTGGATGTAAATGTGCCTCGCACGTAATAATTTAAATCACCACGAATGTTTTTAAAATAGAGAGCATTTTTAACTATTTCTTCATAAGTCCCATTATCACATATGGATCGCCTTACAGAATTATGGACATCTGGCCTTCCATCTATGCTTAAAACAACATTAGACATTTCTTTATTAAGGTATTCTGCAGTTGCTTTGTCGAGTCTTATACAATTAGTAGTAAGAGTAAAAGAAAATTGCTTGTTGTTATCATTTGCTCTTTTTTTGGCGTAACTAACAATTTCTTTCACAGTATCAAAATTAAGAAGTGGCTCACCACCAAAAAAATCTATTTCTAAATTTTTTCTGGTTTTTGAATTAGCTATTAAAAAGTCGACAGCAGCAAAACCTATATCAGCGGTCATATATGCTATTTCACTATGATAAGTGCCGCCATCCGCAAAACAATAAGCACAGCGCATATTGCAATCGTGACAGATATTAAGGCATAAAGCTTTAATTTGGGTAGTTTTTTTAGTAAAGCCCGTTAAAAATTGAGGTGCGTTTAAAGAACCATTTTCTTCAAGCAAATCAAATTCCTCATTTATTTCTGTGCGATCTGAACTAGATAATTTTAGGTATTCCTCTAATTGACCATGTGTGAGTGATGCGTTGTATCGCTTCTTTGCACACAAAAAAGCGGCAAAATCTACATTGTGTAAGCTGCCACTTTCAATGTCCCACAAGAAAAAAAATTCTCTTCCTAAATAGTTATGTGAAAAAATATGAACCACAGGCTTTAAATAGTTAAACTCTTTTTGACTGTGTTAATATTAATTTTCTCATCACGTTTGCAATTTTGGTTTCCAACAGTGCAACTGGTTTTGCAGGCTGATTGACAACTTGCTTGACATTCGCCGCAACCTATCGGTCCATCTTTTATTAGAGATTTTGAAACAACAGTTTTTATATGTTTCATATAAATACTCCTTAGTGTTTTATATTATTAGTATATCATTATCACTCGTAAAGTGCAAATATATTAGGGGACAACCAAAAACCTCGTTTTTATGAGTTAAAAATCTCTAATATTTTTTTGCATTTGTTTTTTTGTTATTTTTTCATGTTAAAAATTTCAATTTATCATTTTTTTTGCATTTG
>JAIRKT010000065.1 GCA_031259965.1 Christensenellaceae bacterium | reverse complement strand
GCTTTCGCTTCGGCTCCAGTACTCTATACCTTAACCTCGCTACGCAACGTAACTCGCCGGCCCGTTCTACAAAAAGTACGACACCACACTATTCAGTAGTGCTATGTCTGCTTGTAAGCGTACGGTTTCAGGTTCTGTTTCACTCCCCTCCCGGGGTTCTTTTCACCTTTCCCTCACGGTACTATACTCTATCGGTCACTAGGTCGTATTTAGCCTTAGGAGATGGTCCTCCCACATTCCCACCGGATTTCTCGTGTCCTGTGGTACTCTGGATACCTCATGCATTCGATATATTTCGTCTACGAGACTGTAACTCTCTTCGGTCGGCCTTTCCAGAACCGCTCAACTATATCTCTCTTGCATTTATTAAGGTCCTAACCCCACAATATGTCACCATACCATGGTTTGGGCTCCTTCCCTTTCGCTCACCACTACTCAGGAAATCGATTGTTTTCTTTCCTTTCCTCTGGGTACTAAGATGTTTCAGTTCCCCAGGTTCCCCTCCGTATTTACATACGGATGTGCCTGCTCATCGCAAACACGAGTTTCCTCATTCGGATATCTGCGGATCAATAGTTATGTGCACTTCCCCGCAGCTTTTCGCAGCTTGTCACGTCCTTCATCGGCGCCTAGTGCCAAGGCATCCACCATACGCTCTTTTTCGCTTAATCTCGTCAATTTGTCTTATTGTTTATTCTCGCTTAAAGAACTTTTATTGTTTTTTCCTCAGCAAAATATCTAGTGAATCTTCCGTAAAAATCTTTGTATTACTACTCGCTTCTTCGTCTTTATTCAAGATATTTTTCTTTTATATTTTTGTCTTCTCTTAATATGCAGTTGTCAATGTACCTATTCCCTCGCAACAGCGAGGTGGTGGGCGGGGGTGGACTCGAACCACCGGCCTCGCGCTTATCAGACGCGTGCTCTAACCAGCTGAGCTACCAGCCCATAATAATTATTTATATGCGTTATCAAGTGCCTTTGTGAATCTTTTAAAATCCATATGGTGGAGATGAGCGGAATCGAACCGCTGACCCCCTGCATGCAAAACAGGTGCTCTACCAGCTGAGCTACACCCCCAAAAAGGCTGCTGAAAAACGCGCTTGATTATAATAACACTGCATTATAACATTGTCAAACAAAATTAGGCGCTTTTTGTAAAATATTTAAAATTTGATCTCTTTTTTTCCTCCTAAGGGTTTGAAGTTAAAATTTCATTGTAATTTTAATGATGATGGGCCTGGTCAAAAATGCTAATTTTCCTCAAAAACACCCGTTCCAGATTTCCAAAATTTATAACTGTGTATTATTTTAAATTTGAACCTGTAATTGCATTTAAAATATGGCTCTTTATCTTAGACAATGAGGGATATTATGTCCTGTAGAGATGTCAAACATTTTCAACATCGGTCATTTCGGCAGTATTTTTGTATTTATATTTTTCATACACAATTTCGGCTTTCTCGTGGGCTTCAATTTCGCTTATTGTGACACTATCTGTTAGGGCATGTTCACCATAATTTTTTATGTGTATTGAGTATTTCTACCCCATCTTTCATAAACATTTGATTATGTTTTTCGGCTTGGTATTGTGCAAAGTCAAAGAAAAAATTCAAAATTCAGCTTAAAGATTTTAATTCGGCCTCGGCGTCTACCAATTTCAATTTTGGTTGTGGTTATACCCAGTATCATTTAGTTTTTATCTCTGTTCCAAGCATATTAAATATTACAACCACCGCCAATTTTTATAATGTCGCCTTTTTTTAAGCTCATTTAGTGAGCGTTGTATTGTGGCCCGGCTGACATCTCCGCATTTTTCTATTATTTCGCTTTTTGTGATTTTTCCTAATTTCTCTTTAATCACCTCTCTTATCCTGTCGGACTTAGGATGCCTGACAAAAACATCTATTCGAGAAAAAAAGTCACGATATACGGCAAGCACAACGCCCAAAGTATATTTAACAAACGGATGATAGTCGTTTGACCCGTCATGCCAATTCTGCGAACTTTGCCGCAAAACTTCGTAATATGTTTCCTTTGACTTTTCAATTAAGTTCTTAATACTGATGTATTTCCCAACTAAATAACCAGCTCGATAAAGTAGAAACAAGGTTAACAACCGACTCATTCGCCCATTGCCGTCATTAAACGGATGAATACACAAAAAATCCAAAATAAATATGGGAATAGCAAGTAAAGCATCTATTTGCTCGCAGGCAGCGGCTTTGTCAAAAGAATCGCATATTTTTTCTATTGCTTCCATTGTTTGCCAGGCCTCTACTGGATAAAATCGAACACATCTGTTACCAGATGCATCTATTTCTTCAATGATATTGTTAGAAGTTTTAAATTTGCCTCCAAAAGATTTATCGCTATATTTATATAAGTCACGATGTAATTGAAGAATTGTTCCAGATTTTATCGAAATATAATTATAGCTTTCGTTAATAGTTGTAAGAACATCTCTATATCCTGCGATTTCTGTCTCACCTCTGTTCTGTGGAAGCACTTTATCTTTTACGAGTTTTTTCAATCTTTCATTGGAAGTATATATGCCCTCAATTCGATTGGAAGCGTCGATGCTTTGTATTTTGGCGATTTCGACGAGTTTTTTTAAAACATCTGGCTTTTCGCTTGCAAATAGATCTTGTTTTGCCTTATATACATTTATTTGGGTAAGAAATGTGACAATTTCCGCTGTCGAAAGTTTGTCACCTACCTCATTGTAATTAAATACTCTCACGATAACACTCTCACTTTAAGGTATAATCTAGTTTGAATATTACTCTATTAAAGCCTCTTTGTCAAGCATTTACAGTAATTAATTTAATCATTTCTGTCAATAATTCCAAAAAATCAATTTGCTCCGCTGTTTGGGTAAATAAACTGCTATTAAAATTCCAAAATAGCATATTTCCAACAAATAGAATCGCATAAAAACCATTTTTAGTCTTAAAACTCAAATAAGATACAAAATTTTTCTTAATTTGTGTCTAATTAAATTGCAATCTTGCAATGGGCGGAGATTTTTAATTCCTGTTAAAATTTTTAAAATTTATATGCGCAGCTAAAATTTTAAAAAATTTTTAAAATTTGCATTGTTTATGCTTGCAAGCATAAAATCTTTATGCTATAATTTATTAGCACTCTTGAAACTAGAGTGCTAATATTGTAATCTTTCGGAGGTTTATGTATGAAATTAAAACCATTGTTTGATCGAATTGTGATTCAGCATGTTGAAGCTGCTGAAACTACTGCAAGTGGAATTTTATTGCCTACTGCAGCACAAGAAAAATCACAAACTGCCAAAATAATTGCTGTTGGAAATGGCGGCATCGTAGATGGAAAAGAAATAAAAATCGAAGTGAAACCTGGTGACACCATCTTGTACAGCAAATATGCAGGTTCAGAATTTAAATTAGATGGTGTTGAATACGTCATCATTAAACAGAGCGACATTTTAGCCATTGTCGAAGACTAATAATAGTAGGAGGTAAAAATATGGCAAAACAATTTAAATATGGTGAAGAAGCGCGCAAAGCGCTTGAAACTGGTGTTAACACTATTGCTAACACATTAAAACTCACTTTGGGACCTAAGGGTCGTAATGTTGTTTTAGAGAAAAAATTTGGTTCTCCATTGATAACTAACGACGGTGTAACCATTGCAAAAGAAATTGAACTTCCAGATCCTTTTGAAAACATGGGAGCGCAATTAATTAAAGAAGTAAGTGTGAAAACCAATGATGTTGCTGGTGACGGCACTACGACAGCTGCTTTATTAGCACAGGCAATTATAAGTGAAGGTTTGAAAAATGTAGCTGCTGGTGCAAATCCAATGGATTTAAGGCGTGGCATTTTAAAGGCAAGTGAAATCGCATGTGACGAACTTATTGCTAGCAGCATGCCCATTACAGACAAGGCATCAATCGCCTCTGTAGCGTCTATTTCTGCGGGTGATGAAACAATTGGTGAACTTATTTCAGATGCTATTGAAAAAGTGGGCAAGGATGGTGTTATTACTGTTGATGAAAGCAAATCAATGAAAACAGAACTAACCATAGTTGATGGCATGCAATTTGATAGAGGGTATGTTAGTGCTTATATGGCAACAAATCCAGACAAAATGGAAGCGGAATTTGAAAACCCCTTAATTCTTATCACAGACAAAAAGGTTACTTCTATCCAGGAAATATTGCCTATTCTTGAGCAAATAATCAAAACAGGAAGAAAATTTGTAATCATCGCAGAAGACATAGAGGGTGATGCGTTAAGCACATTAGTTATAAACAAACTCCAAGGTCGCTTTTATTGTTTAGGTATTAAAGCACCTGGCTTCGGCGACAGAAGAAAGGCTATGCTTGAAGATATCGCTATTCTAACAGGTGGACAAGTTATTAGTGAAGAATTAGGCTTAGACCTCAAAGAAACACGCATAGATCAACTAGGACAAGCAAAACTCGTACGCTCTGGGAAAGAGAATACTGTGATCGTTGGTGGATCTGGAACACCTGAAGCAATCGCTGCTAGAATTAAAGCTATAAAAGCACAAATCGCTGAAACAACTTCAGACTATGATAAAGAAAAACTTCAAGAACGTCTTGCAAAACTCGCAGGCGGCGTAGCTGTTATCAATGTTGGTGCCGCTACCGAAGTTGAAATGAAAGATATTAAGTTGCGTATAGAAGATGCACTAGCTGCAACACGCGCTGCTGTAGCAGAAGGCATCGTGCCTGGTGGTGGAATTGCTTTGCTAGCTGTTTCAGACAAAGTTATAAAAGCAACATCTGCATTTGCAGGTGACCGCAAAACTGGTGCAAAAATAATTGTTAAAGCTCTAGAAGCTCCACTTCGTCAAATAGCTGAAAACTGCGGAATTGATGGTGGTGTTGTTGTTGATACGGTTAAGAGATCTAAAAAACCTGGATATGGTTATGATGCGCAAAAAGATGTTTATTGTGATATAGTAAAATCAGGGATAACTGATCCAACAAAAGTTACAAGAAGCGCCTTAGCTAATGCGGCTAGTGTCGCAGCAACCTTGCTAACAACCGAAGCTCTAGTAGCAGATATCCCAGAGCCTCCATCAGCCCCTGCAATGCCTCACGGCGGCGGCATGGATGGCATGTATTAATCTTGAGTTTTTAATTAATCTCTATATTATTAAAACAATTGAAAAATGCCTGCTTGCTTTAGTAGGCATTTTTTAAGTTCGCTTGTTTTTTAATTTAACTACTGTTTCAAGGTGTTGTGTTTGTGGAAACATATCGTATGGTTTTATTGAATCAATATTAAAGTTCTTTGCTAGTTTTCCTAAATCTCTAGAGAGTGTTGGTGCATTACACGAAATATAATATATGTCAAAATCTATTTTTTTGCTGCATTCAATTAACGCCTCTAATATCTTTAAATCTATACCTTTGCGCGGCGGATCTAGTATTAAGGATATGTTTTTAACTTTTTTATCTAAAAGGCTCTTAAGCAGCTTTGGTAATTCCACTTTTGCATCACCACATATGTTTGTTACATTTATATTGTTTGCTAGACACATTTTTTTAGCGTCATCAATAGCGGCCTGCTCTATTTCAATATTGTATACATCAGCCCCTGCTTTTGAACACAACGCTCCAATTAAACCAACACCACCAAAAGCATCAATAACTGTTGGGTTGCTGTGTTTTATAATATCCTCTACAATGTATGAATACATAAGCTCTCGTATTCCATCGTTAACTTGAAAAAATGAATGTGGACTCAATTGCAAAATAATCCCAGAAACATTAATTTTATATGTTTCATATGATACCTTAATAAACCTATCACCCATTATCACATTATCATGCTTTGTGTTTATAGACAAGTATAGAGTTACTTTCTTAAAAGTTCTTTTTAAATACTTCACTAATAAATTTATGTTATTAACACTATCACCATTGATAACTAACGTGACTATTAACACATCATCTATGTAGCGCCCTATAAGGTGTCTTAATAAGCCTTTTTTGGTTTTCTCATTGTATATTGTTTGCTTTGTATCCTGTGCAAAACGTCTAACTACCGCCATCAATTTTGAACTCCAATTGCCATGCAAATAGCATTTATACGTAGATACAAGTTCATGAGTTTTCTTTGCATAAAACCCTAAAATTGGTGTGGTTTTAACTAGGCCAAATGGCATTTGAAGTTTGTTACGATAATAAAGTTGCTGTGCAGATGAAACTGGTTTTGTGGTAGCACCTACATATCCTGCGTTTTTTCTTAAAATCGTACTTAATGCATTTTGTTTATATTCAAGTTGCTTTTCGTATTTCATATGCATCAAATCGCATCCGCCACATTTTCCAAATAATGGGCATATTGGTTCTACTCTGTCAGGCGATGCAAATTTAACATCGCACAGTTTTGCACCTATAATATTTGCTTTTAATGAAGTTATTTCAACTTCACATGTCTCACCAATTAGCGCATGTGGGATAAATATAGTATGTTCTGTCAAACGCGATATTCCTTCACCGTTCATCCCTATATCGTGGATATTGACTATTAGCTTCTGCCCTACTTTCATGTTTTCGCTCTTTGCCATCAAATAATTTTGTTTATCTCCATATCAATTTAAATATTTCAGTTCGTTATAATTTGTCCTGCATGCTTTTTGAAAATGCCCTTTCAAAAGTATGTTCTATATTAAAATGTTAAAATGCCCTTATAATTATAAGGATACTTTAATGTTAGTTTGTATACTCAAATAAATAGTGCATTTTTTTTCTATTTGTATTTCAATATTATTAAACTTTTTTAGAATACTGTCAGTGCGCTATAAGCAATTTCTTGATTAGTAATTTGGTCGTTCACCAAATTATTGAAATGCTTCTGCAGCAATCTTTAAACAATGTGTTTGTCTTTTAAACACAAATTATGCGAGCTTTTATCTAGTGAATCATTTAAAGTCCAAAATTCATTCATTATTACAGCATTTTATTATGCATTGCAACGATTAACTCTCTGCTTCGGACTAATTGCAAACGACGCAATATGATAGTCAAATCAATTCATTATTTCAATAAAAGAAAACAACAGAACTGTTCGCCTTTTTATAAATTATAGTTTAAAAACCAAACTCAATTAATAGAACAAATTTTAATGACTAACAAAAATTCCTTTTGTGATCATGCTAATTCTAATAATCCCATATATAGATTGTAGTAACGTCCCTTTTGTTTTATTAATTCATCATGATTGCCACGCTCTATAATTTCACCATTTTCTAAAACTAAAATTGCTTCAGCGTTTTTAATTGTAGACAATCTGTGTGCTATAACAAACACAGTGCGTCCATTCATGAGTTTATCCATACCTTCTACTATTATTTTCTCGGTACGTGTATCTACAGAACTTGTTGCTTCATCTAAAATTAATACTGGTGGATTTGCGATAGCCGCCCTTGCAATATTTAAAAGTTGTCTCTGTCCTTGTGAAAGATTAGCACCATCTGAAGTTAGCATAGTATCATACCCCTCAGGCAGATGCATTATAAACGATTCAGCATTTGATAATCTTCCAGCTTCGTATACGTCTTCATCGGTGGCGTCAAGCCTGCCAAATCTTATATTTTCTTTTACACTCGCTGTAAACAAATGTGTGTCCTGCAAAACCATTCCCAAAGAGCGTCTCAAATCTGCTTTTTTTATTTTATTTATGTTAATTCCATCATATCGTATTTTGCCTTCAGGAACATCATAAAATCTATTAATTAGATTTGTTATCGTTGTTTTTCCCGCACCCGTTGACCCAACCAATGCTATTTTTTGACCAGGTTTTGCATAAAGTGAAACATCATTTAAAACTGTTTGCTTACCATCATAAGAAAAGGTGACGTCCTCAAAACAAATTTCTCCTTTCAATTCGGTATATGTTATGCTTCCATCGCCATGAGGATGTTCCCACGCCCACCTTCCAGTTTTTTCATCTGTAGGAGTTATCACCCCATTCCCATCAATTTTTGCATTTACCAGTGTTACATAACCAGCATCTTTTTCGGCAGGAACATCTAGAAAATCAAATATCCTGGTTGTTGCAGCCAGGGCAGTCAACACATAATTAAACTGCTGTCCTAGCTGACTGAGAGGCATTGAAAATAAGCGTGTAGCAGGCAAAAAACCAACCATAATTGAAACACCTTCAGTTGTACTTCCTCCCAATAACCCATTTAAAAGAAGCACTCCGCCGATCATCGCAGCAAGCGCGTATGCTATAAATGAAAAATTGTTCATTACAGGCATTACAATGTTCGAAAACATATTAGCAGATGCAGAAGCTGCTCTTAATTCTTCGTTTATTTTTGAAAAATCACTTTTGACCTTTTCTTCGTGACAAAAGATCTTAACAACTTTTTGCCCCTCGGAATATTCTTCTATATACCCATTTGTTTTGCTTAGTTTTTCTTGCTGAACCGCGAAAAACCTATGACCTTTTTTTGTTAGCTTTGTAATAGTCAAAACCATGGCAACAACTATTATTACTACAACAGCACTTAATATAGGGCTCATTATTATCATTACTGTAAGAACTGCTACTATCATCATTACAGATGATATCATTTGAGCTATTGATGTATTCAGCATCTCACGCAAGGCTTCAGTATCATTCGTGTACAAACTCATAGTTTCACCATTCACGTGCTCTGTAAAATATTGTACTGGGATTAATTGCATGTGCTCAAACATTTCATCTCTAAGGCTTCGCATTATTCCTGTTGAAATGTTAAGTAGCAATCTGGTTTGAATGAATGATCCTATAACACCCACTAAATAAATTGATGCAATAGTTGCAATTCCCATACCTAATCGCTCTAACCCAATTTTTCCAGCTTTTATATCCAAAATTGTATTGGTTATTTCTTTAACTAGTAATGTGCCCATAGCGGTTGCTAGAGCACTTAATATTATTCCAAACACAACAAATATCATTTGCAGTTTATACCTTTTTAGAAGGTATAAAAAGAGTTTTTTAAACGCTTTTATCATGGTTTTTGGATCAGTTTTTGTCATATTATCGCCTTTTTACTTTGTTTGCTTACACTATTTTTAAAAAATAGACATCTTTGTAAATTTGCTTTTCAGAGTTTGTCACAGCAGCGACAGTCAACTCAAAAAAGTTTACCTATTTATTTTGATTCCGTTATAGGCACTACTTTGGGTTTTTGCTTAGCCTCGAGTTTCTTTCTTTCAATACGCTTTTGCTGCTTTACAACCTTTTGTTTAGCCTCTTTCCAGTTGTTGCTACCTTCCTCCTTTCTTGCAAGGTGTCTTTGTAGTTTTGCTAACTTTTTATATTCATCTTCTAATGTTTTTTCTTTTTTCATTGCACATTTTACCTCTAAAATATTTTTAAAGTGTTAATTTATTTTATATTAAAGTTTTGATATTATAATCACAAACTCTAACATATTTTGTTTGTTTTAAACTCAAGATAAAATTAAGAATTAACACTAAATTTGTTTTTGAGAATAATATACATCTCTGTAAATTTCATTGTTTTCGAGCAATTCATTATGACTACCTTCGCCATCTATTTTACCATCTGCCAAAACAAAAATTTTGTCCGCATCCATAACTGAAGCAATACGCTGTGCTATTATAATAACTGTCAAATCAGATAAATTGCTTTTTATTGATTGGCGTATCTGCGTGTCTGTCGCAGTATCAACAGCACTAGTACTGTCATCAAAAATTATAATTTTGGGATTCTTTAAGAGAGCTCTGGCTATACAAAGTCTTTGTTTTTGCCCACCAGAAACATTAACACCACCTTCCTCTAAATGTGTATCATATCCCTCTGGAAATGACATTATAAAATCGTGGGCTTGCGCGTTTTTTGCAGCTTCCGTGATTTGCTCGTCAGTTGCATCAGGATTGCCCCATAACAAATTCTCTTTGATTGTTCCTGAAAATAAAATGTTTTTTTGTGGCACCATTGCAATAGCGCTTCTAAGATCTTTTATTTTATATTCTCTAACATCTCTATTCCCAGCTTTGACCACTCCACTCGTTGCATCATACAACCGTGGCATGAGTTGTACAATTGTTGATTTAGCAGAACCAGTTCCACCGATAATGCCAATCGTTTGTCCAGATTCAATTTTAAAATTCATCTTTTCAATTACTAAATTGTCACTTATTTTTCCATAACTAAATGAAACATCAACAAACTCTATAGAACCCTCCTCCACAGAAAAAATTTGGTCTACATTATCATCAGATATGTCTGGCTTCTCTTTTAGAATTTCGATAATTCGTCTCATAGAGGCCCTGCTCATAAACAGGGTAACTAAAATCATCGCCATCATTACAAGGGAAATTAATATCATTCCCATGTATTGTGTAAATGTTAACAAGTCACCTTCTGTCAAACTGCCAGCTATCATTAACCTACCACCAAAATATAAGACACACACTAAAACAGCATACATCACTAATTGCATTAATGGTATTGCTATTATGAATATTTTTTCTGCTTTTTTATGGGCATTAAGTATATTAGCAGATGTCTTTCTAAATTCTTCGGTTTCGTGGCTTTCTCTAACAAAAGATTTTATTGTGCGTATTGCCACTAGATTTTCTTGTGTTTTTGTGTTCATTTTATCAAACATCTTAAATAGCTTTTCAAACAATGGTAATGCAAAAGAACCCAATATCACAATTGCTATTAAGACCACTGGAATTGCGGCTAGAAAAATCATGGCCATTTTTAAATTTATATTTATAGAAAGAGCAAGTGCCGCTATAAACATTATAGGTGCGCGCACTGCAACCCTTATAACCATCATAAATGACATCTGAATATTACTTACATCTGTTGTCATTCGTGTTATAAGACTCCCTGAACTATATTTCTCAACATTTCGAAATGAAAAATCCTGGACTTTATTAAATAATGAATTTCTTAAATTGCATGCAAAACCGGTCCCTGCCTTTGCACTGGAAATACCAGCCACCGCCCCTGCAAAGAGAGATACAATTGCCATGGCTATTGCTAGCATCCCATTAATATATATCGCATTTTTGTCCCCTCCTACAATCCCTTTGTCCATTATGTTTTTCACAGCGAGGGGTATAGAAACTTCCAAAACAACTTCTACTATTATCGCTAGCGGTGCTAATATAGTAGGCACCTTATACCTGCCCACAAGCGAAACAAGTCTTTTAAACATTACATTTCCTTTTTAACATGCTTAGTTTTTGTGCAGCAAATTTGTAGCAAAATGTCCTACTTTAGCATGCAACAAATATTATGAATCATTCTTCTTTTTTTAAATTTCTCTTATGCATTAATAATTGAAATTTTAAGATTAAAGTTGGTAACATTATATACTAAAATGATGCTTATATGCAAATTTTTGAATCTTATGTTGACTAGACGCAATGGCATGATTTCAACGATTACCCAGGCTTTATTCTGGTATGCATTCGGTTTGCATTTCCATTTCTTCTTTAAAAACAAAAACCCCATGCGGCTTAGAATATTTTTGGTTGACTCGTTTTTAGCTCAGTAGAAAATTTCTGTTTTTAAAAATTTGTATTAAAATGCTTTCGTTTTACACTGGTAGAACCAACATTCTTTTGTAGCTCCTGTACGCACTGTGATAATTAGTTCTGCTTTTTGCCTCGTAAAACATTCCCATCTTTAAATCACCCATCGCAGTATCTATCATAATCTAACTAATTTTAAAAAAGACTTTATTTTTCTTTTCTAATTTGTTATAATAGTTATCTTAAGTTGTCATAGAAAACTAATTAATCTGTTGTTTAAGTTGCACACTTAAAAACCTTAAAACAAATTGCAACCTATCTTGTTTTAAATTATGATAGTCTTTAAGCACATTGCCTTGCTGGCTTTTGTATTTTAAACAATACTAGATATTTAAACAAATGCTTTTGCAGAAAGTGCCATTGTTTTTTTGTTTTAAACCAAAGAGCCCTTGCAGAACAATTCATATAATTCCTTCAATATTCTATATTCATATTTGCTTGTTACAACAAACAGGAGGCACATGTCGCTAAATTATGTTCTAGAAAACATTAGAGCCACGAGTAAAAATACTGCAGAGGTTGGTAGAAAATTTGAAATCTTAATATCAAATGCGCTTTTAACAGCACCCAAATTTGCACATCTTATACAAAGAGTTTTTTTATGGAAAGATTTCGAATTTAGAGGAGAATTTGGATCAGGACAAGACGTAGGAATAGATCTTGTTGCTATAACGAAAAATGGAGAATTCTGGGCTGTTCAATGCAAATGCTTTAGGGAAACAGTTACTGTTCAAAAAAGCGATGTTGACAAATTTTTAGCAACGTCTAGCAGGTCTTTTAATATTAAAGGAAGCGAACAAACCAAATTTAAATTAAGAATTTTTATTGCGTCTACTAATTATTGGACATCCCATGCGGAAGATTCTTTTAGAAATCAACTCCCAGATGCAATAAGATTTACTCTGACAGATCTTGAAAGTTTTGGTGTAGAATGGGATAAATTATATAGTGGTATGTATGGTACAATTGCAAGAACGCCTATGTATACTTTGTTTGACTATCAAATAGAAGCAGTTTATAAAACTTTAGAATATTTTAGAAAGCATGATCGCGGCAAACTAATCATGGCATGCGGCACTGGAAAAACTTTGACGGCTTTACATATTGTGAGATTATTAGCAGTTTTTAATCGTCTTGTTTTGTTTTGTGTTCCCTCCATTTCCTTGATTTCTCAGGTTCTAGACGAGTGGTTTAATCAGTCTGAATATGGGACTTTAAATGCCATTTGTGTTTGCTCTGATCCGTCTGTGTCAAAGGTTAAAACTCAAATCGAACAAGATATGGATACTCCTATCTTTTCAACAGTTGATTTAGCATATCCTGCATCAACTAATGCTAATACTGTTTATTCAAACTACTTAAGTTTTAAGGATTCTGGTTTGATTGTAATATTCTCAACATATCAATCAATAGATGTTGTAATTAAAGCACAAAAGCTAGGATTACCACAATTTGATGTTATTATCTGTGATGAAGCACACAGGACTACTGGAATAATAGAAAACGAAAAAAAATTAGAACCTTCTTGCTTTCTTAAAGTTCATGAAAACAAAAATCTGAATAGTAAACTAAGATTATATATGACAGCCACACCACGTATTTATCATAGAAGTGGTAAAGAAAAAGCAGATATTTCCAATGTTAAATTATATTCAATGGATGACGCTACTAAATATGGTAATGATATTTACAAAATTTCGTTTATTGAGGCGGTTAAACGAGAAAGACTCACTAATTACAAAGTAATTGTATTAACTTTAAATGAGGATCTTATTCCAGTTGAAGAAATAAGAGCACTTTTAGATTTACAAGATAAAACTAATACAATTAAGAGCGAAAGACAATTGCAGCTTGAGATCGGAGCAACAGCCAAATTGTTAGGTTGCATTAATGCTATGTCAAAAAATATATTAAATGGTGAGAAGCTAAAAGCAGACGATCCGAGTTTTATGAAAAGAGCCCTGGTTTTTTGTCAAAATGTTGGTACCTCACAAAGTGTTGCTAAAACATTTAATGCGTTGAACAAAAAATTTATTAGCAGCAGGGAGAATGCCTGCTTAAATGAAGTTAAGTGCCAACATATAGATGGCTCTATGAAATCATCGGAAAGAAACGCCTTGTTAAGTTGGCTTAGTGGAAACAAGGATGCAGATAAATGTAAAATTTTATCTAATGTGCGATGTCTTACAGAAGGAATAGATGTACCTGCATTAGATGCTATTATATTTTTGTCTCCAAAATATTCAGTAATTGACATTGTGCAGGCAGTAGGGCGTGTTATGAGACGGGCCGAAGACAAAAAATTTGGGTATATATTGATCCCTATAATAGTGCCTAGTTTTATTAAACCTGACGTTGCTTTAGAAGATAGCAACAAACATAAAATGGCTTGGGATATTATAAACGCACTTAGATCTCATGACCCCACGATAGATGAGATGCTACATCAAGTCGTATATAACATAGAAAAACCCGACAAACTCATTGTAGGTGGCGTGCAACCCTCGGATGTATGGAAAATTAAAAGCAAGTTAGACCAGACAGGTTTTCTTGATGCACTTATAAAACAATATAATGAAAACGCAAACCTAATATTTGGGAGATTAGTGGAATACTCTGGAACAACTTATTTGTGGCGAACCTGGGCTAAAAACATTGCGGAAATTGCAAGTCGGCATATAGAAAGTCTGACCGGTTTGTTTGAGAGTGAAAAATATAAAGCCTTATTTGAAGAATTTATAGAGAGGTTGAGCACAAATGTAAACAACCTAAATTTATCTAAAAAGTCCGTTATAGAAATGCTAGCACAACACAAAATAACTGAACCTATCTTCAATTCATTATTTAAAAATTACGAGTTCTCTAAGCATAATCCAATTGCTATTGAATTAGATTTCTTTTTAAGTCAAATTAAAGAATGCAATGAAATAGAAAAAAGCAAAGAATTGTTAGATTTCTATGAAAACGTAAAATCATTTGCTGAGGGAATTGATAATCCAAAAGGGCGTCAATCTATTATACTCAAATTGTACAATTCTTTCTTTAAAGAAGCTTTTCCAACTACTACTAACAATCTAGGTATCGTTTATACCCCTGTTGAAATTGTCGATTTTATGCTCCATTCTGTTGACGATATCATAAAAGCAGAATTTAACATGAGATTAACAGAGAAAGGCGTTAATATTATCGATCCATTTACAGGGACTGGTACTTTCGTAGCAAGGCTTTTGCAAAGCAATTTGATAAGCTATGAGGATTTGGAACGAAAATATAAGAGTGAACTATTAGCAAATGAAATAGTTTTGCTCGCATACTACATAGCTACAGTGAATATTGAAAATGAATTTAGTATACAAACTAATTCTTGTAGTTATAAAAAATTCGAAGGCATATGCTTAACTGACACATTTCAATTAAGTGAAAATGATCAAATTGCTATTGATTCATCTGGTAATGCAGATCGATTAATTAAACAAAGAAAAACAAAAGTTACAGTTATAATAGGAAACCCTCCTTATTCAATGCACGGAAGTCATGATGAATCTTTTAAGGCCATAAAATATCCTAATTTGGATGGTAATATCTACACAAACTATGTTAAGCATAGTACTGTACATAATACTAAATCATTATACGATAGTTATATAAGAGCATTTAGATGGGCAACAGACCGAATAGGTAACAACGACGGAATTGTTGCTTTTGTGACAAATGCTAGTTACCTAAGATCAATTAGTAGTGATGGTTTAAGAAAATCGTTTTCTAAAGAATTCTCTAAAATATACATATATGATTTGCGTGGCGATAGAAGAATCAACGGAGTGGAAGGTAAAAAAGAGGGAAGATCAGTGTTTGGGGATGGAACGCAGACCCCTATTGCTATAATAATTCTTGTTAAAAGAAAGTTTTTTAAAGAAGATAGCACTATATATTATTATGCAGTCGAAGATGGGTTAAGCAGAGAAGCAAAATTAAAGCTGATTGAAAATTCTAAATCATTTTTATCCAAAACAATGCCTGCTATGACAATAGTACACCCAAACTCATATGGGGATTGGTTTAGAACGAGAAGGACAGGCATCGATAAATTATATCCTTTAGCACAAAACAAAACAAATTATGATGTGGATGCGATCAATGTTTTCACAATCTTTTCATTGGGAATTACTACTGCAAGAGACATTTGGTGCTATGCTTTTTCGCGAGAATCATTAACCAATAAAATGACACAAACTATAGAATATTATAATCTTCAAATTGATTCAGATTCATTTGTCCCTAATCCCCAAAAAATATCGTGGAATTCTAAATTGATGGATCATGCAAGATTAAAAAAACATGTCTCATTCATCGCAACCGATGTGCGATCTGCTTTTTACAAACCGTTTTGTAGAAAATTGTTATATTTTTCCCCTATTTTTAATGAAACCCCAAGAAACTTTAAATCATTGTTCCCATTCCATGATTCCAAAAATTTGCTAATTTGCATTTCAGGCACTGCAGCAAAAAACAATTTTACCGTTTTAATGACAGATTGCATTGTTAACTTTGATTGCCTAGATAAGACACGCTGCTTCCCTCTCTATTATTATGATAACAAAAAAAACTTAGAAAACGCCAATATGGGATTACAAATAAGTATTTTGAAAGAAAGCAACAACTTAGAAATTGACAGAAAAGATGCGATTAGCGATAGTTTTGCTAATTTGATAAATTTGAAATACAATCAAACTATATCTAAGACAGATATTTTTTATTATGTTTATGCTTTACTGCATAGCAAAGAATATCGTAAAACTTTTAAAGATGATTTGCAAGTTTCATTTCCCAAAATTCCAATTGTTGGATCTGTTATTGATTTTTGGTTTTTTTGTAATGCAGGTAAAGAATTAGCCGATTTGCATTTAAACTATGATATTATCACTCCTCTTTCTTGCATAAAAATAACAGGTGATATAAATCGCTTAGAAGTAAAGAAAATGAAGTTTGCCTCCAAATTTGATGAAAGAGAAAATGACCAGAGCATAATTGTTTTTAACAATCATGTCACCATTTCTAACATCCCAAAGATCGCATATGAGTATGTGCTAAACGGACGTAGTGCTATATCTTTAATTATGGATTATTATCAGCTAAAAACGGATGATAAAAGCGGAATTATTTCTGATCCAAACGAATGCTGTAAAGAAAACAATAATCCTAGTTATCTTTTAAATTTACTTTTGTCTGTTATTTCTATGAGCGTTAAGACAGTTGAAATTATAAATTCTCTACCAGAGCTGCATTTAAATAATGACTCAAAAATTTAAGGGGAAAATCAGAAACCTAAATTTACGTCCCAAAAAAAACTAATCAAAAATTTCATCTAAATCGTGTAAAAAATGTTTGACATCTCTACATATGAGAATAACAGTTGTATTTACAAAATGGAAATTTCATATCCTCGCAAAACTTAGGTTCGTCATAAAAAAAACTACACCGAGCTGGTTAAATTTTTACAACTCGTTGTAGTTTGTTTTGGTGCCACTGATCGGGCTCGAACCGATACGAACGTAATGTTCGAGGGATTTTAAGTCCCTTGCGTCTGCCAATTCCACCACAGTGGCTTAGTTTTTCTTGAAAAGCATAATTTAAATTGGAGGCACCATCCGGATTTGAACCGGAGATCGGGATTTTGCAGACCCCTGTCTTACCACTTGACTATAGTGCCACACTATTAATAGTATATCATAAATATCTTGTTTTGTCTATTGTTTTATAATCACGATATTTATAAATAACAACATTTTACGCTTTTGTGTTTGAAACATTTTTTATAGCGAAGGCTGATTCAATTAAAAACTGAATCAGCCCACCTTTTTGAACTAACGTTTAAAACGAAATCACCAAAGTTTCGAAAATTTATACTCTCGGCATAATCCGTTAGAGTAACACAAGTGTTATCTTGTGCCTCGACTGGTTGCAGTTTTATCTGCTCCCTATAAGGAGGTGATCCAGCCGCACCTTCCGATACGGCTACCTTGTTTCGACTTCACCCCAGTCATCGGACTTACCTTAGGCGGCTGCCTCCTTGCGGTTAGCTCACCGACTTTGGGTACTCCCAACTCCCATGGCGTGACGGGCGGTGTGTACAAGACCCGGGAACGCATTCACCCCGACATTCTGATTCGGGATTACTAGCAACTCCGACTTCATGTGGGCGAGTTGCAGCCCACAATCCGAACTGAGACTATC
>JAIRKT010000053.1 GCA_031259965.1 Christensenellaceae bacterium | reverse complement strand
TAGGAGGTAACAATTAAGACTTCTGAGTGCGCAAATGTGTTATTTGTTATGTTAGAAACGATGTCTGGGATATAGACAGTGTCGATATTTTCATTTGTGAAGCCCTCTTCATTTCTCGTTGTGAGAATAATATTAGTTAAATTTTTAAGTTCAACAGAAAGATAATGTGAAGGACTTACCAAATAATTATCTGCTATTATTGCGGTGTTAGTACCAAAATTAATGCAATATAAAATGTCTACATAAACCAATGTTTCAACATTAGGAAATGACACAGAAAAATAATCCATTGTATGTTGAATTGTAAGTTTTTTAACTTTATTCCCATCAACCCTATGTGTTTGCATTAGACCGATTGAAACCTCTTCGTATCCTAGTTGTTTAACTGGTTTATCGCGAATAAATTCAGGGATAACAACTTCTTCACTATCAGGTAGTGCAATAATGCACATGCCAATTTTGCTATCTTCGTAACAAACAAATCCGTCATCGGTTGTAAAACACCGATTTTCAAAACTAATATCAAAATCAAAATCCTCACATGCAACAAACAATGTTATGCCGCTAAGAACAAGACAGCACAGCAGAAAAACAGAGATTATTTTTTTAACACTTATAAACATATTGACTCCTTTTTTAACAAGATTGCCTGCACAAACAAGACTAAAAACATATTATTATCTCGATAGATAGTATTCAAAAGACCGAGAGTGTAAGATGCTTTGCCATCTGACAACTTTTTTGGAATTAATATGGACTTTGTAGTATGGATTATATCATTAAAAGCACTAAATGTCAATCTCTTTTCTGTTTTTCATTTTAAAGATTAAGCGAAAACACTCATGCTTTAAAAGATTAAAAAATCACAAATTGCTCTGGCTATTAAAAAAAATTTGCATTTTAAACTTCAGTTAATATTGCCGTTTTGTATAATTGCGATTAATATTACAAAATGAGATGGGTAAATTTACGACAGGTGTCCATCTGAATAATAAAATAGACTTAATATTATTATGTTATTTTGTCTGGTAATTTCATGGTGTATACCTGCGTTTTTAATGGTTTCAAAATTTGATTCAGCAATCAAAGCATCGATTTCTGAATTTATGATATCTTCCTTTACTTGATCAAAGTCAAAATCAACCAATATCATTGTAAATTCAACAAATTTAAAAGTAGTAACATAAAATGGGAATACAATAGCACTATATTTTATTACCTCATAGGATTCATAGGAAGAAGAGATCTCTACAATTGGCTCTTTTAGTGTTAAAAATGTCTGTAGGTAACTGCGGTCAGTATAAACTCTCGTTAACTGTTTGTTTGAAAATGAAAGATGTTTTTGTGCAATTAGACGTCCTGTCACTATTCCACTAGCCCGCACTGTTTCATATATTTCACCTATATTTCTATATGGTGCGATTAAGACATCACCTTTAAGTACAGAATCACCTACTTTTACTATTGCTGTACCACTTGAAACTGTAATGGCCTGGACAACACCATCAAATTTTGCGAGCAAAGGTTTGTTTTCAAATTCGATGAGCTCTAATTTGTTTTGCACATCTATATTAAGAGAAAACCCCGATTTATAAATATTAACACTCGCAATATTATTCAATTTAGATATTTCATTAGACAACTTACTAGAAGGTGCGAAAAAATTGTAGAAGGTGCTAGTGAATCCAAAATCCGAAAGAATCCTTCTAATTTCAATTTGTTGCTGTTCAGTGGCGCCACTTATTGATATTGATATAACCACATGCGAATAAGTAAAAATAGCTAGAGATATTAGAAGAGATCCTACTATTATAAGTAAAGCGAGTGTAACTATTTTATTGTTAGATGGTGAAACGAGACGCTCAAATTCAATATCCTTAGTTTCTAAGAATTTTTTAATTGATTGATCAGATGCTTCAAATGTGTCAAAAACAATAGTACCATTTTCATTATGTTTAATGTTTTTTAGTTGTGTACTTTTCGTAAGTTTGTTTAAAGCATAAAGACAATGTGATTTTATTATATATCTTACTCTATTAGTTTTCAATTTTCGAAATACCTCCAATACTGCCACTAATATACAACTCATTTATTCCAATTGTTTCAATTTTTAAATTTTCACCAGAAATAGTAATAAGGCCTTTTTTGATTTTAACCTCAATAAAAGTGTTTGAAAAATTATAAACACCTTTATGCCCTTCCAAAAACACGCCACGCCCATCATGTAGTATTAAAGTAAATCCACCAACAAAATTGTCAGGTGGTAATTTAACTTTTGAAACAATTTTATTATATATGCTCATCATAATAATATATGCATAAATTATTAACTATATAAACAATTTCAAAATAATTAACTTGTTAGATTTAATTAACATCCCCTGATATTAATACCTGATATTTAATGCTAATTAATTGATATATTTTGACTAATATGATAAAATATATTAGTAACAAGCATTTTATTGTGCATAACAAATTTTCAAAACTTATATTTTTTGTGCATCTTGTTATTCTCAAGCACACAAGGAGGAATAAAGTGGCTTTCACTATCATCGATAAGGAAAGGTGTAAGGGGTGTTCATTGTGCGTCGGTGCATGTCCTAAAAAAGTTTTAGAAATTGGTACTGAATCCAATAAATCAGGGTATTACACCGCAGTAGTTGTCGCACCAGAAAAATGCATTGGATGTGCATTTTGTGGCTACATGTGTCCTGATTGTTGTATAACAGTTGATAAATGAGAAAGTTAGTAATATTTAAATCCAACTAACTCTTTTTAAATCTTTTTGCATGAGAGATTCAATCAAAAATAGAACAATTTAATTAATAAAGTTTCTTGGTTTAACAGTTTGATTAAAAGCAAGTTGGTTTATATTAATTTAGTTAAATAGTAAAAAAATACGCATGCTTTGCGAAGTGCGCCACTGGACACAAAACCCAACACAACATATAGGTCGAAAACCTATAGTGAGGTTCGTGGATGAAAATGGAATAAAGCGATAAATCTAATAGTTGATTTATAATTTACAAAATAAGTATATAAAGGCAGAATTATATGAGAGAACTAATGAAAGGGAATGAAGCTATTGCAGAGGCGGCTGTTCGAGGGGGTTGCAGAGCTTTTTTTGGATATCCTATAACACCGCAGAATGAAATTCCTGAATACATGAGTTGGCGCATGCCAGAAGTTGGTGGTTGCTTTGTGCAAGCGGAAAGTGAAGTTTCCGCTATCAACATGGTTTATGGAGCAGCCGCTAGTGGGGCTCGTGTTATGACATCGAGTTCAAGCCCTGGAATAAGTTTAAAACAAGAAGGGATAAGTTATATATGTGGGGCAGAGTTGCCATGTGTTATAGTAAACATGGTAAGAGGCGGCCCTGGGCTCGGAGGTATTCAGCCTGCTCAGTCTGACTATTTTCAGACTGTAAAGGGTGGCGGACATGGAGACTATAAAATGTTGGTTTATGGGCCAGCTACTGTGCAAGAGGCCGTAGACATAATGTATGATGCTTTTGATAAAGCTGATAAATACAGAATACCAGTAATGCTTTTAGGTGATGGAATGTTGGGACAGATTATGGAAGCTGTTGAAATACCAAAGATGAAAGATTCCGCGTCATTCCCTAAAAAAGAGTGGGCTACAGATGGTACTGGTGTTGGCGAAAAAAGGCGTGTTATAAACTCTCTTTATATAGAACCGGATGTCTTAGAAGCAATTAATCACAAACTTTTTGATGTATATAGTGAACTTGAAAAACATGAAGTTAGATTTGAAGAATATCTGACAGATGATGCGCAGACAATAATAGTAGCATATGGTACAGTTGCTAGAATTGCAAAAAGTGCAGTGAATTTATTAAGAGCACAAGGAATCAAAGCGGGATTGTTAAGACCTATTACATTATTTCCATTCCCCACATTAGCTATTGAAAAACTTGCAAAGAAGAAAAATGTTAAAGACTTCCTAGCCACTGAACTCAGTATGGGACAGATGGTAGAAGATGTAAGGCTATCCGTTAATGGTAAAAAACCTGTTAGGTTTTTCGGACGCACAGGCGGCAATGTAATGTTGCCAGAAGATATTGTCAATGCTGTATTGGAGGGAAAATAAATGTCTGTTGTATATAAGAAATCTAAAATGTTAACTGATACACCTTTCCACTATTGTCCAGGTTGCACACATGGTGTAGCACATAGAATTGTAGCTGAGGTGTTAGAAGAAATAGGTGCTGAGGGTAATGTAATCGGGATAGCACCAGTTGGATGCGCAGTTTTTGCTTATAATTATTTTAACTGTGATATTCAACAAGTAGCACATGGAAGAGCTCCAGCTGCTGCAACAGGAGCAAAGCGTTGCAATCCAGACAAGATAGTTTTTGCATACCAGGGTGATGGTGATCTTGCTAGTATAGGAACTGCCGAAATTGTGCATGCTGCAGCCCGAGGTGAGAACATCACAGTTATTTTTATCAATAACGCAATATATGGGATGACAGGTGGTCAGATGGCCCCGACTACTTTACTAGGACAGAAATCGACAACATCACAAAAGGGGAGAAGTGCAATTGTTAACGGCAATCCTATTCGGGTCTCAGAGATGCTAGCGGTTTTAGATGGTCCTTCGTATATAGAAAGGGTTTCACTAGGAGATGTGGCAGGTGTTATCAAGGCAAAAAAGGCGGTAAAAAAGGCATTTGAAAACCAAAAAGCTGGAAAGGGTTTTTCGATGGTTGAAATGCTTTCTACATGCCCTACTAACTGGGGAATGTTGCCATTGGATGCATGTACGTTTGTAAAGAAGGAAATGACAAAGGTATTTCCTCTAGGAGTATTTAAGGACATTTAAAAAGGAGTTACGAATGGAAGAAAAAATAATTATTGCTGGGTTCGGTGGACAGGGTGTTCTTAGTTTAGGACAGTTCATAGCATATTCTGCAATAGAAGAAGGCCGTGAAGTCACATGGTTACCTAGTTATGGTCCTGAAATGAGAGGAGGCACTAGTAATTGTAGTGTTGTAGTATCAGATTTACAAGTTGCTAGTCCAATAATTTCATCACCAGATTTTTTAATAGCTATGAATAAACCTAGTTTGTATAAATTCCAAATGAAGGTACGCCCTGGTGGTTGTATAATAGTTAATGCCTCTTTGATTCCAGACAAAGTTGAGCGCACTGATGTTAGGGTTTTATATATAAATGCTCAAGACTTAGCAATTGAAGCAGGCAATAGCAGAACAGCTAACATAGTTATTCTAGGCGTATATATTAAACAAAGTGGATTATTCGACAAAGAAAAGGTTTTGCATGTAATAGAAAAAAAGTTTGCATCAAAACCAAAGGTAATACCTGCAAACATAAAAGCTTTTGAATTAGGGTATGCTATATAAAAAAAATATTATCTAAATTAGATGAGGTAAATCAATTATGAAACGCAAGTCAGGGGTTTTACTGCCCATAACCGCATTAATGAGTGAATATGGAATAGGTGATTTTGGACAAAGCGCATATTCGTTTATGGATTTTCTGGTTGGCATGGGTTTTTCAATTTGGCAGATTCTTCCAATTACAATTCTAGGTGCTGGAAATTCGCCATATAGTGGTGTTTCTGCTTTTGCGGGTAATTTTCTCTTAATAGATCCAGAATCAATTCCTAGCAATCTCTTATCGCAAGATGAAAAAAATTCGTTCAAATATAATGGCTCTCCCTATAAAGTTGATTATGAATTTGCAAGAAACCAAAAAAAGAATCTTCTAAATTTAGCCTATTCAAGATTGAATGAGGAACAAATATATGAAATTAGCAGTTTTGCTAAGAAAAATGCATACTGGATTGAAGATTATTCATTATTCATGGCGTTGATTGAAAAGCATGGATACGATTTTTTAGAGTGGGATGAATCAATCAAACTAAGACGAAAAACGGCTATAAAAAACGCGATTATTGAATTGGGTGATCGAATAAATTATTATAAATTCGAGCAGTACATTTTTTACACACAATGGGAAAAACTCAAGGAAGTCGCCAGAGCGCGAGGTATAACAATCTTTGGCGATATGCCTATCTACTTAGCTCATCAAAGTGTTGATGTATGGTCTAACCCTAGCATATTTGAATTAGAAGACAATCTAACACCTAAGAGGGTAGCAGGTGTGCCACCTGATTATTTCAGTGATGAAGGACAGTTATGGGGCAATCCACTATATCGATATAAAAAAATGGAAAAGGATAATTTCCAATGGTGGAGAGCTAGAATTAAACATAATTTAGAGCTTTATGATTTGGTTAGAATTGATCATTTTAGAGGCTTATATAAATATTGGGCAATACCCGCAACATCAACATCAGCAAAAAATGGAGAATGGGTTGATGGTCCACAGTACAAATTTTGGGATGTCTTAAGAGAAGAGATTGACGAGTTAAATATAGTCGCAGAGGATTTAGGCATAATCGATGATGATGTAAAAAAATATTTAGAGGAGTTAAAATTTCCTGGGATGCGTGTTTTTCAGTTTGGTTTTGATGGAAAATCCGATAATCCTCATCTTCCATATAATCATGAAAAAAATGTTGTCGCATATACTGCAACACATGATAATAATACAACTCTAGGATGGCTTTATTATCTAAATCAAGAAACACGGGAAAGGGTTTTATTGTACCTTGAATCTGAAAATTCAGAATGGGGTGCTGGTGGCGGGACTTCACCTGCGGTTAGAGCTGCCGTAAAAGAAATCATATCGTCTGTCGCAAATATCGCAATAATACCCTTTCAAGATTTATGTGGTTATGGTGCTGATACGCGGATTAATATACCAGGCACACCCACTGGCAATTGGGAATTTAGAACGACATTTGCTGCTTTTGATGAAATTAATACATCACATATCCTGCGCCTTAATAGATTATATGGTAGAACAGAACGATAATAATTAAATGCTAATTGTTTTTTCAAAAAACAAACAAGATAGTGATCTGTTCATATTAAAAACGATTGAAAAGTATCTAGTAAGCGAGGGATGTGTGGGAATAAACGCACCTCAAGTTAATCGCATAAAAGGCAAACCTTTCAATACAAATCCTCCTCCATATATAAGTCTGTCACATTCTAGTGAATACATAGTATGTACTGCGGCATGTCTACCCGTGGGAGTTGATGTACAAATAATGAAAGATATGAATTTTGAGAAATTCTCAAAACGATATTATAACCGCATTGTAATAGACAAATTTGATTTTTATAAATATTGGACTTTTGCAGAGGCAAAAGCAAAAAGAAATGGAAACCCTCTCGTTGAAGAACTAAAAAATGCCGATTTTTCTGATTGTAAAACTATAGATTTTATAGAAAATTATACTTTAGCAGTATGCACAAATGATAAATCCCCTATAACATTCTGGGATTTAGATAATGCGTTGGCGGAATAAGTTCAAATAATCTTTATATTTTCTCTAACAAACGTCGGGATGATCTAAATAGCTATATTGCGCTCTTTTCGTTTAATGCCCCAGTCAATATGGATAGTAATAATTTGCATGCAAGTATTTACGACATAATGCAACTCTATTATTCTATCATAACAGTACTACAACTCTCATCGCAACAAAAAGAGCGCAACTATAACATTTCTGCTATAGTCGCGCACAAAAGAGGAGGTATGTTACTATCAAATTTTAATTTCTGCAAACTAATAATAACCAAAGATGAAAACCTCGAATTAAACTCCTCCGCTCTCACTATTTTCATTCTGAACGTCTAGATTAATCTTTTTTTCCTTTGGAATGGGTTTGCTATCGCCATGTTTTACAAGTACCATAAATATTATTGCTATAACCACGCAGACTGGCGAATAGAGGAACAAAAACTTATTACCAAGCGCATCCATAATCAAACCGACTAAGAATGGTGTTATTGCTTGTGCGCTCATCGTAGCGGTGTAATACCATCCAGTGTATTTGCCTATTGTGTTTTTTGCTGACAATTCAACAACCATTGGAAAGGTATTAACATTTGCGATAATCAATCCAAATCCTGACAAAAGATAGAATATGGTAAATAGAATTGCTACATATGAACTAGGATTAGACGCAAAAAGGAAAATTAGAATAAATGATAAAATGGCCAGACAAAATCCAATAATTATTGATTTACGCCTCCCGATTTTAACTGCTAAATACCCAACAGGAATAAAAGCGATTGCGGATATTCCCATTGAAATTCCATTTACGAGACCACCCATGGATGGTTCTAGATTTAGAGAAGTTGTCATATAAATTGACAAGTTTGTAGTTACTGCATTATACCCCATAAACCACATAAAAATTGAAGCTAGTATAAAAATGAAAGATCTGAATCGAGCCTTTCTTACAGTTTCTTCGGAATTATCAACATCAAGTGCTGGGGTGTCCTCATCAACGTCTGAATCGCTAATGCCGTATTCTGTACAAATTTTTTCACATTCGGCGACTAATTTAGCCTCTTTAACAAGTTTTAAAAATGCGGCCAGAAGGAGGAGCATCGCAGCTGCTGTTAAAATAAACACTAAAACATAATTAGTGGGGTTAAAACCTAAAACTATTGTATATATGATAAATGCTATAGCCCCACCAGCGCCACCTACTAAATTGATCATTGCATTAGCCTGGCTTCGTAATGGTTTAGGCGTTACATCTGGCATAAGAGCCACAGCGGGACTTCTGAAAGTTGCCATTGCAACTAGAACAAAGAATAATATAACCATGTAAATTGCGATAGTTGCGGGATTGTGTTTAGTTATTTTTTCTTGAACCTCATCGCTTGCATAATTGTCTATCCCGGATTGAACGAATTTATTATATTCAGTTGTTATAATCCCATCACCAACGCGACCTGAGAGTGCGATTTTTAAATAAGCTTCTTTGCTATTAATATTATTAGTTTTCAAGTACTGATGATCGCAATAATCGGAATTTTCAATACCCTTATCGTATAACATTGAGTATAATTGTTCAGCGTTAAATTGTACATTTTTAGAATCTGTGTAAACATAGTCAACTCTCTCTGTATGAATTATTTCATCACGCAAACTTGTTGCTTTGTTGAGTTGTGTGAGAGAAGAGACAGGCACAAATACCATTAACACAACAGCGGCCAGAGTACCTAAAAATATAAATGGTGTGCGTTTACCATATTTTGTTACTGCTTTATCCGAGATCTTTCCAAACAAAGGCAACATAAACAAAGATAACAAGTTGTCAAGTCCCATTATGAGCCCACGCATTGAATTGCTTAATCCAAATGTGTTTTCGAGCAGCAGTGGCACCACATAATCATACATCGTCCAAAAAACCATGATTATAGCAAAAGCCAGTCCAACTTTAATGGTTTTTTTGTAATTAAACTTCATATAAAATTCCTCGCGAATCGGTTTTCAGTTCATATAATAATTTTAACATTTTATGACAAAAATTGGAATAGATTTAATTAAAAAAGTGTAAATTTATTGTATAATATGTTATACTATATATATAATAGGTAAAATCTGTTTTACATCTCTCATAAATAAAGGAGTTTATTATGCCCAAAAACAATTTTGAACATAAAAACAATAACAGGCAAGGTGACAACAAACGCAAATACTACCCACGTCCACAAGAGAGTGCGCCGCGTGCACGAGCTTCTGTGAAAGTGAAAAAACCCGAGAATTTCATCACACTACTATTAATAATAGTTATAATAGCGTCAGTAATTTTTATGGGTGTTGTATTTAGGACTGAAATAGGTATTGCTATCAAAAATATTGGAAATAATTCAACTATTGATATAGATGGCGGTAATAATGGTGCAAACACAGTTACATTACAACCTACATTAAACGAGCCATTTGATTTTGTCGTAAATGAAACAGAATTAGAAGTCCACTATTTAGACGTAGGCCAGGGAGATTCTATTTTCATAAGGCTTTTAAAGATTAACAAAAATATTCTCATTGACGCAGGGAGTGGCACAGGAAGTGGTCCTAAAGAGGTAGCAAGCAATGTCACTACATTCATATCAGGCCTGGGTGTTACAAAAATAAATTATTTTATTGCGTCTCACGCTGATTCAGATCATATCAATTTAGCTGATGATATACTAAAAAAATATGAAGTTGAAAACATATATTATAATGACATAGAAACCGCATTTGACAAGGACTCTACCGCTTCAAAAACCGTTCAAGACACGTTAGAAGATATGTCTGAGGCAGAACCAAATGCAACAATTATTAGATTAGATCCAAACGGCCGTACATATGAAATAATAAACACTAGTGGATACAAATTCACCATTTATTCGCCTGGCATGAATAATTTTCCAGACGACAATGATATGTCAAACATATGTGTTTTAGAATATCTAGAAAGGAGACTAATATTTACAGGTGACGCTACTAAAGAAACGGAAGAATGGTTTATTGAGCTTCAAAAAGCCAGCGGAAATAATAGCTTAGATTGTGATGTTTTGAAAGTAGGACATCACGGTGCAAACACATCATCATCACAGGAGTTTATTGACTTTTTGACTCCAGAATATGGTGTGATTAGTGTTTCAGTGGATAATTCATATGGCCATCCGCATCCTTTAGTTATGAACAGACTCTTTGACAAAGCTATTGTAACATATAGGACAAACAGACATGGTAATATTTCGTTATGTATTGATTCTGACGCGAATATGGCATTTATAGTTGACAACCCTGTTCCAACTGATAATAACAGATTGTTGATAAATCAACTCATGATTAAGCGGGGCGATGAAGCCGCTTAGATTATAAAATCATAATTAGTTTCGATTAATGCCTATATAAATTATCTTCATTTGTGCTTAAAAATCTGAATACTTGACTTAATATCAAATATATGTTAAAATTATTAATATCATAAAACTAAAAGCACACATGTTTTAGATAAATTTAAATAGGAGAATTATATCATGGCGTATATTATAGATTCTGGCAAATGCGTTGCTTGCGGCGCATGTGCTGCGGCATGTCCAGTCGAGGCTGTAGAATGCGATGACGCAAAATTTACAATCAAAGAAGATGTTTGTATTGATTGTGGAACTTGCGCTGGTGAATGCCCAAGCGAAGCAATTAGTGTATAAATGTTGCTAATTTAATATTTAAATTCCACATTTTTAGACGTTGCCTCGCTTTTTTGTGAGGCATCGTTTTAGTTACACAAAAAAGTGGCTCATTCCACGCTTGTTTTATATTATAATTAATAGTTTTATTTGGCAAATCTATTTTACTCCAGAATTTGATAAAAATATTTTATTTTTATATTCTATTTTTGGTTATTAACTCATCAGTAATTAAGTAGCAATAAAACAGAATTTTTTGAAGTTAATGTTATCTTGCAATTCTTATTTAAAAAGTTACACATAGATACTCAACTTAAAAATAGGCTTTGAGTTGCTACTGTAATTAACTTAATTCAAGCTATTGATAATATATATTTTTTGATGTGTAATGGCACATAAGCTCTTTTTTTAATTACTACAAATCAATAAAGAAATTTTTTAATGTCAACACAAATGTTTAAATAAATCATTTTGTTAGATTATACAAAATAAGGGAGGAAGGTATTTATGATATTGCGAGTTATATGCCCTAATTAAAAAACCCAGGCGAATGCAAATTAAAGGCAAAACTTTATCAGATGGTGCTATGATTGTTATGGTGTTAATGCTTGAAAATATTCTATTGATGTGCCAACCAAAAGCCGAACAATTAAAATTTTGCTTAGAGTTTCAAGTTAGTTTTTTTGAAAGCTATTAGTCTCCACTTATCTTGACATTGGGACTCTCATAAAGTTGTTGTTCGTATTACGAAGAAGACGCTATTGAGAGAAGCACATATATAGAGACTAGAAACGTCAAAATGCAAGAAATATTCGAAGGCGCATAATGGCGTGGATGATATTTCATTATTGTGGCGGTGTAGAATGGACAATTCCTATTCGGACTGAGGAGAGTAAAATTATGGTTGCATCATAAAATAGGAGCATTAAACTTCATAAAATCATTGAAAAGACTAAATGTCCTTAAGATTAACAATGCCAAAAAAGCGTGTTAATAAAAAAACGAAAGGAGGAGTCTATAAAATAAGTAAAATATGTAAAATTGAAAATTTTCGAAAATTATTCATTAAATTCAAGTTAAATTTTTTAATCAGCCTTAAAAATAGAGTTTACAACCAGTTTAAGGATAAATTTTTATATAGCTTTTGGTGGGCATATTATTTTCGATTTAAATGTATTGATAGATAATTTTGAATATTTTGTGTACGATAGAGAGAGTCAATTTAATTAGTTGACATCTATAAGTTTGTAATATAATGTATTTAAATGCATTAAATGGTCTTAGGTTTTAAATTTGAGGAAAGGCTAATGTTAAACAAAGAGCGCGTGCTTGTACGCAGTGTAAAAGAAATTTGTGAAAAACATAAAATTGAATTTGAATTATTCGCTTATGGGTGGGTAATCAGATTGAGTTTTAATAACAAGGAAATGTATATTTATGGATATCAATTCCCAATAAATAACGCTGTAGCAGATGCCTTGTGCTGTGACAAATCCGCTACGTATGAATTATTATCTAAGAGAGGGATTAGTGCGGTTGAGCATTATTATTTTACATCACCAGAGTGGAAGCATTATACAGGTTGCTATGATGATGAAGAGAAACTCTTAAAGTTATTAGAGAAGCACAAAAGGATTGTACTAAAACCAAATGAGGGAACAGCTGGCGATGGAGTTTGTTTTGTAGATAATCTAGAGGAGCTGCAAAAAGCTAGAGAAAAAATATTTAAAAGAACCGATTCGATGGCAGTCTGTATATACTATTCAATCAAAGATGAATATCGATGCATTGTTTTAAATAACAAGGCAAAAATAATATTTAAAAAAATGAGGCCTGCCGTATTGGGAGATGGAGTAAGCGATATAAGAACTTTAATTGATTCGAGTTCTGTAAAAGTGTTAGACATTAACAAAGAAATTAATTTTGAATATGTCCCAATGATTAATGAAAGAGTTGAAATCTCTTTAAAGCACAACCTAGGTTTAGGTGCACATGCTGATTCTAATATAAACAAAGAAATTAAAGTGAAAATTGCTGAATTAGCATCTAATGCTAGTGCAATAATTGGCATAAAATTTGCTTCTATTGACATAATAGACACTATGGATGGGCTGAAAATATTAGAAATAAATTCAGGTGTAATGGCGGAAAACTATGCTAGTCAATCTGACGAAAATTATTCAAACATCAAAGCTCTTTATGAGGAAGTAATTCTAAAATACTTTAATGAAAGCTAAAAATTCAAGAAGTCACTTAGCATATGCCATTGAGTATTAGGTATTTTTATGTTTAAATATTTGACAATTTCGACTAATATTGGTAAAATCTATAAAACACAACATAAGGAGACCTGATATGAGCATGACTGACAAGGATTCGTCAAAGTTCGATCGTGTCTGTGAGATAATAGATAGGCATAATCGGAATCCGCACATGCTGATTAAAATTCTGCAAGAGATACAAGAGGAGTATAAATATCTCCCCGAAGAAATAATGATGTACATAGCTACCGCTTTAGGAATTTCACCTGCGTTTGCATATGGTGTTGCTACTTTTTATTCTCATTTTACACTTCAACCCAAAGGGAAAAATATTATTAAAGTTTGTGATGGTACCGCTTGTCATGTTAAAAAATCTGAGGAAATAATTAAAACTCTAGAGGCAAAACTGGGACTAAACAAAGATAAAAAAACCACGGACGATATGCTGTTCACATTAGAGACTGTGGCATGTTTGGGTGCTTGTGGAATAGCACCAGTCGTAGTAATTAATGATGAAGTTCATGGAGCAATGAACAAGGAAAAGACACTAGTCCTGATAGAAAAGATTAATGCGGAGGAAAAAGCAAATGAATCACATTAATTTAAACGAACGCAAACAACAATTTGAAGAAAGTATTAAAGAATATAAAGTTCGTATTATAATTTGTGCAGGCACAGGTTGTGTTGCAAACGGTTCACTCCTTATATATCAAAAGTTTTTGGAAGTAGTTAAAGAAAAAGGATATCCAATAACCGTTTCATTAAAAAAAGAAAAAGCTGATTATATAATGTCACAAAGCGGATGCCAGGGCTTTTGTCAAATGGGGCCATTAGTAACATTGTATCCACAAGGTATTTTATACACAAAGGTTAAAGTTACAGATGTTGAAGAGATAGTTGAAGAGACAATTTTAAAGGGTAATCCAATTGATAGATTGTTATACAGATCTCCTAGTGGCACACCTGTAATTAAAAAGAATAAAATACCATTTTATGAAAAGCAACAACGTATTATGTTAAAACTATGCGGAAATATTGATGTTGGTGATTTAGATGAATATATAGCCAACGATGGATATTTTATGGCACAAAAAGCCGTTTATGAATTAACTGACGTTGAAATTTGCAAAGAAATATCCGATTCTGGTTTAAGAGGCCGTGGCGGTGGTGGGTTTCCTACTGGTCGCAAATGGGATATAACAAGACAGAATGTTTCAGATATTAAATACGTAATCTGTAATGGTGATGAGGGTGATCCTGGCGCGTTTATGGATAGATGCGTAATGGAAGGAAATCCGCATAGTGTAATAGAAGGAATGATCATAGCAGCAAAAGCTATTGGTGCTTCTGTAGGCTATATCTATGTAAGAACCGAATATCCACTTGCCGTGGATCGACTAAAACAGGCGGTGAGCGCAGCTGAAGCTGTTGGAATTTTGGGCGATAATATATTTGGCTCAAAAATGAAATTTGTAATTAACATAATGGAAGGCGCTGGAGCTTTTGTGTGTGGTGAGGAAACTGCTTTAATGTCTTCTATTGAGGGCAAGCGTGGCATGCCATCACCAAAACCACCATTTCCAGCTGAGAAAGGTTTGTTTGGAAAACCCACTTTGATTAATAATGTTGAGACATTATCTACGATCCCTTTGATAATGCGCATAGGGGCAGAGAATTATGCAAAGTTTGGTACAAAAACCGCAAAGGGAACTAAAACATTTGCATTAACTGGTCACGTTGCAAATACGGGACTTATAGAAGTACCATTCGGCACGACACTTCGTGAGATTATATACGAAATTGGCGGTGGTGTAATAGATGATGCTGGCAACTTAACAGGCGCTGATTTTAAGGCAGTGCAGATCGGTGGTCCATCTGGTGGTTGCTTAACAAAAGCGCATTTAGATTTGCCTTTAGATTATGAGAGTTTGCAATCTGTTGGTGCTATGGTAGGATCAGGTGGTTTGGTTGTTATGAACGAACAAACTTGCATGATAAAGATAGCACGATTCTTTATGCAATTCACACAAAACGAGTCATGTGGTAAGTGTGTTGTTTGTAGAGAGGGTACACGGCAAATGCTTGCATTATTAGATGACATAATAGAAAAGAAGGCAACGGGTGACACTCTAGAGCTGCTAGAAGAATTAGCAAATACAGTCAAGATTGGATCATTATGCGCATTGGGTAAAACAGCTCCTAATCCAGTTTTATCTACACTTAGGTATTTTAGAAACGAATACAACGCGCATGTATTTGATGGTTATTGTCCCGCTAATAGTTGCGACGCTTTCAAAAAATACATAATCATAAAAGAAAAATGCAAGAGTTGTAGCCTTTGTTCTAGAAAATGCCCTGTCGACGCAATCAAAGGCGAACGTGGGGTTCCTTATGTTATAGATAGCAAAAAATGTATTAAATGTGGAGCTTGTATAGCCTCATGCAAATTTGGCGCTATTGTAGAAGGATAGATTGAAGGATAGTAAACGTTAATTTTTGAGATAAAATTAACAAAAGGCACTTGTTTAGAATGTCATACCACACCTGGCATAAATTCAAATTTTTATTAGAGCAAACAAGTGAACATGTAATAATGTGGATTGAATAATAAAATTCAAACTAAAATGATTTAAAGGCAGGAATGCAAATGTCAAGCACAAATAATGAAGTTAAAACAGCAATAGTTGACGGAATGATAACACCACTAGAGGGTGAGAAGAATTTACTAGAATTAATAAGGAAAGCAAATGTAGAGCTGCCTACCTTTTGTTATCATTCTGATATAAGCGTATACGGAGCTTGTCGTATGTGTATGGTTGAGGTGGAAGGACGTGGAATTGTCCCAGCGTGTTCTACGCCTATCGCTCCCAATATGGTAGTAAAAACCAACACCAAGCAGATTAGAAGCATGCGAAAAATGATTTTGGAATTGATGCTAGCTAGTCACGACCAAAGTTGTACAACATGTCCAAAGAGTGATGAATGCAAGCTACAGAAACTTTCCAGAAAAATGGGAATAACCAAAGTAAGATTCAAGCAAATGGTTTCAAAATGCCCAATTGATGATTCATCACCATCGATTATCAGAGATTCAAGTAAATGTGTTCTTTGTGGTGATTGTGTGCGTGTGTGTAAAGAGATACAGTCTGTAGGCGCATTGGATATTGCAAATAGAGGCGCATATGCCAAGGTGACGCCATTTTATGGTCAGGCCTTAGGAAAGGTAGAATGTGTTAATTGTGGACAGTGTATAAAAATATGTCCTGTTGGTGCGTTAATGCCAAAGTATAACATAAATGAGGCATGGGATGCAATTCATGATCCTACAAAAACAGTAATAGTACAACTAGCCCCTGCTGTTAGAGTAGCACTAGGTGAATATTTTGGACAAAAGCCTGGTTCTTTGTCTACAGGAAAAATAACTGCAGCACTTAGAATGATCGGAGTTGATAAAGTATATGATACTTGTTTTTCAGCGGATTTAACAATTTTAGAAGAGGCAAACGAGTTTTTAAATAGGTTCACAAAAAAAGAAAAACTCCCACAATTTACATCATGTTGTCCTGCGTGGGTTAAATTTGCTGAACAAAATTATCCCGAATTATTAAATAACCTCTCCTCATGCAAGTCACCACAACAGATGTTCAGTTCATTAGCAAAAGAAAAACTAACGAAAGATCTAAATATTGCGCGTGAAAATTTAGTGATTATATCAATAATGCCATGCACAGCAAAGAAATACGAGGCATCAAGGCCTGAATTTAGTGTAAATGGAAACAGGGACACAGACATCGTACTAACAACGAAAGAATTAGCATTAATGATGAAGGAGCGTGGAATTGAATTTGATAATATCGAACCTGCTTCATTTGATATGCCTTTTGGTTTTAAAACTGGAGCAGGTGTGATATTTGGTGCTTCGGGCGGCGTTGGTGAGGCGGTGTTAAGATTTGCATCCGCTACACTTACTCCAGATGCTCCTATAACTGATTTCAAACAAGTCAGAGGCCCAGATGGAATTAAAACAGCTGAAGTTTCACTAGGTGACACAAAAGTCAGCGTTGCTGTGGTTAGTGGTTTGTCAAATGCTAGAAAACTTATAGATCGAATCAAGTCAGGGGAAGCGACCTACGATATTATAGAGGTTATGGCTTGCTGTGGTGGTTGTGTTAATGGTGGTGGGCAACCTGTGCCTACACATGAACCAAATGCTGTAGCGGAGCGCGCAAAGGGACTCTACGCTGATGATAAAACTATGCTCTTTAGAAATTCAGGTGCAAATCCATATCTTCAGAAACTTTACGCCGAAGAAATTACACATGAAAAGGCACATGAATTATTTCATACAAAATACCAGACAAAGCCTAAAATAGCACATGAAGATATCGTATTATTGTCTGGACATTCAACTGTTAAGAAATATAGTATTAAAATTTGTTTTGGCGCGTGTTGCCTACCAAAAGGTGCACAGGAATTATATGTAGGCCTTGTAAAATACATAAAAGAGCAAGGTTTAGTGGATGATACAATTTTCACAGCCTCGTTTGGTGGTGCTTCTTGTCAAAATGGCCCAGTTCTAGAGATTAATGGGAAGCAAATGAATGCAGCTACATTAGCAAAAGCAAGGAAAGCAATAGACAAATTAGTTAAGAAGAGTGGTTAAAAGGGCCAAGGCCAGATAAAAGCCGCAATTTAAAAGATCTTTAATCTTCTAAAATATTAGTTTTGTAATTAATAACGCAACAATTAGTTGCACCATATAGGCACGTATAGAGTCATCAATTAAGGGTTCATGAGATATTTAAATTATATTCTCGCATCATACCCTGTTTTGAGACTCTATCATATTATGTGCGTCATTTATGAATAGCGGAGAGCAGAGCAATGATTAGAGAGAAATCTCTGTAATGATTAGAGAGAAATCTCTGTAAGGTTTTTGCAGGCTCTGAGGATTGCTTCAATATCAATTTACCTAGAGGATACTTTATACTGACACCTTAACTCCGCAACTTTTTACCACACAACATTTTTTATATTTCCAAAACAAATGATATACTCCACCTTTTGTATAATTCTACATGTGTGATCATAGTTCTAAAAAAATATAATTCCTCGGATTTTTGTGTAAACGATTCACTATCGATGCTGTTATTAGAATTAGTTAGAGCTCAACAAGCAGTAACATTTTCAGAAACACTCGAGGGACGAGTAATTAAAAGAAAGCACCCCATCTAGTGTGGAGTGCTTTCAATAGGATTATATAATACAACACAATTGGAGCTGAAAGCCGGATTCGAACCGGCGACCTGATCATTACGAGTGACCCGCTCTACCTGCTGAGCCATTCCAGCAATTAAAATCAAAATCATGTCAGATTTTGATTAAAATTGTTTGCAAGTAAAACTAACTAATATTGACTAAAACAAAACTAACTTGATTGCTAGTTTTGTTTATCAGTAATGTTGGGTTTTCTTTTTAATACTAAAAGCATAAAAGGCATACTCATACATAGAAAAACCCACTTTTTAACGCTATATCCTTTTCGTCTAGCGGTAGATACAACACTTGACCAGTACCAAACTATAAGTGATATAAACAATACTGCCGCAAGACATACAATAAAAACTTTCATATTTCCTCCTTATTAAATTAATGTTTATTAAATTTTAACTCCTAAACAATTAGGAATTTAGTGCTTGTTGAATTTCAACCGCCACAGCTACTGTAGCTCCAACCATAGGGTTGTTGCCCATGCCAATTAGTCCCATCATTTCAACATGCGCAGGAACTGAACTCGAACCAGCAAATTGCGCGTCACTATGCATTCTGCCCATAGTGTCTGTCATTCCATATGAAGCTGGGCCTGCCGCCATATTATCGGGGTGCAATGTTCTACCAGTACCACCGCCTGATGCAACAGAGAAATATTTTCGGCCATTTTCTAATGCCCACTTCTTATAAGTCCCACTGACTGGGTGTTGGAATCTTGTTGGATTAGTGCTGTTGCCTGTAATACCGACGTCAACACCTTCTTTAATCATAATTGCAACGCCTTCGCCTACATCATCAGCGCCATAGCATTTAACTTTTGCTTTTTCACCATTGCTATATGCCTTTTCACTAACTATTACTAACTCATTAGTGTATCTGTTAAAATCAGTACGCACATATGTGAAACCATTTATTCTGCTAATAATAAAGGCCGCATCTTTGCCCAGCCCATTTAAAATAACTCTAAGTGGATCGCGTCTCACCTTGTTTGCGGATTTTGCAATACCAATAGCACCTTCTGCTGCTGCAAAGGATTCATGCCCAGCTACAAAAGCAAAACATTTTGTCTCTTCCTTTAACAACATAGCAGCTAGATTTCCATGTCCCAGTCCAACTTTTCTTGTGTCGGCTACTGATCCTGGAATACAAAATGCTTGAAGTCCTTCACCAATTGCTTCCGCAGCTTCACTAGCATTTTTTACGCCTTTTTTAATAGCATAAGCACATCCGAGAGTGTACGCCCATACAGCATTTTCAAATGCAATAGGTTGTACGCCTTTAACTATTTGATCAACATCAATTTTTTTACTGAGACATATTTCACGAGCTTTCTCTAAAGATGCTATGTTATTCTTTTTCAGAAATTGCAATATAGAATCAATTCTTCTTTCATATCCTTCAAATCTTATAGACATTATAATCTTATACCTCCTATTGCAATCTTGGGTTAATAATCTTAACCGCTTCACTAAATCGACCATAACAACCAGTGCACTTTTTCAAAGCTTCCGCAGGCTCGACACCTTTAGAAGTTATCATTTCCATCATAGGTCCCATGCGCACAAATTCATATCCAATCACCTCATCATTAGCGTCTAGTGCTAACCTAGTGACATAACCTTCTGCCATCTCAAGGTATCTAACACCCTTAGCTTCAGTTGAATACATTGTACCTATTTGACTTCTTAAACCTTTACCAAGATCCTCAAGCCCAGCGCCTATTGGCAAACCATCATCTGAAAATGCAGATTGAGTTCGCCCATAAACAATTTGCAAAAACAATTCACGCATCGCAGTATTTATAGCATCACATACTAAATCGGTATTTAGTGCTTCAAGTATGGTTTTTCCACTTAAAATTTCTGCTGCCATTGCGGCGGAATGTGTCATCCCAGAGCAACCTACGGTTTCAATTAATGCTTCGCGAATAATACCATCTTTTACATTTAATGTTAATTTGCAGGCGCCTTGTTGCGGTGCGCACCAACCCACACCATGTGTGAGTCCACATATATCTTTAATCTCTTTGGCCTGAACCCATTTACCCTCTTGTGGTATAGGTGCTGGACCATGGTCACATCCTTTTTTGACACAACACATATGTTCTACTTCATGTGAATACTGCATCGCATTCCTCCTTGTGCTAAACAAAAGTTATGGTTATAAGAAGCACAACTTTTTTCATATTTTAACACAATCTGCATTTATTGTCAAATAAATCTATTAAACCCTAAATTTGCAATAAAACAGTTAATTCTAAAAGGAATCTCCAACTATAGCCCATAATACAGAAAACGCGCATTTCACAGCGTAAAACATGCCTATTAATTCTAATGCTAAATGCTCAGATTTTGTTTCACTTTACTAATCGTAGCCTCCTCGGTTTTTCAATTGAATAAGATTCTATATACCTAAAAACTGAAAGTTACAGATTAAAATAAAGGTAGATATGAAATTTAAGAAGAAAATTAGCAAATCAAACATCTCCACCAGGTCAATTATTTTATAATTAACCAGGTAGGTTTTCGGTTGTGCCCCTCTATTAGTCTTAAAACTCAACAAAATACAAATTTTTTAATTTATTCCTCATAAAATTCCAATCTACCAATAAGCGTTACGATTTTTTTAATTTCAGTTGGACTTTTGCCGACATAGTCATTTATTGAATGGTGAGAGATGATTTATTTTAAATTTCATGGTTTCACAGAACACATAGTTGTATTGTTTCAATTGTGATGTCACCTCATTCAAGCTTATTTGCGTGCAAAACAATTTGACATAAAACCATTATTTTAATCTGTAACTTCTCTAATTTTAGGTTTATAGCAAGTACCAGTTTATGAAAATTTGCTTTCAAAACCTCTTATAAATTTAGATATTGAAATTTAATTTTTTTACTAGTTCCATAACTTTTTTTGTTGTTTCATGTGTTCTCCATATGCCATTTATTTTGCTCTTTC